>CALEAC010000204.1 GCA_937944095.1 uncultured Saprospiraceae bacterium
CTAAGATATGCAATATGAAAATGAATAAAACAATAAATAGAAGTGTACTGGTACTTGTTGCTAAACAGCCTTATTATGATTGGGGAAATAGCTTAGATGATAGCAGTGATATAGATAAGTTTGATGAATGCAGTAGTCACCTTTTAGATGAAGGCTGGAGTAGTACAGAGGCAGAAGAATTTTTGAAATTGAATTTTGACGAACTTTTCCAAGAGCAACTACATGGTATGTGGACTGACGAATCAGCTTGGCCTCAGAATCGTACGTGGGAGATGTTTAATGAATGGTTTGATTGGCATTTCAGTTCTATGGTTTGGGATATTTTTGCTGATAAGAAAATTGTGTGGGAGGAGTGGTAGATTGTCTAAACATGATTCTATATGATAAGCTAAGCAAGATGAAAATTGATAATATAAATAACTTAACACATCAGATTATTGGTTGTGCTATGGAAGTACATAATCAAATGGGTAACGGTTTTCAGGAAGTAGTGTATCAGCGGGCTTTATCTATTGAGTTTTCTCTGCAGGGTTTATCATTTGTGAGAGAGCTTGAAATGCCTCTTGAATATAAAGGCGAATCCGTAGGATCAAGAAGAGTTGATTTCTTTGTGGAAGACTTAGTGATGGTTGAAATTAAAGCAATCCAAAATCTTGAAGGGGTACACAAGGCTCAGGCGATTAACTATTGCGAAGCTTATAATATAGCAGATGGCTTGTTAATTAATTTTGGTGCAGAACGATTACAATACCATCGGGTATTCAACAAAAACCTCAAAAACAAAACATCATGAATATCCTAATATCTTATCAATCTTGTTCAGACATTTTTGAAGCTTAAAAGACGCTCTAACAAAAAAATCAAGGTAATGTGTCTGATGATACTGACAGCATTAAGCTGATGAGACTTTTTCGTAAAATGAGGATTTACAATCCGACACCTTCACATTTCTCAGGTTCATATAATGCACCAGCAGATAATATTATTGAGGATGTAATTGCAAGGTCATCACATCATTCATATTTCATCCAATCAGTAGATGTTGTTGCACAGCTATTATATCGCAAAGAATACCCAAAAGGGAGTCTTAAAAAGTTTGGACTAGAAAAACAGTTTTTGAAATTAGACCCTGTTTTACTTAAAAAGGCAAGTAGTTCAGACCCACATGGCATTGTCAGAAAATAAAAAAGCCCAGGTTCAAGAACCGGGGACTTGGTTGCGGCCTCATAGAAACAAGCGGTTTCTACCAAGTCGACTTAATACAAATATGACGAAAAAACAATGAATTTGTTACAGTTTAAGATATAGATATGAGCAAGACACCATCCTTTTTAGAAGATCATATATCTCAGATCCCAGCAATTCAGCTGCTTATTAACATGGGCTATACTTATGTGCCGCCTTCTGAAGCGGAAAAATGGAGAGGTGGAAAGCGATCATCTGTTCTGTTTGAGCAAGTCCTCACAAAACAGCTGTCCGAAATCAACACTATAACACGAAAAGGAAAAGAATATAAATTTTCAGACACCAATATCCAAGCAGCAATTCTGGCTATAAAAAACCTGCCCTATCAAGATGGCTTTATTAATGCAAATGCGTCTTTTTATGACTTGCTGACCTTAGGAAAGTCCTTTGAGCAGACCATCGACGGAGATAAAAAAAGTCATACACTTCAATATTTCGATTGGGGAAATTGGGAGAACAATATCTTTCATGTGACAGAAGAATTCTCAGTGACAAGGACTGGTAGAGCAGACACCTATCGTCCAGATGTTATACTTTTTGTCAATGGCATTCCCTTGGTCATTATAGAATGTAAATCACCAGCGCTCAAAGGCACGAAAACACCTGAGGAATTAGCTATAGAACAACACATTAGAAACTTTAGCAAAGACGGCATTCGGTCGCTTTACGTTTACTCATCCATTCTAATATCTGTAGCATCTAATGCTGGTAAGTATGGTACCACAGGGACAAGTAAAGAGTTTTGGTCAAAATGGAAAGAGCAATTTCCGACGAGTCAATCTGCAGCTAATCATGCTGAGCTACTAAATAGAGTAAAGAATACAGCTTTAGACAAATCTGTAAAAAAGAAACTTTATGCAGAAAGGAAGTATGGCTTTAGTTATGCTAAACCCTTTTTTGATAAGCTAGAAAAAGAAGAACGATCTGTAACCAATCAAGATAAATTGCTATATGCATTATGTGAGCCCAAGCGGTTATTAGACCTAACAAGAAATTTCACGCTATATGACGATGGCGTAAAGAAAATTGCAAGGTATCAACAATATTTTGCTGTCAACACAACTATAACACGTGTTCAACATTTAGACATAACTGGTAAAAGGCAGGGTGGCGTAATTTGGCATACGCAAGGAAGCGGAAAGAGTTTGACCATGGTAATGTTGGCACAAATGCTGGCATCTGACAAGACTATTCTCAATCCTAAAATTATATTGGTTACAGATAGAGTGGATCTTGATGATCAAATATCAGGCACCTTTAAGAAGTGCCAAATGGAAGTGGTCCAGGCCACAACAGGTTCTCATCTGAGTAATTTGATTAATGACTCTAGTGATGTTATAATTACTACAGTCATCAACAAATTTGAAGCAGCTGTTAAGCAAACTAAGAGTCCATTAAGTTCAGCAGACATTTTTGTGCTGATAGATGAAGGCCATAGGACTCAATATGGTTCATTTAATGTGAGCATGAGACGTGTTTTTACCAATGCATGTTTTATTGCTTTTACGGGTACGC
The DNA here is from genome assembly GCA_937944095.1 of uncultured Saprospiraceae bacterium. Taxonomy (GTDB): domain Bacteria; phylum Bacteroidota; class Bacteroidia; order Chitinophagales; family Saprospiraceae; genus RFSX01. The sequence continues at coordinate 2,761 of CALEAC010000204.1, forward strand.
CTCTGATGAAGAATGAAAAAAGTACAGCGCAGAAATTCGGTGGATATATAGGCATGCCATATACGGTTCTCGATGCTGTTGCAGATGGTGCTGTTGTTCCCTTGCTCTACGAAGGAAGACATAATCAATTTTCATTAAATGAGGAAAGATTAAATAGAGGGTTTGATCAAGTTACGGAAGGACAACCAGAATATAAGAAAGCTAAGCTCAAGCAAAAAATTAATACTGTCAATCAAATCAATAAAGCCGATCAAATAATTGAAGAACGAGCATGGGATATATGCAAGCATTACACCGAATTCTTTCAGACTAATAATGACAAGTATAAGCCTAAAGCCCAGATAGTATGTCCAAGTATTAAGGCTGCTTTGCAATACAAGAAATATATAGATGAGATAGGAAGTGTAAGAGAGGATTTAAAAGTTTCTTCCAATGTTATTGTTTCACAAACAGATCAAAGGGAAGGAACAGAAGATGGTTTTTATGAGCAAGATGAAGACAAAAAAATAGAAAAAGAGTATTTCTCTGCCATGATAGACAAATATGGTGACCTCAAAAAGTATGAGAAATCAATCATCAGTCAGTTCAAAAAAAGAGATCACCCCGAAATACTTATCGTAGTTGCAAAATTGCTTACTGGATTTGATGCACCTAACAACACTGTACTTTATCTATGTAGGTCATTAAAAGAACATACTCTACTTCAAGCTATTGCAAGGGTTAACAGAGTATATCCAGGTAAAGACTATGGTTATATCGTAGACTACTATGGTAATTTAGAAAGTCTGGATGATGCATTGAGTACTTATTCTGGTCTAAATGAATTTGATGAGCAAGATCTAGAAGGCAGCCTAACGAACATTTCTGATGAAATAAAAAAGTTACCACAAGTGCATTCTGATGTTTGGGATATTTTCAAAGAGCTAAAGGGAAAGACTGTTGAAGCCTCTAATTATGAAGAACACCTTTCACCAGAAGACCGTAGAAATAAATTCTATGAAAAGCTTAGTGTTTTTACTCGGGTATTAAAAATGGCTTTGTCATCTGTCACTTTTGTAATTAATACAGATGACGATAAGATAGCTACCTATAAGAATGATGCTAAGTTCTTTCTAAAACTAAGGGTAGATGTAAAACGTAGATATAATGACGAACTATCCTATAAAGAGTTTGAACCCCAAATTCAAAAACTAATTAATAAACATATTTCTACAGAAGGGGAGATCCTGAAAGTGACGGAATTGGTTAATATTTTTGATAAGGAAGAAAGAGAAGCAGAAGTAGAAAAGATCACAGGTACGGCTGCTCAAGCGGATCATATTGCAAGTCGGACAATAAAAGCGATCAATCTAAAGATGCAAGAAGATCCGATTTACTACAAAAAATTAGCAGACTTAATAAAAGATACTATTGCTGAATACTATCAAAAGCGTATTAGTGAAGCTGAATATTTAAGGAAAGCTAGAGAACTTGAAGATCAATTTTTCAATGGCCGCTCTAACAATGGACCACCTGAGCTTGCCAATAATGAAGTGGCTTTAGCTTTCTATAACTTTACAACAGAGATTTTTGATGATGAAGAATTGCTTAAGACGCCATTTCACATTGAGCTGAGTTTAACAATGGATAAGGTTGTAAAAAGTAAAGTGTTTGTAGGTAGTAATAAAATAATTGATTGGAAGTCGAATGACGACATCGTAGGATCTATTAATATCGAATTAGGTGATAAACTGTATGAAATTCATCAAAAATTTGACCTGTCCGCAGATTGGGAGAAAATCGATCATCTGATTGAAGAATGCCTAAAGGTTGCTAAACTCAAGTATAGTTAATGAAGCATACGATTCAATATGGCAATTCTGAGATAACCTTTGATCTAGAATATGCTGATAGAAAAACACTAGGGATATCAGTGCATCCTGATAATCGAGTGGTAGTCATTGCTCCTTTAGATTCTAGTCAGCAGAAAATAAATGAAAAAATCAAAAGCAAAGCAAGCTGGATACTGAGGCAAAAGGAGTTCTTTTTGTCTTTTCATCCATTGACTCCACCACGTAAATATATTTCTGGCGAAACACATCTTTATCTTGGTAAGCAATATAGACTCAAGGTGAAAAAATCTCAAGTCGAGAATGTAAAACTCAGTAAGGGATATTTCCTTGTATCTACAGCTGAGCCTATGAATGCCCTTAAAGTCAAGAGCTTACTTATTGCATGGTATAATGAGAAAGCAGAAGTTCATTTTCATGAAATGCTACAGAACGTAAAACCAATCTTCAAACAGTTTTCCACTGAAAAGGTAGAGCTTAAAATGAAGTGGATGAAAAAAAGATGGGGGAGTTGTAATGACAAGGGTCAGATTACATTGAATACTGAGCTAATCAAAGCTTCCAAAAAATGTATTGAATATGTATTGATACATGAAATGTGTCATTTGGGATACCTGAATCATAGTAGGTCTTTTTATAGCTTATTGGAGCAACATTTGCCAAATTGGAAAAAGACAAAATATGAGTTGGAACACTTTATGGTTTAGCTTTAAGCAAACAGGGAATTTTTTTAAGCTGTGGTAATTCACTAAAAATAAAAGAGCCCTTGTAACTTAAGGTGCAAGGGCTCTTCTGTATTTTTTAGCTCTAAGTTAGTGCGCAACTAGAATACGTTTACTATGGCTGAATCCACCTATGTTAGTCCTAAGGAAATAGATGCCATCTGCCCATTCTGTGGTTCTGATCTTTTTGGTAAGATTCCTGTCCGAGCTATTGGAATCGTCGTATTCGAACTCATATATTTTTTGTCCTAAAGCATCGAAAACCTGAAGGTCCCACATCTTTACTCTATCGATGTTACTGATATTAATATTCAACTCCTGGTTAACCGGATTAGGAAAATAATTAATCAGATAGAAGTTTTCCGACTGATGTGATAATGGTACATGTACTGCGACAATCTGACTGTGAGTTTCTATACCGTTAAGATCGACAGCAATGATTTTATAGTAATAAAGGCCGTTACGCTGTAGGTCATAATCCTCATAGGTCATTGTGAAAATAGCAGGATCATTATATTCTGTCGCTAGTACTTTAGATATACTGACCATTTCTGTATTCTTAGAATCCCCGCGCAAAATAGTATAATGGCTAAGGTTGACTTCACTATAGATATCCCAATTTAATAAGTTATGTGTACCTAAGTATTTCCCTTCTAAGTCTAGGGAAGTCAAAGCCAAGGTTATACTGCTTTCGATGAAGCCTGCATCTAGACCATCTTCACATCTTGCTGCTCTTATATTAGTTGGTCTGATCATAAAGGCATTGTCCTCTAAAACTACATCACTATTTGTGTTATTGTCACCCACGCCATCCAGTGTAGGCGAATAACCTTGAGGTGGTGTAAAAGTCATATAATACCTTCCTTCATCCACAAGTTCGAAGTAGTATCGACCGTGTTGATCTGATATTGTAGTGGCCACTTGATTGTCATCTTCATCATATAGATTAACAGTTACACCTGCGAGGCCATCTTCATCTGAGTCTTGTATACCATCTTCATCTCTATCATACCAGACTCTATCTCCAATTTCTGCGCCCGTATTCATTATCCGTGCTATACAGGTATTTTGATTACCACAGTAATCATCTACACTTATTTGGACTTCATGGGTAGACCCACATTCCATATTAAGTTCTGCTATGTCAAAGTTGTGTCTGACTATGACTTCTGTACATGCGTCCGATGCTTCGGCACCTAGTATCCAGCTGATGATGCTACTTCTTAGATTAGGATCAGAAAAATTGATTCGTAATTGATTCGGACAGGTAATGGAAGGCGCAGTTGTGTCTGTTATTTCTAACATACTTCTACAGGTGTATACATTCTGACAAGTATCAGCTATTGTAAATAGAATTTCTTGCTCTCCCATGTCGTCATAGCAGCCTGAAACAAAATTATCTGGATCATAATCGTTAGTAACTTCTACTGGACAAGCTGAGTCATATAAACCTGATTCTAACCATTCTGAAATTATTTCCTCTCTATTCTCTTCATTACATTGAATAACTAAGCTGGTAGGACAATTCATATTTGCATTAGAAGTCGGATCGACTAGGCCGATATCGATTCCTATCATGTTCTGTCCACCTTCTAATTCAAAAACATCAGTTGTGTTAGGTCCCATCATATGATCTAGGTCACTATCATTAGTCTCTTCTCCTCTATTTGGTAGAGTAGGCATAAGCCCTTCTGGGATTTCTACTTCTAAGTAGTACATACCTACTGGAACGTCGTCAAATATGACAAGACCATCTTCTCCTGAGGTGATGGTGTTTTCTGTGGAACCGTTTCCTCTATTAAGCATGGTTGTTACACCTTCTAATACAGGTTCCGTTCCTTGGAAGATGCCATCATTATTCTGGTCCAACCATATGGTGACGATAAGAGAGCTGCTGATCGTTAGCCCAGCATCATTATCACTATAATGCCCACCACTTTCTGTTGTAAAAGCATTAGTGGTACCAGTACCATAATAATGTGTGACATCACTGTCTACAGTATCATCTCGCCCTTGGTCAGGCCTGATGAATGCGCTTTCGTTTTCTATTAAGAATTTGACGTAGTATTCGCCAGGGTCTACACAGAAACTATAGTACCCGTCTCCACTCTGACTAGATATATCTGCTCCTGTTATTGCTGAGTCTATCAGAACCCATGTAAGATTTATAGTATCTTTTCTATAGATTTCTACGGTGACACCATTGACACCGTTTTCGTCAGTGTCTTGGATGCCATTTCCATTGCTATCATTCCAGATAACGTCGCCTACATACGCACAAGTATAGAATCCAGCGTCTACAGATATATCAGCGCCTCCTGGAACTAACGTAACGACTATAGTAGAGCCTAATCCATTGCTGTTGTCGACATCACTATCCATACTATCGTCTGCACCGAGATTCTCTGGTGAAGGATCGTATTCGTTTGGCTGCTGGAATACGACAAAATAATCACCAGGATATAAATCTGTGAAACCATAGTTTCCATTCTCGTCTGTGACCATAGTCTCTAAGAGATTGCCATTAGAATCGTATAGTAGAACTAGTATATTAAAGAAGCCTGGTTCGTTAGGTTGTTGTATCCCATCAGCGTTGAGGTCCTCCCAGACTAGATCGCCTATACTTGATCCATGGGTAACGACCTCAGTCTTGCAGTTAGACCCATTTCCACATTCATCTGTAGTAGTTATGCAGATAGGCACAGTTATACCACACTCATCGGGTATCTGCGAGAAACTAATATCAGTAGACAAGTTTCCTGTCGTACCGCACTCATCAGTAATGAGTGTTCCTGATAACCATTCGTTAAATAAATCTTGATTCTGTGGGTCACCACAAAATATATCCAAAGTCGGTGGACAAGTAATTTCTGGTGGTGTGTTATCCTGTATAAATATCTGTTGTAAGCAACTCGAGACATTATTACAATCATCAGTACCACTAAAAGTTACAGAGTACGTCAGAGAGCCAGCACAGCCTATGGCCGCTGTCATGGGTTCATAGTTGTTAGTATTGACAGTAGGACTGCAGTCGTCGTTACTTGAGAAGCTATTAAGCCAGTTGCTTATTAGTGTTTCATTGTTTGGGTCAGCACACTCCAGATATAAATCTTCTGGACATGAGATAACTGGGTCAGTTGTATCTTGAATTATTATTGTAGCTGTACACTCTGTTATGTTATCACAAGGATCTATTGCTGTGAAGGTGACTATCTGTAATCCAGTTGCGCCACAGAGATCTGAAAAATTATTGGGGCTATAACTACTTGAGATATTTGGTGATGTACACTCGTCATCAGAGATGACTGAGTCCTCCCATTCTGATATAAGGTTATTCATATTTGGATCATCACATTCTATGATTAGGTCAGAAGACGGACAGCTTAGAGTTGGAGCTGAGGCGTCATTTACCATGATGATTGATATACAAGAATTTGTATTATTGCATTCGTCGGTTATCGTGAATGTTACATCTTGTGATCCTGCATTCCCACAAGTGAAGGTATAGCCAGAGACACTGTATGAATTATCTATTGTGATACTTCCACAGGCATCAGAACCGGTTATGGAAGCGAGCCATGAAGAGATTAAGATATCATTATTGGTGTCAGCACAACTCAGGTTTAGATTAGGGATGCAATTTATTTGAGGGAGTCCAGTATCCTGTATAGTGATGATAGAAGTACACTCTGACGTTCTATTGCACTCGTCGCTTACTGTAAAGGTCACTTCCTGAGTCCCTGCATTTCCACAGGTCTGTACATAGTTGTTAGCATTGTAATTATTTATATATGTGACATTGCCACAATTGTCCATACCTGATACCATTGTTAACCAGGTGTTAATTAGTGCATCATTATTGGTCGCTGCACACTCTAGGTTTAGACCTGGAGGACAGCTAGCAGTAGGGTCAGTCGTGTCCTCGATAGTGATTAATCCAGTGCATTGAGAAACATTATCACAGAGGTCGGTTGTTGTAAATGTAACTTGTTGAGTACCTGTACCACCGCATAAGTCGGTAAACCCATTTGATGCAAAACTACTTTCGGTAATCGTTGACCCACAAGCGTCTGATGAGACCACTGTGTTCTCCCATTGTGTAATGAGATTATTCATATTGGGATCATTACATTCTATAACTAGATCAGTCGCTGGGCAGCTAAGATCCGGGTTAGTTGTGTCGTTAATGATTATTGTACCGGTACATTGCGTCAGGTTGCCACAGGGGTCATTAGCTGTGAATGTAACTAATTGAATGCCTGTCATGCCACATAGGTCAGAAAATCCAGCAGAGCTGTAATTGCTTATAATAGTTGGTGCAGCGCATTCATCGTTAGAGACTATCGAGTCTTCCCAATCAGAAATCAAGTTGTCTATATTAGGGTCGCCACATTCTATAATCAGATCCGTTCCTGGACAAGTTAGTGTCGGTGCAGAATCATCACTTACGACGATGATTGCTGTACAAGAGTTAATATTGCTGCAGTCATCAGTAATCGTGAAAGTCACTGTTTGCATTCCTGAGTCTCCGCAAGTGGTGACAAATCCCGACGGACTATAAGAGTTAGTTATAGAAACAGATCCACAGGCATCAGTCCCACTAATTGAATTAAGCCATGCAGAAATTTGAGTGTCATTACTTGTGTCCGCACAGCCAAGATTCAAATTTGAAATACATGAAATCTGAGGTAGCTGTGTATCCTGTAGCGTAATTGTAGACGTACACTGTTCTGTCTTGCCGCAATTATCACTGACTGTAAAAGTGACAATCTGCGTCCCAGCATTGCCACAAGTCTGATTGTAATTATTTAGGCTATAGTTATTTGTGAACGTAACACTACCGCAGTCATCCATACCAGATACCATCGTGAGCCATGTATTGATTTGTGTATCGTTATTTGTACCTGCACATTCTAGTGTGAGTCCTTGTGGGCAATTTATTGTTGGATTTTGCTGGTCAGAATAAATTAATTCTGAGGTACAGCTAGAGGTGTTGTTACATTGATCCGTAGCTGTAAACGTGACGATCACAGCTGAGTTAGGGTCACAGCCTAAAGTTGCTGTACCGAAATTAGTCGTTACTTGTACAGCACCACATTGGTCTGTAGCAGTTGCAGATTGTAACCAAGTATTTATAGAGTTTAGGCTAGTCGGATCGCAACCTATTGTCGTTGCTGGTGGACAAGTTATCGTTGGTAATTCTGTATCCTGTAAGATAATGTTACTTGTGCAATTAGACATGAGGCCACAAGCATCTGTACTAGTGAAATTGATTAGAAAAGTATTCGCACTACCACACTGGAACATCAGAATTCCTGGATTGTACGAATTAATGAGCATTGCATCTGGCTCTGTAATAACACTCGCCAGCCAATTATTAACGATAGTCGTTGTATTAGGGTCATTACATTCTAATATTAAGTCAGCCGGACAGGTAATCACTGGAGGGCTGCTATCTCCCATTGTGATCTGCGAATTACAAGTGTTGATATTGCCACACTCGTCTGTTACAGTAAAGATGACATTCTGCAAACCTGACATGCCACAATCTGATATAAATCCATCTTCAGAATAAGTATTGGTTACGGTTGTCGATCCACAGTCATCCATATGTGTTGCTGAATTGAGCCATGCACTTATCAGTGTAGGATTATTTATATCTCCGACTTCTAGACTTAAGTTAGTCGGGCATCCTATAGTAGGTTGCATCATATCAGTAATCGTAATATTGAAACTACAATTAGATGCATTATTACAATTGTCAGTAGCTGTGACTGTGACAGGAATTGTGCCTGCTCCACCACAACTTGTTATCAGATTATTAGGATTGTAGTCATTTGTAAATGTTACAGAGCCGCAATCTGTAGCAGCCGCAGATAGTATCCAATTGTTTATAAATATATTGTTATTGGGGTCATTACATTCTAGATTCAGAGTCGGAGGGCAGCCTATAAATGGCTGATCATCATCAATAACAGTTATGTAGGCTATACAATTATTAATAACGCCACACTCATCGACAGTCATATACGTTACAGGAAGTGCATTCTCAGTACCGCAGCTGGTTAGAATCGTTCCTGGAATATAATTGTTTGTGACAGTAACAATACCTGGAGAGCCAAGGAGCCCAAGTTCTGAAGCATTAATCCATGAGGCTATTGTGCCATCTATATCTGGGCTAGAGCAACTGATATTAAGGTCGCTTGGACAAACGATCATGCTTGTACTGGTTCCATCGTTTACAGCAATATTGATGCTTTGTACATCGGTGCAACCGTAACTATCCGTTACAGTTACGGAGATATTGGCTGTACCAGCATTATTAAAAGTATGAGTTGGTGTCGCTCCCATGTAAGGTGTACCATCTATATCCCATTGGTATGTGAGCATTTCTCCAGGTGTGTCATAACTAATAGTCGCATCGAATTGAATCTGAGTACCTACGCAGACATCTGAGTTGGGTAGAAAGTTGGCGATTGGACATTCGTTAGTTACTGTTTCATATTCGAAGGTAAAATTGTCAAATTCGTCTTTTGGAGCTGATGACAATGACCCACCAGCCAAGGTAGCCGATCCAGAAAGCGTCATCATGGAGCAAGCACAATTACATGGATCGATTTCGCCCCAACCGATAAGTATCTCTACAATTTGGTCCATATCTGTTACCCATTCTAGAAACTTTCCTGCTTCAGCACAGTCACCACAAATTGGTGTGCCCTGCATGGCAGTTGCTATAACCATGGTATTGCCTGATATGGCACTTTCGAGAACGACATCTAGTGGTTCGTTGCAATTAGAGCCTATAGCGCCCCATAGAACATAGATGACGGCGTCAAATACACCATCACATGAAGTATCGAAGAATAGAGTGTATTGGCTAGTCCCTGCACCAAGGGCACACCGCCTCCAACCTACATAGAGGTCTGATCCGTCCGAAAAGAAGTAACTATCTCCTAAGTCAGCAGTACTTGTTGCTGTGTCATCACATGCATCAAGCGCATTAGATGGTCCATATATGGTGGTTTCGCAATAGTGCCCATCTACAGTCGGTACCTGTGCAGAAGCAGTATGAACTAGAAAAAAGAGGGCTATAAAGCAGATTAAGCTGCAATTACAATTTGTCATAGTAGTGATAATTAGATCTGATTGGATCCACTATCACTCAGGTAGTTTACATTAAACTAATGTCTAATGTATAAATGATTCGTAAAGATAGGGTTATCTCATTAAAATTGAAATAGAAGAGCAGATTTACTTATATCTACTGGTCAATAATACACCTAACCCAATAGCAATTAGGCAAATTAGTACGCTGGAAACGATGTAAACTGATGCGGTGACGATGTGTCCACCTCTAAATAGGGTAAATGCTTCCATAGAAAAGGTAGAAAAGGTGCTGAAACCACCGCAAAAACCAGTCATTAGCAGTAATTGCTGGTTGTTACTTAGTCCTTTATTGATGACGAGCCCTAGTAATAGACCTAGAATGAAGCTACTGACCAGATTGGCAGATAAGGTCGCCCAAGGAAAACCATTAGAATTCGTTCTGATACAGAGAGAAATCCAATAACGCGCTACAGCGCCTAGCCCACCACCTATAAAGACATAGATAAAGCTCAATAAAACTACAGGATGGTCTTAAGGTATCCGTATACCTCAGGTTTATCGAATTCTTTTGCAATAGCGAGTGCATGAGACATATCAGCTCCTGATCTCATCAGTATTCTTATATGTTCCTTTGTACCATATTTGATGGCATGCATCAGAATAGAACCACCTCCACAGTCAGTATTTGGCTGTAGGTCTTCATGAGTGATGAGGTAGTCTATGATTTCTGTAGACCCTAACTTAATCGCGTAACTAAGTGGATGATAATCAGTGCCTTTGATATCGACACAGGTATTGAGTTCTTCACCATATTGGCCTAAATTACCAATATAGTTTCTAGCACTATTCTGCTCCATAACCTCATACCAATCCACTTGCGCAGTCAAATTAAAAGCTAGGAATAGGATAGGAAGTAGTATTAAATTTCTCATTTCGGACCTTTTGTATTTATAAATATACGTTCTATGACGGAATTACCTTATTTCTAAGCACAAAATCTAGCCGCTAGCCTGCGGAAATAACGCTACTAAGACTTTGCTCTGACGCTCTTGTGTTTTCTAGAGTTGTAGAAATAGAGTAGTCCAGTAAGCAAGGTCGCTATGCAGAAAATAATAAGCAGAAGGTTAAGTGTGCCTATGTCTTGTAGCTTATAGACTAGGATTATAAAACCGATGTTAACACTTACCAAGATTGCTGTGGCCTGCATATGGGAGAGGCCAGCATTCAATAAAAGATGGTGGATATGGTTCCTATCAGGCTTGAATGGGGATCGCCCTTTGAGCATTCTAGTGATAAATACCCTGAAGGTATCATAAATTGGGAGGATCAGGATGCCTACAGCAACTGCAGGTGGTGACCCGAAGGCATTTTTATTGTTTTGTGATATGACCTGATGTTGTTCTATAAAGTTAATGGCTAGAATAGCGGCAATCAGACCTAATAGTAGTGAGCCTGTGTCACCCATGAAAATCTTGGCAGGGGATATATTATAGTATAAGAAAGCCATCACAGCTCCCGCCATCGCATAGGATACAGTTGCTAATTCCACTCTATCTACCATAAAAAACCAGGTCCCAAAGCAGATTGCCATCAATACGCCTATACTACCTGATAGGCCATTGATACCATCTATTAGATTGAATGCATTGATAATCAATACGATAATAACAAATGATAGGATGACGCTAACTAATATAGGGAGGTCGGCTATGCCGAATAAGCCATAGAGACTAGTGATGCGAATTTTAGAGAAGAAGATAAGGATTCCAGCTGCAAAGAATTGGCCGATAAATTTCTTTTTAGCAGCAATGGGGTCGATGTCATCCTTAGCACCGATAAGGAAAACCACGATGAAGGCACAGAGGATGTACTGTAAATCACCGAAATATCTAAACGGCGTCCAGAGTATAATCGCGAAGATGGTACCTGCAAAGATGCCTATACCCCCTAGTGAAGGTGTACTGACCTCATGTGATCTGCGATCACCAGGGTGATCGACCAATTGTTTCTTTTTTGCTACACTGATTATTGATGGTATAGCAAAGAAAGTCATCAGAAAGGCCGTGATAAAAGTGAGTACTATATCGTACATACTCTAAAGTTCGTTCTTTATTGACTCCAAAGGTAGCATTATAGCTGCCTCTATTCCTTTTCTAGGAATTTCAATAAATCCTTGCCTATACGATTAATCTCAGACGAAAAGAGATCGATTATTTGGGAAAGGTCATCTTTTAGCAGTGATTGCAGTTCTAGGATGAAACTACTACCAGACTCCTTAATTAGGGCTTTGATCTCGTCCATAACATACTGATGAAAAGGATCTTCCATATTGTCGCTGATATTAAGGTCTATATCTTTATTCCTATTAGCTAGAACATGCTTAATGGAGCGTTT
>CALEAC010000205.1 GCA_937944095.1 uncultured Saprospiraceae bacterium
GATAGACCTAAGTGTCGAATTATCAGATACACTTGTTGAGCAAGATGATATATATAACAGAGTGCCAGGTTATGCGCTGAAAAGTGTTACACCCAATAATAGTATGATTGGCTTAGATCTCCTAATTGATTCAGGTCAGTCGAGTTTTACTGGTTCTTTTGTAAGAATCTATTACTGGCCTACAGATACAACTCGAGCTATCTACCTATTGCCCTTAGGAGACTACAGACATAGCCATCATTCACAAGATATTTCTGGTAGCCAATTAGAATCAGATGCCGCACAAGCGGATCCAGAGTTTCTATATCTGCAATCCCTTAATGGTACTGACATTGAGATAGGATTTGAGAATATTCTAAACTTCAGTGATAAGATATTGAATTCAGCAATATTGGAGTTAACAATTAAGAAGGAAGAAGGTACTCGTTTTGATCCCCCTGTTGGCTTATTTGCCTTTTACAATAATGAAGATATGGAACGGGTTACGATACCTGTTCTAGGTACAATAGAAGATAGAAATAATATGGTCGATACAGAAGTCTATTCTTTTGACTTAACTGATCATCTAAATCTACTTCAGGATGATGTCATTACTTCGACCAAACTCATTCTAACACCGAACGCCAAAGTCCAAAGACCTAATAGAGCTATTATCTATGGACCTGGCAATTCTGACTTTCCTCCTATTCTAAAAGCCATCATCACCAACCTGTAATCCTATGTGTGGTATAGTTGCTTATATCGGAAATAAGGAAGCCTGTCCTATACTTATAGAAGGCCTCAAAAAACTAGAATATCGAGGCTATGATAGTGCTGGCGTAGCGATTCTAAATGGTGATTTAAAGATCATAAAGAAAAAGGGTAAAGTTGCCAAACTGGAAAAACTGCTCAATGAGCACTCACATGATACAATACATAAAATAGGCATAGCACATACGAGATGGGCGACTCATGGTAAACCCAATGATATCAATGCGCACCCTCACATCTCTGGTGATGGCAGATTGGCGATTATCCATAACGGTATTATAGAAAACTACATGTCCATCAAGAAGGCACTGATGGAACGTGGCCACGAATTCATATCAGAGACAGATACAGAAGTCCTTATCCACCTAATAGAGGAAGTACAATCTACACAAGATATCACTCTAGAAGAAGCTGTTAGAGTTGCCCTCAAACAAGTCGTGGGGGCATATGCGATTGTCGTCATAGATAAAAATGAACCTGACAAATTAGTCGGAGCCAAGCTATCCAGTCCTTTGGTATTTGGTATTGGAGAAGATGAATGTTTCTTGGCCTCTGATGCATCTCCAATTATAAAATACACTAATAAAATGATCTATCTAGAAGATGGAGAGGTCATTACTGTACACAGAGATGGTAAGTACGAGATCAGAACGCTAGACAATGAACTTCTCGATCCACAAATCCAGGAACTAGAACTTAAAATAGACGAACTAGAAAAAGGTGGCTACTCGCACTACATGCTGAAGGAAATCTTTCAACAGCCAATTACTGTTGCAGAGAGTATGAGAGGTCGAGTCAATTCTGATGAAGGCTGGGCAATACTTGGTGGCATGAGTCAGCATATCGGTCGAATTGCTAATAGTGATAGAATAATCATGACAGCCTGTGGGACCTCATGGCATGCTGCGATGATCGGAGAATACCTGTTAGAGGACCTTGCTAGAGTATCTACTGAAGTAGAATATGCAAGTGAATTTAGATACCGCAATCCGATTATAAACGAAAATGATTTCATCATTGGCCTATCCCAATCAGGTGAAACTGCGGATACCCTCGCTGCAATTAAATTAGCCAAGTCTAAAGGCGCTCTTATATATGGTATGGTGAATGTCATTGGCTCCACAATAGCCAGAGAAACAGACTGTGGCTCATACATTCATGCTGGCCCCGAGATAGGTGTCGCTTCCACAAAAGCCTTTACGAGTCAAGTCACAGTACTTACCCTGATGGCACTCTATATCGGTCACTATAAAAAATTGATTCCTGAGGATTATTTCAGAAAATTGCTGACAGAATTAGAATCAATTCCGTCTAAAATCGCCAGAATATTAGCTAAGGACGAACAGATAAAATTTATTGCTGGTGAGATTAAGAATGCATCTAACGCACTATATCTAGGCAGAGGGTATAACTTCCCGGTCGCACTCGAAGGGGCGCTCAAGCTTAAGGAAATCAGCTACATCCATGCAGAAGGTTATCCAGCTGCTGAGATGAAGCATGGTCCGATTGCACTTATTGATATGTACATGCCCGTCATCGTACTCGCAACCAACAAGAGTGCCTACGAAAAGTTAGTTAGTAACATACAAGAAGTCAAGGCGCGTAATGGTGTTGTTATAGCAATCGTCACGGAAGGCGATGTCCAAATAAAAGAAATAGCAGATTACACCATAGAAATACCAGAAACAGAAGAACCATTGACACCATTACTTTCAGTAATACCATTACAATTACTCGCTTATCATATAGCGGTAATGAGAGGCTGTCATGTGGATCAACCCAGGAACTTAGCTAAATCAGTAACAGTAGAATAAAATAAGACAATGGCATTTGATCTAGAATATAACTCGCAAGCAGAAAAACTCGTCATACCAGAACACGGACGTCATGTACAACAACTTATACGTCATGTACACAAGATCGAGGACAAAGCCGAGAGACAGCAATTTGCGGAGCAAGTCATCAGACTTATGCACCAGATGAATCCACATAACAAAAACGTTACTGAATACAGAAACAGATTGTGGAAACACTTCTTTACTATAGCAGGTCATGATGTAGACGTTACGCCTCCAAATGGCCTTGAAATAGAGCCTCCTAAGGCAAACAAAAAGCCTGATAAAGTAGAATATCCTTATCATGATGAAAAATTCCGTCACTATGGTCTGAATGTCAAGTCACTAATTAAGAAGGCCATAGAAATGGAAGAAGGTCCTATCAAGGATGGTTTCGTAGAAACCATTGCCTCATTTATGAAAATGGCCTATAAGAACTGGAACAGAGAACATTATGTAAGTGATGAGATTGTTCTAGAAGATCTCAAGATAATGTCAGGCGGCAAGCTTTCTGTTCCTGAAAACACGTCATTAGATACCCTAGCGAAAGCGGTAAGGAACAAAAGAAGAGCTAAACCTGGACAAGGTGGACATTCTAATAATAGGCATAATTCTAGGTCTAACAATTCCAGACATAGAGGCAGAAATGATCACAAACGCCGAGGCGGTGGTGGCAGAAGATAAACATAAAAGGTCCTGAAATCAGGGCCTTTTTTTTATGCCCCTAAATAAAGTACCTTAGAGCCTCACATATACAATCACGAAAATGTCACAAGAGGCTTTTTTAGTAAAAGGAAATTGCAAACTATCTGGAGAAATAACACCTCAAGGTGCTAAGAATGAAGCACTTCAGATTCTAAGTGCTGTCCTCCTCACTTCAGAAAAAATGATAATTAATAACATTCCGGACATCCTAGATGTACGTCGGATGATTAACCTACTGAAAGGCCTAGGCGTTATCACTAAGAGAATCAATAAAAATAAATATAGCTTCCAAGCCAAAAATATTGACCTCAAGCACCTTGCATCAAAAGCTTATCTCGATGAAGCAAAAAAGATAAGAGGCTCTGTTATGCTCATGGGTCCTCTACTAGCCAGAAATGGCAAGGCCTTCCTACCTAAGCCAGGTGGTGACAAAATAGGCAGAAGAAGGTTAGACGCTCACTTCAGAGGATTTATAGCACTAGGTGCCAAATTCATATACAAAGAGAAAAAGGATGAGTTCTTCCTAGAAGCTAAGTCGCTGACCGGTGCCTACATACACATGGAGGAAATCTCCGTCACTGGTACAGCTAATGTTATCATGGCCGCAGTGCTAGCCAAAGGAAAAACAACCATCTATAATGCAGCTTGCGAACCCTACATACAGCAACTATCTACGATGCTGAATAAAATGGGCGCCAAAATAGAAGGCATCGGCTCTAATCTATTGCATATCAAAGGAGTCAAAAAACTCAAAGGCACATCCCATCGCATACTGCCTGATATGATAGAAGTCGGCAGTCTTATAGGTCTTGCTGCTCTTACTGGCTCACCGCTCACTATCAAGGATGTCAAGATTAAAATGCTGGGTAATATTCCTGCAACATTCCAGAAGCTCGGCATCAAAATGAAATTTGAGGGTGACGATATCATCATACCTAAGCAAAAAAATTATGAAATCCAGAATTTTATGGATGGATCTATACTAACTATTTATGATGCACCATGGCCCGGTTTTACCCCTGATCTAATAAGCATCTTACTTGTCGTCGCTACACAGGCCAAAGGCAGTGTGCTGATACATCAGAAGATGTTTGAGAGTCGCTTATTCTTCGTAGATAAATTAATTGAGATGGGGTCTCAAATTATACTTTGTGACCCACATCGAGCAACTGTCATAGGCCTCGACCGCAAGAGCCAATTACGTGGTATCAGAATGAGTTCACCTGATATTCGTGCAGGAATTTCTTTACTATTAGCCGCGCTTTCTGCTGATGGTGACAGCATCATAGAGAACATCCAACAGATCGATCGTGGCTATGAGCGTATAGATGAACGGCTAAATGCTCTTGGTGCTAAGATAGAAAGGATAACAACCTAATTTTATTGTGGTCTCTAGTGTCTAATCGGATACTATTACTACTTCGTTGCATTCAAATCCATACCACCATAATAAGCTGTATCTATATCTAGAACCAACTTAGTGTAATAGGTAATCTGGCCGACATGATAGGAAAGGTGCTCGACCACATGGATCATCGCGCTGAGTACTGTATGTTCGAAACCTTGGATAATTAACTGCTCAGATAGGCGAGCAAACGATAAATCCGAGACAACCTTATCTGCTGCGACAAGAATCTCTGAGAAATTACGGAGCAGTTCCTCAGCATCAATTCTACTAGATGCCTGAAACTCCAAATTCCGTTGACGTAAATCTTCTGCTCCACCAATTCCTGCTACTATATATTGTCTAACATTACCACCTAAGTGTAGGACCAAATTCCCTACAGAATTACAATTTTTATTGGGGACAGCCCAGAGCTGATCTGCTGTTAATATGTGAACACATTTATTGACTCTTACTAAAGACTCATCGATTGTTCTTAAGTGAAATTCTTCCTTTAATATCTGCAATACACTATCCATCTGCAAGGGTTATAATGCCTAATTGTAAATTTATTTCTGGCACATCTTTGAGTCGTGACCACGCTGCTTCTAGGGTCGCTCCAGTTGTCATAACATCATCAACAATCATAACATTCATTCCAGCCAGTCTTTCACTTTTGAGGAGATGAAATGATCGTTTTACATTATCGAATCGATCGAGTCTATTCATCTTCGTTTGGCTAATAATTTCACGATTCTTGACTAGGCAATCTGCTATAACGTGTGGACCAGCTATCTTGCTAATACCTGTAGCAAAGGCCTCACATTGATTATAGCCTCTTTGTTGCCTGCGTTTCTGATGTATAGGAATCGGTATTATAATATCTGGTAAGACCATATAATCTGAAGCCATCAGTTTAGTCCCAAAGTGCTTACCTAAGTCATGAGCGATATCTGGTCTATTCCTGTATTTGATCTGATGGATGGCTCTCTGTACTGCGCCACCTTTTATAAAATTATATAGAGCGGCAGCTTGTACGTCAGGGATTCGCCCTGCTAATCGGAATCTCAACTGATTGTCAGCTACACTAAAGTGATCCGTGCTACTTACCTTAAGACTGCAGCCAAAACAAAAGACGGATTCTTCCAGTGATGGTTCTGTCTCACAACTGGCACACGTTCTAGGAAAGATGAAAGAAATCGCATCTTTTCCTAAGGTCTGTATATGGGACATAAGTTTTCTGATACCCTAAAATAAGAAAACGCCTGCCTCTGGGAAAGGCAGACGTCTCAAAACAAAACGAAAAACCAACTTTTACTTTTCTAGATTCCCTTACGTAACCTTACTTTTATATCTTTTGTTTGCTTCTTTCGTTGCACTACCAGTTCGACGGTATCTCCAACTTTGGCAAATTCCATAACTGTTGCTAGGTCATCGTAGTTCTCTATGCTTTGTCCATTAGCTCTAATGATGACGTCTCCGGGAAGGACACCAGCCATCTGTGCTGCACCTCCTGGTTCCAATTTGGCAACAAAGAAACCTGCATCCACAGTGAGTTTTCTTTCAGTAATCCAATCCTTATCCACTGAATCCCCCTGGACACCTAATCTTGCTCTTTGGATATCTCCGCCTTCTTTGATTTCCGCTACTATTGTCTTAACTAAATTAGCTGGGATAGCAAAACTATAGCCAGCATATACCCCCGTGGGTGTTGCGATAGCCGTATTAATACCTATTAGACCTCCATCTATATTGACAAGTGCACCACCACTGTTACCAGGGTTGATAGCAGCATCAGTCTGTATGAATTCCTCTATAGCCTTCTCACCCTTTATAATATCTATATCGCGTCCCTTGGCAGAAACGATTCCTGCTGTCACTGTAGACTTCAGGTAACTGAAAGGATTACCTACTGCAGCCACCCATTCTCCGACTTTGACCTCATCAGAATCAGCAAAATTAACCGAAGCAAGGCCTGTTGCCTCTATCTTGAGTAAAGCCAAATCTGTACTAGGATCTGTACCTATTTTTATTGCTTGGAATTGTCGCTTATCACTGAGAGAGACCATAATCTTATCAGCGTAACCGACCACATGATCATTCGTAACGATATAGCCGTCTTCTGAAATAATCACTCCTGAACCAGTCCCATTCTTGGGTCCAAAAAACTGAGGTCCAAAAAACTCTTCCATATCGAAAAGCTGACCGAACGGCGAAGATGGACGATTTCTCCTCTTATTCTTTCTTTCCTGAGATGCAAGCATCGCACTCTGTGTCGCTTCTATATGTACTACAGCAGGTGTCACTTTTTCGGCTGCTGTTACAAAGTTAAATGGCTGTGTTACTACCCCATCATTAACTCCATCATTACTGACTAACACTGCACGTGGTGATTCATTCATGGTTACCACCTTGCTATCTAGCTCTCCTCTGAGAAGAAAGAACGAAAGTGTCCCTCCGATAAATCCCGCAAAAAGTAAAGCAATTATTTGTTTCATCTACTATGATTTGTGTTCTATGAACAGGTGAATTCCACTTCTAGTTATTCAGTAAGAGGGGTTTAACAGGAAGTTAACAGACCCTTATAAATCAGCTGCTTAGCACAGAAATTAGATTTCTTCTACCAAGTTGTAACGTCTATCGATTAACCTTGTTTTTTTCAGTCTAAAAGTGATTCTACTGCGCTAATGACAGCTGCTGAGGTTCGGTAACCTTTGGCCACGACTTTGACTTCATCATCGATCTGAAGTAACATTGTAGGAAAAGAACTAACACCAAATTGTCGAGCTCTTTCAAAATCATTTCTTATTGCCTGTTTAGCTGAATCCGCATTGAATAATTGATCGAATTGGACAGTATCCAGACCCAGATTCTTGAGGTTATCATGATAGCTCTCGGCCTGGGACAGGTCTTTATTGTTTTTATAAAAATCAACTTGAATTTGCTTGAAAAAAGCCAGCTCTTTATCGGGGTCTAACTGTCTGACAACAACAGCTGCACGACTAGGTGGTTCTGTATCATAAGCCAGATCAGACCTATCCAAAATACCATACTCAAAAGCTTGGCCACTAGCCTTATGCACATCTTCCCAATGATGTGTTAAAAAAGACTTGAGATCGGTCATCGTTTCCTGATTATACGGTCTCAGGCCACCCATCACCAGTTCCAAATCCAGCTGCTCTGAGAATCGATCTACAACCTGTTCTAACTCTGGTGCAAAACCATAACACCACGAACACATCGGGTCTCCGACGTAGATCAAGGTAGGCTTCGTATCTTGTGCGCTCATATTAATCCCTATTAGTAGACAAATAATAATTGTAATAATTCTCATAATATTTCTTGCTTATATAAGCTTATTGTTTGTAAAGGTAATAACCTACTCCTTTGTTCAACTTTTCTTTTTTTTGTTCGCCAACGACCTACGCTAAATGTGCTGTCTATAGGGTCAGAATATCTATTACCACTTTTTTGAAAACAAAAAATTCACTTGCTATGAAATATCTTCAATTCATCCTACTTATCGCCCTCACGTCCATTTTAGTCGCTTGTAATAAAAACGATGATGATCCCGACCAAGCTGCTGAAAATGCAGAATTGGTCTTTGGTCATTACTATGGGGAGTGTGCTGGCGAAACCTGTGTAGAAATATTTAAACTTACAAGAAGTCAATTATTAGAAGATAATAATGATCCTTATGCAGGACAGGGTGAACTAGACTTCACGCCATTATCTATTGTAAAATTTCAACTCGTTTCTAACTTAGTCTCTAAAGTCCCTGAAGAACTATTGGCTGAGGAGGACCAAACTTTCGGTTGTCCTGACTGTGGTGATTGGGGTGGTATCTTTGTCCAATGGATTGATAGTGGTCAAACTCAAGAATGGCAGATCGATATGGTCCTGGAATCGATTCCTGACTACCTACACGAGTTCGTAGATGAGATCAACGCAGCCATTGTATTGATTAACCAGTAGTCGTGTATCTTTCTGCTTATCTTCCCGTCTCAATTAGTGTATGGAAAAGATAAGAGAGGTGTTGTTCAGTGATTTGAGTTATTATAAAACAGCCGTCGCTGAACTGGCATATACCGACACCCAGCTGGGTGATGAGGTTTTAGTATTCTTGCATGGTCTAGGTGGCGATATGCAAGCTTGGACTAAGAACCTTAGCTATTTCATAACTCACTATCGCTGTATAGCCATAGATCTACCCGATTTTGGTGATAGCCTTGCAATCTCTGATACCTACAGTATTAGTACTATGAGTGACCTGGTTATTGGGCTGTTGGCTGATCTTGGCATTTCGCGATATAGTCTCGTAGGCCATTCTATGGGCGCGCAAGTCTGTATATCTATTGCTGCAGCTGTGCCTGATAGAATAGCCAAGACCATTCTAGTAACCCCTGCTGGGATAGAAACATATCTGGAGAGGGAAGTTATGGTCGTTAGAGAAATGTTCACTCGAGAGATGGTTCAGAGCTATCCAGATAGTATGATTAGAAAGAACCTAGATCTGAATTTTTATAGTAGGCCTGCAGATACAGCGTTCATCTTAGATGACAAACTGGCTATGAAGAAGGACGGGGAGAGATATACGCGCTATTGCAATGCGGTTGCAAGCTGTGCTTTAGCAATTATAACACATCCTACTAGAGAAGAACTTGCTTCACTGACGAGGCCATGTCTGATATTCTTTGGGCTGCAAGATAGGCTGATACCTCATCATATGATTCATCCAGATCAGACCATAGCTCAGATTGCGGGACAAGCACAAAAACTATTACCTACAGCAACAATAGAGCTATATAATGAATGCGGCCACTTTCTCCATTGGGAAAAAGCAGCCGCATTCAATGAACGCACGATGCGTTTTCTTACAAGTTAAATTCTATCCCCTGGGCTAGAGGCAGCTCTTTACTATAGTTGATTGTATTAGTCTGACGACGCATGTAGGCCTTCCACGAATCAGATCCTGATTCTCTTCCTCCTCCTGTCTCTTTCTCACCACCGAATGCACCACCGATTTCAGCACCACTGGTACCTATATTAACATTAGCAATACCACAGTCAGAACCCGCCGCTGATAAGAATGCTTCAGCTTCTCTGAGGTTCGTTGTCATGATTGCTGATGACAAGCCTTGAGGCACCTTATTCTGAATTGCAATTGCATTATCAACTGATCCTTTGTATTTCATAATATATAGAATCGGCGCAAAGGTCTCATGCTGTACGATTTTGTAATTAGGGTTGACTTCAGCTACACAAGGTTGTACATAACAACCACTGCTGTACTTCTTACCTTTGAGAACCTTTCCGTCAAGAAAGAAATTAGCACCTTCTTCTTTCGCTAACTTAATAGACTCCTGGTACTTAGCCACTGCGTCTTGATCGATTAGAGGACCGACATGCATTTTAGGATTGAGTGGATCACCTATCTTGAGTTGGGCATAAGCTTTGGTAAGGATGTTTTTCACTTTGTTATAAACCTTTTCATGTATTATCAGACGTCGGGTAGATGTACACCGTTGTCCGCAAGTGCCGACGGCACCGAAAACGGCTCCTGTCAGTACAAGGTCCAAATCAGCATCAGGAGTGATGATAATCGCATTGTTACCACCTAGCTCTAGTAGAGATCGACCGAGTCTCTCTGCTACGGTTGCACCCACGATTTTACCCATTCTAGTACTGCCTGTTGCAGAAATAAGAGGTAACCTCTTGTCAGTTGTCATCAGCTCACCTATCTTATAATCTCCAGTGATGATACATGAGACACCTTCAGGTACCTTATTTGCTTTGAGTACTTTATGTAGGATGTTCTGACAAGCTATAGAGCACAGCGGCGTCTTCTCACTACCTTTCCATACACAGACATCACCACAAACCATGGCAATCATGGCATTCCATGCCCATACAGCAACTGGAAAATTGAACGCTGATATGATACCGACCACACCGAGTGGATGCCACTGCTCATACATTCTATGGTTAGGTCGCTCGCTATGCATAGTAAGTCCATATAACTGCCGCGATAGTCCGACTGCAAAGTCACAGATGTCTATCATCTCTTGTACTTCCCCATAACCCTCTTGTAGTGACTTACCCATCTCATAGGAGACGAGTCTACCAAGTGCATCCTTGTTTTCTCTTAGCGCATCGCCATATTGCCTGACGATCTCCCCTCTCTTAGGTGCTGGCATGGTCCGCCATTGCTGGAACGCTGACTCAGCTGTCTTGATGACTTTGTTATAATCAGCCTTGGATGTAACTGTCACACTGCCGATGAACTTACCGTCTACTGGTGAGTAAGAATCGATTTTGCCTGACTTACTCTTAATATTCTTAAGTCCAGTACTTGTTCCTTCATTGACCTTCTTTAGGCCTAATTTCTTCAGAAAAGTTGTTTGCATTCTTGTTTATATTTTGAGCTGCAAAGGTAAGGGATTGTCTACGCCTCTCCTCATAACTATGGATATATCTAAGCCACTAGTTAAAGGATGGTTTTCTATAGAAGTCCTGATTACCTTTATAGAAATGACAATTAATAAAGGGTGGTTGCTGTTCCAATTCGAATTTGAATCGTTTTATTTTGAAATTTCGAGCTATGCAAAGGTGCTTGGCATAACAGATAAGATAACTAACCTTATGAGGTCTATAACCACCATACAAGTTGAGCCATACAGAACAATCTTATTGTTGGCCATATTACTTGTATCTAATGCATCCTCCAGCTCTGCACGTCCGACTCAGACCCTCCCAGTGATTAGTAATTGTTGTCAGCATTTCCCTGGCGTCGAAAGCCTCCTCAGCTATGAGGCACAGAGACAAGCTTGCCTTGACCGAGCCTTACATTATATCTTTGATGCAGAATGGAAAACAGCCGTAGATTGCCTAGGGTTATATCGAGAACAGTTTCCTTATCCCCTAGAACAAAATAATGAAGCCTTATTCCTACAGGCTGTGTCTTATATGAATCTTGGAGATCATGCCGCAGCTCACAGCAGTTTTGATGAATATATTCGTCTACAAGACACCTGTGATCAGGATAAATACGAAGCGATATACCTTCGAGCAATTATGCACTTCTACTTAGACCAACAAACTGGCCTACAAAGTCTACAGCAAGTTGCGGATGACCAGCTCAACCCATATTATCCTTATGCGCATGCCATAATCAGAGGTTCTCATAATAAGTAAGCTAGGACTGCTAGAATCATATATCAATCTAGTACTTCAAATCTCGATATATCCCTACCAATCGGTTATCCCTATTTATAGGGATATGTGAAGCCACAGATAAGCAGTATATGATTAGAACTATGGTGTTCTTTTCTTTGAGCCAATAACACAAGCCTACATCTATAGCCCCAATGAATGAAAACAAGGTAGTTGTTATCTAAACGAAGTAAAGAGGCGGAAGAACTTCCGTCTCTTTATATCTCAATTAGAGATTGTTACAGCTGCAGTAATAATTGGCTAGCATATTGATTAATTTAAATTCAGAAATGATGATAATGGCAGCAACAAAAAACGTCAACATCTTCCTAGTAGATGATCATAAGATACTTATGGACGGTGTCGAAGCATTACTTAATGCTAGTGATGACTACCAAGTGCACTCCAAATTCAGTAGTGGCGAAGAAGTGCTACAGTGTGGGTTCTTAGAGGAGATGGATCTGCTAATCATGGACATCAACATGAAAGGCAAGGATGGGATACAAGTCCTGAAGGAGTTAAGAGAACATGGATATAGAGGTAAGTGTGTCTTTCTATCATCCTATGACGACCTGAAATTAGTCAATGAAGCCATCGCTGCAGGTGCTAACGGTTATGTCACCAAAAGCTCTGCTACCAGCTACTTAGAAGAAGCGATAGCCACAGTCGTTAGTGGCGACAATTATTACAGTCCAGATATTAAGGAAAGAATACTTCGCGCCTTCTCCAAATCTGAAAAGAAATCAGACGCCCCAGAAAACGGCCTACTAAGACAACTTACAGAACGCGAAAGAGAAGTGCTCAAGCTCATTGCTCAACAATATACTAGTGAAGAAATCTCACAAAAACTGTATATTGCTAAGAGTACTGTCGATACACATAGAAAAAACCTCATCAGCAAACTTAAAGTCAAAAATGCCGTCGGGCTAGGACTCTTTGCTGAAAGGAATGGATTGATATAAAACCTTATTATTAAAATTTTAAAGCCCCATTTAAAATGACAACACTCACCTTAGTAATCGTCGTAATAACACTCGTAGCTCTAGTGCTGATTTATCAAAAAATAAATAGCCTTGAAAAATTAGTTAATACCTTTGCCTCACAGCCAAAAATGATTCCATGCGTTGTAAGAGATGACGTCAAAGCAGTTATTACAACAAGTGATTCAGGAAATACTGATGGTTACTTTACAATCACTTATACCCTCATGGAAAATGGCGTCGATGTTTCTTCTGAATATCTAGCAGAATGGCACCCAACAGGATTAACTGATCCAGATTCGATCGTCGGCAACATTCACATTTACTGCGATGATGACCCTCATAGTCAGAATCCGAACCTATACACCCAGCAAATATATATTCCTAAAACGAATCTTCCTTATTCCTATAAAATCCATGTTACTAAACAAGGCGACGGAGCAGGTACAGAAGATGTGAAAGACCCACGATAATCATACATGATTATTAGACTAAGTGTTATCATACTG
>CALEAC010000206.1 GCA_937944095.1 uncultured Saprospiraceae bacterium
CCGACTTTCAGAAACTTAGATAAGTTGATTTTCGGAGATGCTACAGAACTCCGTAGGATTAAGGAAGGGGAAGATGAGATCCATGTCGATAGAGAGATGAATGTCTGGGGTAGTGGTGGTGCGCATGCGACCTACTTTAAGAAAATGGACGAGGTCATTATTGATCTTTTTAATAAACCAATATTAGAGCAGCCTAAAGGCTTGTTAGATATGGGTTGTGGTAATGGCGCTTTTTTGGCACATGCCTTTGAGGTAATCCAAAGTAGGACCTTGAGAGGGACTATGCTAGAGGATCATCCTCTGTTCTTGGTAGGTGCTGATTATAATCAAGCGGCTATCCGTGTAACCAGAGCTAACCTGATCCAGCAGGATATCTGGGCTAAAGTAATCTGGGGTGACATCGGCAGACCTGATCTGTTAGATGCGCATCTACAGGAGGTCTATAATATTGCCTTGGGTGATTTGCTTAATGCCAGGACCTTCCTCGATCATAATAGAATCTGGTCAGAGCCTCTTGCAGCTTATGATGAACGCGTCTCGACTTCTACTGGAAGCTTTGCTCATCGTGGAGACTGGATATCTAATAATGCTGTCGAGCAGAATCTCAAAGAACACTTTGAAAAGTGGATGCCCTATGTACGAAAGCATGGCTTGTTGCTAATCGAGTTACATACAGTCGACCCTAAGTTAGTCGCTCAGAATCTGGGTAGGACAGCTGCAACAGCCTATGACGGAACACACGGCTATTCAGATCAGTATATCGTGGAACTACCAGTCTTTCTTAAGATTGCGGCAGAGGCTGGTCTTAATCCAGTGCCACAGCATGCATATCGATTCCCTGATTCGGATTTAGCGACAGTAAGTATTAACTTGTTGGTCGGTGATAAATAAGCAATTTGTCTATAGCAGATCCACAGTATAATCCAGAACGTCAGTTAGCCAAGGAGTTTGTCCTGTATACGAATCGGCATGTATTTCTGACTGGAAAAGCTGGCACAGGTAAAACGACCTTACTCAAGGAAATCTTAGATACCACAGAAAAGAATTACGTTGTCGCTGCACCCACAGGTGTCGCTGCGATTAATGCTGGAGGTGTTACATTACATTCACTTTTCTTACTGCCGCTTAAGACCTTTGTGCCAGTACGGTCAGGTGGGTATCCGATAGATTATTACTGCGATGCCGATCAGCTAGTCAAGCATCAAAAATTCAATAGGGCAAAGCTGGATCTAATCCAAGAACTAGAGTTGCTCGTTATCGATGAGATCAGTATGGTTCGTGCTGACATTCTAGATGCGATTGACCATACCTTACGTCGAGTGCGTCGTAGTCCAGAGCCTTTTGGTGGTGTACAATTATTAGTGATTGGTGATCTCTTCCAGTTAGCTCCTGTCGTCAAGAGCCATACGGAGGAAGTCTTGTCACAGTTTTATAAGAACCCCTATTTCTTCACGTCCCTAGGTTGGCAGAAGACTGAGGCAGTGACGATCGAACTGAAGAAAGTCTATAGGCAAGAAGAAGAGGCATTCCTCTTATTGCTTAATAAGATTAGAGCAGGGATACAAGATCAATCCATCGTCGATCGACTCAATCAGAATTATACAACAGCCATCGATCATAGTGACACTATTATGCTGACCACGCACAATCGGAAGGCAGACAAGATTAATAGTGACCAGCTAGGTCAGTTGGATTCTAAGGCAGTGACGCTAACGGCCAAGGTCACTGGAAAATTTCCAGAAAATGCATATCCGACTATAGAAAACATGCAACTCAAAGTCGGTGCTCAAGTCATGTTTGTCCGTAACCATCCAGAGGAATTATACTATAATGGTAAGATAGGTACAATTACCAGTATCAAAGAGTCGCTAATTAAAGTCAAGGTGGGGAATGGGCATACGATTCTTGTAGAACCAATAGAATGGACTAATTCTCGATACAATGTCGATGCAGAAACGGGTAAAATCATTAAGGAAGACATTGGCTCTTTTGTGCAACATCCATTAAGGCTGGCCTGGGCGGTGACAGTCCATAAGAGCCAGGGATTGACCTTCGATAAAGTGATACTGGACTTAGAGGATACCTTTGCTACTGGACAGTTATATGTGGCACTGAGTCGATGCCGATCCTTAGCTGGGATGATATTATCTACTCGGATATCGGTTAATAATATTCTGACAGATAAGCAAGTTGTTGATTACACAGAACAGCATAGCCTGACTGATGAGATCAGTGATATTCTAGAGATAGAAAAAGCCACTTATGAATTCCAACAACTGAAAAAGAGATTCAACTTTTCTAAGCTAACGGGCTCTCTAGAGAACTGGGAAGATATAGTCAAGGAAAAGGATATTCCGTCAAAAGCAGATTGTTTGTTACTGGTTACGGACCTAAAGTCTGCACTGGACCAGATTATACATGTCGGTCAGAACTTTATGCATAAGTTAGAAACTTATAAGGATAATGACTCTATAGCTGCAGGTTACATCGAAGAGCGTAGCTCTAAAGCGATTGCTTATTTTACGGAACAACTAGATGCGGCCTTGCTCGCACCAATCAATAAGCACCAAGCTGAATTTTCTGTCAAGCCTAAAACTAAGATCTACCTCAGAGAAGTGGAAGCCATCGAAGCCGTAATAATCCGTGAGATTAAGAAACTCTATACAACTAGCTATCTCGGCAAGCCAATATATGAGGGCACTAAGAAAGATTATGTCGCTGCTGCACCTAAGAAGAAAGTAAAGAAGAATGTCGGTGAAACTTACGATATCACTTATAATATGCATGCTGAAGGTAAGAGTATTGCTGCTATTGCTAAAGAACGATCATTGGCCGAAAGTACTATCGAAAGTCACATCGGGCGTCTAATACGTGATGAGCGCCTCTCTGTCTTTGATCTAATGCCAGTCACTAAGGTCGATAAGATAATAAAGATAGCAGAGGCAGAGCCGGACCTGAATCTCACGGAACTGATCACTCGGATACCATTTAAGATCAGCTTCGGTCAGCTTCGTTGGGTTACTAATCATATGGGCTTAGGAAAGTCATAAGAGCTGCATCTGTCATTCAGTACGGACTTTCTTATAGAAGTACTTATTAGATAAACAAAGATTAGCAATATGAAGCAAACAGTTCTAATTACTGGAGCTAATAGAGGTATTGGTTTACAATTAGCTACCGTATTTGTCAGGAATAGTTATGAAGTACTAGGTGCAGTTAGGTCTACAGATACCAAGTCCTTGGAAGATATAGGTGTTGATGTATTGTATTTGGATCTGGAGCATGCCGATACAATCAAGGCACTAGAGCATCACCTGGTCAGCAGAAATATTAGGCTTGATATCCTAATTAATAATGCTGGTATCGGTCCAGATCTTGGATTCGATAAACCGACTGAAAGTACTTTTAGAAAAACACTGGAAGTCAATGTAATCGGTACCACTTTATTTACAGAATCAGTAATTCAGTGTATGAAGGAAGGTGGTAAGATGATTAATATTTCTTCCAAAATGGGTTCGATAGCTTGTTGTCAGAGTACAGACTCAGTCGCCTATAGAATGTCGAAAACCGCTCTTAATATGTACTCGAAGATTCTCACAAATAGAACCATGGGCACGCTGAAAGTGGCGACAATCCACCCCGGTTGGGTAAAAACAAATATTTCAGAAAGTAGTAGTCTCTATGGTCGATTGGAGGCTGGTGATTCAGCTAAGAGAATTTATCAATTTATCAGTAGTGATTTCGATACTGGCGTCTTTTGGGATGTAGAAGATAGCAAAGAACTGGAATGGTAGATATTAGGGAAAGCATTTGTAGTACCGTTTCACCTTTTTGTACCTAACTAAGGCCTTTCTGAGTATCCTTATTTTGACCTAGAAGTTCAGATAATGCTCTGCTCACATAATCCCTTAAAGGGATATCCTTGGCGAGGGCTGAAGTTCTCCCTTCAGGGAGTTAGAGGGCAAGAATGGTATCGTTACTTACAATCGTAAGGCTTTTTGATATTCCATTAAAAATAAACCGATAGTACTAGTCAAAGACAATGGTATCGATTTGAGTATCGGTGCTTTTTTATCTAAATCATTCTTAGAGCGTTATGATTTCGCGTTAGAAGTTAGGCTGTCCTTATATCTAGGATCTATTTGACTTCTAACTTAGACTTATACTCTTTCTTATCGATAACCATTTTGGCAATAATCTCTTTGAGTATCTCCGAAGTGCCACCACCGATAGGTCCGAGTCGACTATCTCTCCACATCCTAGCAAGAGGATATTCCTCCATGTACCCATAGCCTCCTAAGTATTGTAAGCAATCATAGATGACTTCATCGGCGACTCTTGTGGCTTGTAATTTAGACATGCATGCTTCCTTGACAACATAGACCCCCTTATCTAGATTAGCTGCGACTTGATAATTGAATGCCTTCACGATCTCTACTTCAGTTGTCATCTCTGCTATACGATGTCTTAGGGCTTGGAACTTGTCGAGTGACTTTCCGAAGGCCGTTCTTTCTGACATATATTGTAAGGTATACTCTATGGCATATTCAGCTCGTGCGTGTGCATTGACACCCATAATGAGTCGCTCTAGAGCGAAGTGTTGCATCACATAGTAGAACCCTTTACCAGGCTCACCCATCAGGTTCGTTGCTGGTATCCTGACGTTGTCAAAGGCAATTTCTCCTGTATCAGATGCACGCCAACCTAGTTTGTCTAGCTTAGATGCGCTGAGTCCGGCTGTATCTCGATCGACGAGGAATACACCCATGGACTTAGGATTAGCTTCCACATCCATTTTGGCGATGACGATGAGGTAGTCAGAGTAGACACCATTGGTGATAAAAGTCTTAGAGCCGTTAAGCACATATTCGTCACCGTCTTT
>CALEAC010000207.1 GCA_937944095.1 uncultured Saprospiraceae bacterium
TCTCACCTCATTAACCAACTCTACCGTATAGGCGTTCGTTATACAACCCTCTACACCCGATACATCAGGCAACGGCAGTAAATCCAATGCACCACACGTCAGCTCCATCGTATCCTGACATACTATCTGTGGGGTAAACTTATACTCAACTAATAGATCACCCCAACAACATAAGTCACCGCAACAAACTTCATATGTGAAATTCTGGTTTACATTGGAAACATCAAAAAGATTAGGGATTATTTGATCATACTCATCTCGGATCGTTATCTCACAATTCTCCAAACAACCAACCTCTCCAACGATTAGCATTTCTGGAGTTAATGACCCTGAACAGGTTTCTGGATCTAATGAAAAATTAAGCTGGCCGATACACTTTATTCCAACCGCTTCGAATTCATTCACTTCAACTATAAAATCACAATTTGTTGTATTCGTACTTATGTCTTCTGACGTATAACTTATTACATGTGTACCGATTCCAAATAAATCTCCAGAAATGGGCTGGCCAATTATTGGGGAAGATATAGGTTTAGTATCACAATTATCTGTAGCTATCGGTAAATCAAATTCTACAATTGTCTCACAACTACCCTGAGGCAGGTCTATGACCAAGGTGTTATCTTTACTACATACAGGTGCCTGGCAATCTTCTACCGTAATCAGAGAAACACAAGAATTTGAATTGCCTGATTGGTCTTCTACAGTAACCGTTACTGGGGTCGCATCCCCTAAGTCTGAACAGTCGAATTCTTCTCTTGAGAAATTCGTAGATTCTAAAGTGCAATTATCTGAGAAACCTTGAATTGCGCTTCGGTCTAGATTGTATTCCCCTTGGTCATCCAAACAAACTGACAAGCTGTTCGCGTTGCATAATGGTGCCACCTTATCTTCGACAACTACAGTTGTCGTACACGAAGCCATAGAGCCTATCCTATCTACAACAGTCAAAGTAACCAGATTAGGGCCTAGGTCACTACAGGAGAAATCTGAAGAAGATAAAGATAAAGTTACATCTCCACAGTTAGATGAGCTACCGTTATCAATCATCGCTGTTGTTAGTATTCCTGAGCCATCCATGTCTAAACAGACAGTCGCTTCTGTAGCCGAACATATAACACCACCATTAGGTGATATAACTAAAAGGTTAGCCGTACAATCTGAGCTGTTATTACAGGCATCAATAACCGATAAGGTTACGACCTGTGAACCTATATTATCACAGGTTAGATTTAATTCATTAGCTCCATTAATAGTATAGTTTAAATCAATACAATTATCCGTACTACCATCATCAATCTGGAGGGGCGTTACGACTGCGATGCCAGTAATTAGATCGAGGTTTACAGTTAGGTCTTTGGCTCTACAAATAGGTAGAATATTATCTACGACAGTTACCTTTGCTATACAACTACTGGTTAATTCAGTGTTATTACAGTCCTCAAGCGTTATAACAACAGGCACACTTTCTATCGACTCCATTTCTTCACATCCCCTTACAGTGCAGTCGAAACTGGTTGGTTCTATCGAAAAATCAAAACAACAGTTATCAGAACTTCCTCCATCGACATCAGCAAAACTGATTGTCGGTGTCAGTCCATTTGCATCTAACTCTAGAATAATATCCTTTGAGATACAATTAGGTGCAATATTATCTTCTATGGTAACAATTGTGTTACAAGAAGCCTCGGCACCCGTCATATCTGTAACAGTTAAGGTAACAGAATTAGCTCCTATATCGAGACATGAAAAATCTTCTGATGAAACCGACAAAGTAACTTCACCACAGCTAGAGAAGCTGCCATCATCAATCATCTCAGGTGTCAATGAACCCTCACCTAATTCATCTAACAAGACTGTTGCTTCTTTCACTAAACACCTAACGCCTCCTAGTGGTGCTTCTACAGTAAGATTTGCTGTACAATCAGAACTGTTACCACAAGCATCTGTCACCCTTAATGTCACCTCTCTAGTGCCTATATCATCACACGTTAGATTTATTTCATTCCCACCAACAAGTGACAGGATAAAGCCAGGACAATTATCTGTACTTCCATCATCAAACTGACTCACATTCACGACAGCAGTCGCGGTTCCAAGATCTAGATTTACAATAACATTTTTAGCCCTACACATAGGAGCTATATTGTCTTCTATTGTCACATTAGCTTGACAACTACTCGTTAAATCAGAGTTACGGCAATCCGTCAAGGTTATTATAACTGGCGTACTCGCTGCCGCATCCCCACATCCAGAGGCTGGACAGTCGAAGGAGGTAGGTTCAATCGAAGCATCAAAACAGCAATTATCAGAGCTACCTCCATCTACATCACTAAAGGAGATAGTCCGCGTCATACCACTTGCATCAAGTTCTAAACTAATATCCTTAGAAACGCATATGGGAGCACTTACGTCAGTTACTGTTACGGTTGCAGTACAATTAGACGTTACGCCCCACTCATTCGACACTGTCAATGTCGCCGTTAGAGGGCCAATATCTTCACACTCAACCCTATTAGGAGAAACAACCAAATTAACACCAGAGCAAAAATCAGAACTAGCATTATCAACTTGAGTAGCATTCAAGTCTGTAAAGCCCAAAGGCCCTAAAGCGAGCATCACATCTTTGCTTCTACAGATGGGTGTAGGTGGGAGGATCGTAACATCTACAGTACAAAATAGCTCGGTATTAGCGCAAGAAAAAGTAACCGTTGTCGTTACCCCCACAGGATATTGTCCTGACGCATCTGCTCCTCCAAAATTAAAGGAATTCGTTATTCCTGCAACAGGACAGGCTGTTGGGTTGGGAACTGTAGCCACTAATTGTACAAAAGAATTACAAAAACCTTCTCCAATATCAACTGACTGTACAACATCATCAGGACAAACTATTGCTTGTGCACTCAAGGGTGAATAAGCTAAGATTAGCACCAATACCAAATATGGTAAAGAGAAAAAATGCTTTATTTTCTCATGTATAACCTCTGGCCAAACACCAGAATTAAAGACTCCTGTTTCCATCATTTTCGCACTTTTACAATTTTGCTCACAGCAATATTGCAATAGAAATAATCATGGATAGATAACATATCCACGTTCCACTAAGTAGATTCTATTAGGCTTAACAGGTTAGGGTCGAAGTAATAGTAACAAACCACTATAAGTGGTTTGCTTATTAAAATATCATCCAATACAAAAAACTACCAAATACTGTTACAGTATATAGTATATATAGTATAATGCTAGTAGTTAGAATTACTGTGGTGGATGTTTTATTAAGGGTATGTAGAGAAATATGTATTTCTACTTCACTTAAGTACAAATATAGATTAAAAAACATATTAAAAAAATATATAATATGTTTTTTTAAAAACTTTTCCTTCCCCCTCAAAACATACAGAAATCGTAGCAATTGCCAACTCATTGTAGGGCGGGCGAAATTCTTACGTCGTTCTATGAACAATATTTATTTACAAATAAAAAGAGGCTGTCTCATAAGAAAGCAGCCTCTTTTTATAGTTCAATCTGAGTATCCTTAATTTTACCTAGAAGTTCTGATAATGCTCTGCTCACCCCATAATCCCCTAATGGGGCATCCTTGTCGCGGGCTAAAGTTCTCCCTTCAGGGAGTTAGACGGCAAGAATGGAAATGGTAGTCAGCTATTGGTATCATTACTGACAATCGTTAGTACAAAATATATACTCTATCGTTTTATCTTTATAGTCTGCTCTTGCAAAATACCCGTTGGTGTAATTATCTGAATATAAATGACACCACTATAGTTTATTTCCGATCCGTGTATATTAATAACTTGTAGGCCTTTCTCTGCGTAATCAGCTCTTCCATAAATCAACTTCCCATCGACATCAAACAACTCTATCTTGTAATTACCTGCTGTTGCCATATCAAAACTTATCATTGTTTTTTCTAGCCATGGATTCGGTGCAATTAGCATTCTAGCGTTTGGTTCTTGTTTAACATCTTTTTGGTTAAGTGGCACGATATCATAGTGACGATAGGCCTCACTCTCAGTGACTTTTGAATTAAAGGATACCAGATTATTTCTTACAGCATCACCTGAAAGGGTGATCGCGAGTATCCTAGAATCGTCAGTTAGGGATATTAGCTCAGTATGTGCACAACTAAAAGTTATAAAACCTAAGTTTTCATCTACATGAACTTCTATATCATCTTCCAGCGCTAAGAAGTCAATATCATGTACCTTAAAATTACTAGGTCCAAGATCAAGGGTTGTTTGCCACCCAGATATATTTTCATAATTCTCTACTGCTACTTCTAACTCATATAAACCTTCATTAGTAATTATTATTTTAGTTTGGAAAACTAACGGCCATCTCTGGTTTCTAGAGTTAGCTATTTCATCAGATTTTAAGGTTGCTGCACTACCATTCACATCTCCAATCTTGACACCGATAAAGTCGATTTCCATGTCTACTTGCAGCTCTGGAATCTCATAGTTTTCTGTAAGATCAGAAATCCACGGATCTGTCTGATCCTCAAAATCATAAGCAGCATCTATAAATCTCCAACTGGTATTATTCGGAAATTCTTGATATACACCTAAGATCAGTTTTCTGAGTTCTACCAAATCAATACCGTTGATATCTTCACTAGAATTGACATCAGCTGCTAACAACTTATATGGGGTTCCTAATTCTTGTAGTCCAAGTATATGCCTTTGTATTAAGATCAAATCCAAGGTGCTGACACCATTAAGATGATCAACATTCTTTGTAGGATTGACCATATACTGACCTCCAATAGGCATGTCAGAAAAGGCATAATAACCTTCAGTATTCGTCATTTCTGTAGGCATAGAACTAGCCATACTCACTTCCACTTCTTCGATACTTTGGTAGTCTTCTGTATAGATATCTCCGGCTATTGTTGCCATTAATACAGTTAACGGACATAATCTATCGATCTCATCTTCTACTGTAATCATCGTAATACAGAAATCATTATTGCCTGTTACAGTATCCTCAACCCACAATTGCACCGGATAAGGCGTATCCTGTATATCACTACAGTCATAAGGTATAGAAGTTAATGTGCCATCTTCACTGAAACTGACTGTAACAATATTGCCACAAGGCGAATAACTGTTGACATTAACCATACTAGGGAGTAGCGTAAATGATTCGTTGACCAATTCGGCAGTCATCGCAGTCATACAAACTGGTACAGGTGCTTTAGTATTTAATATATTCAGTCTCTGTGTCCTAGTAGAACTTACGCCACAAGAATTAGTGGCGGTCCACTCGATAGTATATTCACTTGCAGTATAAGTTCCTACTAATCTATTCCCTGTTCCTGCTTGGATAACATTGCCACCTCTGTCTAATAGCCTGTGACTCCAAGTGAGTCCATCCTGACAAGTATTACTCGCTGTTACTATCACATCTACATCCCCGTTACGGCAATCCAGATCACTTGAAATAAACTCTATCGGGTCAGCTGTAAATACAATCTCGGGACTCTTGGTGTTTCTGATTTCAATAATCTGAGGCCTAGCATAAGTATATACTACAAATTGCCCGTTGACTTGTGTACACCAGTCTATGACTGACCATGTTCTTTCTATCTTCATACAATCGCCTTGGCCAGTTACCCTGTCCTCATAGTCATATCCCAATAGACTACAATAGTTCTCTATTCCTGGAAAAACAGGAAAGTCATAAGGTGGTTCGAGATTTTGCGGCAGCAAGTCTGAAACATTACATCTGCCAGTATTGACCAGTATTCTGTCTTCTGGCCATACGATGTCATCTTCATCATATATCTCTGGCTCAAAGTTGATTGCTTGCTTACATTGTACAATAACTTCTTCTCCTTGGGATATTGTAAAGGTCCTTATTATATCTCCTACACCACATTGGTTCCTATTCTCTGATATCGATTCTTCAACCATGTTAGAGGTGAGACAATCATCATTGACGATGACTTCACCATAAGTCAAAGACAAGTTTGTTATATCAAATACAGCATTACAATCCACATCTTGGTCAGTAGGGCAAATTAACTGAGGTGTCGTCTTATCCTGTATTTCTGCCATCACCATACATTCACTTTGGTTACCACCAGTATCTGTAACTCTGAAAACAACCATAAGCTCGTTACCGACATCAGCACAACAGAAATTAATATAAGGACCAAACTCTAAATCAGATGGATCACAGTCTGATGCCATACGTCTGGCTTCATAGTTAGCAATCCCACACTCATCCCAACTCCCATCATCAAAAGTCGAAGCGAATACTTTAGTAGAGCCCCCTTGGTTTATAGAAACAACGGTGTTCCTCTCACATATAGCTACTGGTTCCGTCCAGTCCTTTAGGGTAATATTGACATGGCATGAATCTATATTGTAACAGTTGTCACTGACGATATAAGCGACTTTGTTGATACCTGCAACTAAGTAAGCGATACCTCCATTGCTTTCTGTTATTCCCTGATCGGTTCTGATGTGCACATTGTATCCATTATCACATGCGTCTATCGCAGAAATAGCTGGCAGCTCCACATCACCTCCACAGTCTTGAGTTGTATTAATCGTGAAATCATCTGGACAAGTAAATTCTGGCGCTAGGTCATCTTTGACCTCTATGATTTGCGAGCCCATACCCAATTCGTATTCTCCACCACACCACCATTCTCTTAATACCCAGGTCCTGTAGACTTTTTTCTTGCAATCATCTGTAGGAACAATTTGGTCAGTGTATACTAAGGCAGAATTACATAATACTGCTGTATTTCCAGGGATTAACTCTATACCTTCCTCTGTTACCAGAGTTGCACCTGATGGTGGAAGCAACGGTGTTCCACTACCCGTACCTGATCCTGTCATAACGCAGAACCCAAAAGTTGTGATTATACCACTGGGTTCGCAGACAAATGGTACTCCTGCATTATCTGAATAGCCTAAGTAAGTACCAGACCCCGTTCCAGAACCAGTCGTTGTGATCCAAGGAAATGGCACACCATCCTCATTAAATATATAACTGTCTGTATCACTACAAGACACGTGCGTCGTCCCTGAAGGAAAATGGATATTAGAGGCATCAGGTCTTTTCAGAAAAATATTTTGTGTACAACTGGTTGTGGTTCCTGCACCATTAGAAGCTGTATAGGTTCTAATGACATGATGCGTAAATTCAGGATGACAATCAGGCAGCGGCATGCGCTCTTCGTTAGCTAAATAGACCTCAAAAGTCTGAGGCAGACAGCTACTCTCTACACCACCAACATCTGGCAATGGCAATAAATCAAGTGCCCCACAAGATAATTCGAGCCTTTCTGGGCACTTTAATGTTGGCACTGGCTTATACTCTACAAGTACAGTACCCCAACAACAAACATCGCCACAACAAATCTCATAACTAAAAGTCTTGCCGACATCCTCAATTCCAAAATGGCTATCAACTGCTATATTATATTCTCCTGTAACAGCTAAGGTCAAACCATCAGCACAATCCGGTTCGTCTACTAAGACCATAGAAGGTATTAATTCTGCTACACAGGACTTAGGGTCAATTGATAGATTAATATGAGAAATACACTTGAGGTCAGATACATTTTCTGACGCCACTATTTCCATACTGGACATTATTTCATTACCTCCAAAAGCAGAAAGGTAAGCATGGCCATATAAACCATAATTAGAAATAATGGATATAAGTAAGAGAAGAAAGGCTCTACTACTAGTATATAACACAGCAGAAGTGAAAGGTCTAATAGACCCTAGGGTAAATCGGTAATCGGACATCATATTGTTAATTTATTTTCAATGACCAATGGGTCTAATGAAACATTAACTGTTTTTGGGTTTAAGGTACTTCTAATATGACCGAATTTGGGGTTCGGCTATACTACGATGAAGTAACAGCTTACAAACATATTGTATTTTATTGTAATATGTAAAGTCTACATAAAATTAAATAGGCCGTGCCATATTACTATGACACGGCCAATGAACTAACAAATAAGTTCTTTTCTCCTTTCTATAGGAGTATCATTTTATACTCTGAGCTTCCCGATCCAGTGATAAGTTTCACATAGATGAGCCCTGGTATTTGTATTTCGCTTCTAGATATTTCGATCTGATGTTGTCCTGGAAGTAACTTTCTTCTTTCTTGTGAAAGTAATCTCCCATTCACATCATAAAATTCTAAGATACCCTCCTCATTGTCTGGTATTACAACATCTATAGTTGTATTATTAATCCATGGATTAGGACTAATACTTGCTATTCTAGCAGTTTCGTTTGCTGTACCTCCGATATGTAAACTTCTAATTTCGAGTCGATTATCATACG
This sequence comes from uncultured Saprospiraceae bacterium, assembly GCA_937944095.1. Classification (GTDB taxonomy): domain Bacteria; phylum Bacteroidota; class Bacteroidia; order Chitinophagales; family Saprospiraceae; genus RFSX01. Next base: position 8,337 of record CALEAC010000207.1, read on the forward strand.
CTTCTGCCTTGGTCACTGACGAAGTCATACTAAACAACTCACTAGTCTTAATCCCGTTCTTAGCTTCTATATCGATATAGAAGAGTACTTCATTATCATCGAAGGTCTGTGACTCATCAGAATTATAACTCACCGTGAACCACCCTGCTGCAGTACCACTCATATTATACTGCTTAGGTAGCAACTCCAACTCAGCAGCAACTAAACCATTGATCTGAATCAGATCAGCATCGAACTCTATTGTACCTTGCCAACCTCTAAGCTTAGTATAATTTTCTGCATACACAGGAACTGTCAATCTTTCACCAAAGCTGGCGTTAATCTCAGGAATCTGCATATGGACTTCTCCTTGGACAAATCCCTCATCTAGGTCTGTAAGATTTACAGCAACACTGCTATTAACGTCACCTATCTTTACACCAATAAAGTCGATTATCATATCTGTATTGAGCTGCTCGATTCGATAACTCTCAGGAATCTCTGTCATCCATGGATTCAATGCATCCACGAAACTGTGTTCTTCTGTTACGAACCTCCAACTCGTGTTTTGCGGTAGCTCAGAATAGATACCCAGAACAAGTTTTCTTAATTCGACAAGATCGACACCATTAATTAACTGATCATTATTGATATCAGCAGCCAATAACTTATACGGACTATCTAGTGCCTCTAGGCCCAGAATATGTCTCTGAATCATGATAATGTCTACTGTACTCACACCATTAAGATAATCGACATCCAATTCCGCTTCTACAGTATATGATCCACCCATAGGCATTCCTCGAAATGCATAAGTTCCTTCATCATCTGTCATATCGAAATTGTTCGTATCAGACAGCGTGATCTCCACACCTTCTATAAGCTGCTCTTGTTCGGTATACACCTGACCTTCTACGATGACCGTCTCAGCATCTGGACATGTACCTGCATCTTGTATATCTATAAAGGCGATACAGAAATCTTGTGCACCAGTAATCACATCTGTCACATACATTTCTACATTTTGCAAACCTAAATGACTGCAATCAAAAATCACAAACTTATCTAATGTGTCAGATGAGAAACTAAAGGTGATCGGATTACCGCAATTATGATAACTACCTGCATTGAAATCGCTGGCCCATAATTCTGCTTCTTCTGTATCTATGCTGCCGTCTCCATTGGTATCTGTTCCGACTAGAGATGCACTCAATCCGTTATGACATATTGGAGTTGGCGGTTTGTTATTTATAATATCGAGTTTCTGAATATCAGAATCACTATTTCCACAGCCATCCTTAACTTGCCATTCTATTATATATGCTCCTGCAGGGTAATTCCCTTGGATCTGATGTCCACTTCCTTTTTCTACGATTGCGCCATCTTTTGCTCTGATAATCGTATAATCCCAAGTCAATTCGCTACTGCAATCATCAGTTGCCTGACGTATGATATGAAGGTCACCGCTAGTACAATCGATATTCTGAGACTCGACTATAACGTCGAACCCTTCATCTAAGATTGGCGCAACACTATTTCTAAGTTTAAGAAGCTGAGGCACCGGACTCGTCCATGTGTCAAAAGTTCCAGTAGCAGAACTACACCAGTTTATAACTGTCCAAGTTCTCTGTATTACAGCACAATCGTTACTACCTATGTTAGAAGAGAAGACCTCATCTGTATAATCATACCCTAGTAAGGCACATTGGTCCTCAGCAACATAATATGATGGTAGATTATATGGTGCCTCTAATCTATCTGGATCAAGGGCTGAAAGATCACATCCTTCTATTTCATAATCTATCGGCCAGACAATATCCAAACCTAAGAATGGCGCTTCATTCGTTACTATGATCTGCTGTGTACAACTCTTTATAACGTTGCCTGCCTCATCTAACAATTGGAACTTTCTACTCATTGTGCCTATGCCACATTGATTCATATTTTCTTCTACTGTTACATTAGGAAGATTAATCGATGGGCAATTATCACTTAGCGATGGTGCGCCAAATACGGCATCAAGATTTGCCATGTCATAAGTTACTCGGCAATCTACTGTAACATCTTCTGGACAGATCAGATTAGGTATCGCCTTATCCTGTACATCTACAGCCACCATACACATATTAGAATTACCACTGTGATCTGTCACACGGAATAATACCATGACCTCATCTACTATCACATCCTCACAACAGAATTGTACATATTCACTGAATCTATCTAGCAATACAGTGAATCCATGATCTCCTGTGTAATAACCTTCTGCTAGTTCGACAAGAATTTCTGTATTAGAGAGTATACTCACTGTTACATAAGGGTTATCTGCAGATACATTCTTAATACCATGAGCTTCATCAAACGTAAAGTAGTACCTGTCATGGCTGCCATAATCTAAAGTTCTGATGTAACCTGGATATGGCTCGTTAGTATCATTAGCAATGCTGGAAAAGAATATATTATTCTCTGATACATCTATATTGTACTTTCCTAAGTAACCCTCGAACTCATTATTCGGTGTAACACTAGCGTCTAGATGGACTTGCGATTCATCATACTCATAGATATCTTCTACAGGTAGCTCTTGTCCATTAGTCTCATGGATAGATTGATACGTGTTATCTATATAGACACGCGTTCCAAATTGCACACCTGGCTCACACACATTATTCATACGTGCAACTTCTATCTTAGCTAAGTTACAATCATCATAACTGCCATTATCAAAGACTTCTGCAGGGACTAACGTATTCGTATTTGTGCTTATAGAAACGACTTTATCTAGTTCACATACGGCAACAGGTTCATTCAAGTCTTTCACTGTATACACAACAGAGCAGGATGTAGAATTATAACAATTGTCACTGACCTTGTAGGTGATAATATTCTCTCCGATATCTAAGTTTGCGTAACCGCCATCCCCTTCTATAAAACCATTTGCATACTCTATGCGGACGATTGTTTCTTCTCCACATCTATCTTGTGGGTAGACAGCCGGCATCAATATATTTGCTGCACAATCTGAGGTCGTCGACACTGTTCTGTCCTCAGGACAATCAAAGGTCGGTGCCTGATCATCTATAATTGTAATAACCTGTAGGTTACCTGTTGTAATCTCATCGCTACACCACCATTCTCTAACCTCCCACGTACGAGCTATCTTTTTCTTACAGCCGCCATTTACTTCGGGGAAAACGATATCAGTATAGGTCAATAATGCATTGCACAAGAGGTTACTATTACTTTCTGGTACTTCATGGACGACATAGTGCTTCGTTGTGTCATCTACGTGGACATGTTCTATTAATATACCACCTCCATTAGGGAATAATGGGATACCTCCTATTCCAGAACCAGTTCCAGAACCAGTAGTCGGACCGCCAAGGCCAGGAAAACCACCAGAGCCACCTGAGCCACCATAACCATCTGGATTAAGGACCTCCCCATCTACACCATAACATAACATTTCTTCTGGTAAGCCAGTATTACATAGGATCGGCACCCCTTGCTGAAACTCTGAACCTGGGCCTGTCCCAGAACCAGAACCACTTCCTGATCCAGTTGTAGGTACACCAGGTACTATATGGAACCAAGGTAAAGGAGAACACTTATCATCATCACTAAATCTGATCAGTGTATCACTACACGAAATAACTGCAGACTCTGGAAATTTAATATCACTCAGCTTAATCCTTTCTAGGTAAACTAGATGGCTACATGTATCAAAGTTGCCGTATTCGTCCCATGCTTCATAAGTACGTCTCACAACTGCATTATAATCAGGATCACAATCTAATTTTGTCTTGACTTCAGATCTCAAGCCAACACTAAATCCAGCACATGAACCTACTGCCCCTGGCAGACAAAGATATTCTAGCGCATTACATTGGATAGTCAGGTCGGGTGGACACTCAATCTGAGGAGGTAACTTATATTCTACTCTTACCTTACCCCAGCAGATATTCCCACATTCTAACTCGATGACCTTATAAGTCAAGTTTTCATTCAGGTAGTCCAAGTTAACGATGCCATCCGGGATCAAATTAGAATAGGCGTCATAAACCTCGACTGCATAACAAGGATCACCTGGCAAGACACCGACTCCTCCCATACTTGGGGTAATCTCAGCCTGGCAGGTCTGATCCAATGATAAGTTTAGTTGGCTTACACACTGCACCTCACATCCAGTATCACACTGTGATGAGAGGTTTATGCCATAGAGTAGCATAAAGCTCAGTGTATAAATACCTGTTTTGATGGCATTAGAATACTTCATGGTAGTTCACTTATTTGTTAGTAGGGCATACGACAGCACTCCTTATCGCATACGCGAATAAGTTATAATGCTGAGATATACTCAATCATTAAAATCCAATCTTAGTATTCAATTATTAGAGAGTAAGGATAGAATTATCCTTATCCAGGAAGCTTAGCAGTTTAATCTAGTTAGCACACTAGAGTCAAACTATACTTACACGTTTTCGTTAACTCCTAAATAAATGAATATTTAGGCTCTATTATAGGTAGGTGGTTAGAATCGGTGGGATTCAGACACAATTATAGTTACATATTAAAGAAAAACAAAATATATTTCATAAATTTTCATTTAGGCAAGAAATTTATTCAAAAAGCCGCCCCAGACTAGCTTGGGTATAATATACGCCCTCTTTCGCCATCAACTCTTCATGAGTGCCTCGTTCTACAATACGACCTTCTTGCATAACATAGATACAGTCGACCTTAAGTATCGTGGATAATCGGTGGGCTATAATGATACTTGCCTTGTCTTTCATAAGTTCATCCAAGGCAACTTGGATCATCTTCTCTGATCCTGAATCTAGTGCAGAGGTCGCCTCATCTAATAGGAGAACAGCTGGATCTTTCAGTATAGCACGTGCAATCGCAATTCTTTGGCGCTGACCTCCTGATAACTTGATACCTTTTTCACCTATTAGGGTGTCTAGGCCTTGTGACAATTGATCGATGAACTCCATACAATTAGCCTTCTCTGCTGCTGCTATGATCTGCGCATCACTTGCAGTCTGATCTCCATAACTTATGTTATCCCTGATACTTCCTGCAAACAGAACCACTTCTTGTGGTACAAAAGCTAAGTTCTTTCTATAGGATCTGATCTCATCATCATAAATAGATCGACCGTCTATCGTGATCTCGCCACTAGATAGGTCATAGAAACGCAACAGCAGTTGGATTATAGTCGACTTCCCGACGCCACTTGGGCCGACCAAAGCAATTCGTTCTCCCCGTTTGACCTCTAGACTTATTTCCTTGAGGACTGGAGATTCTGGTCGAGAGGGGTAGGTAAAGTCTACTTTAGAGAATAGGATATGGCCATCTAACTTTAGTCCCTCACCGAATTCTCCTACGATAACCTCAGGAGGTAGGTCTATAATCTCATTAATCCTATCTGTGGCACCGATAGCGCCGAACAACTCTGTCGTGAAGCTGCCTAGCCCTGCTATAGATGCGCCTATCATAGAAGTAATGGTCACGAATGATAAGAGCTCGCCTGCTGTCATTGTGCCTGCTTGCAACATGGTGGCGCCCATATATATTATAAAGCAGATTGCGCCAAAGAAGACAGTTAAAATGAAAAATGAAAACCAAGCTCGAGACCGCGCATATTTCAAGGCAATCTTAACGACTTCAGATATGGACTTATCATATTTTTCCATCTCTGTATTCTCATTCGCAAAAGCCTTGACAATCTGTATTCCCTGAACTGATTCCCCGAGTATACTGTTGGATTCCGCAAGATGCTGTTGTCTCAGCTTAGAGAGTTTTCTTATAGACTTAGCAAAGTAAATAGCAATGATAACAACAAGTGGAAAAGTCAGAAGCATAATCAACGACAGTCGAGGTGTCATAACGACTAGAAAACCGATGCCAACAATCAGTGTTATAATCTGCCTAAAAAACTCAACCAATGTTATAGAAAAAACACTATACAGCTTACTTACATCTGCACTGACGCGACTAATCAGTTCTCCACTCTTATTCTCCTCAAAGAAAGTGATAGGCAAAGCGACCAATTTAGCGTACACGCTACGTCTAACATCTGCTATGGCGTTCTCACTTACTTGCGCTGTGAATACGACCCTTAGATAAGAAAAGACGCCTTGGATGACCAGCACTGCTACCAGGATGATTCCGATATGGTCTATGGTCAGATTCATAGTCGACTTGCCCTGAGCGACATCGATCAACTGACCTATAAAATAGAAAATGCCATAAAATGACAAGGTCGAGAGAAACACAAGTACCAATGAAGCAAAGAAGTAACCCTTATATGGCCTAACATAATTAAATATAGTCATAGCCTTTTTCAGACCAGCTAGATCTAGCTTTTGCTTTGGTTCATTCTCATCTGTGACTATAGTTTTTTTTCTCATGTTGTCTTTCATCTCCACTAATTCGATGGCAAGTTAAGCGTATCTGTAGACAGAGTAGAATAATATTCAGCTGAACTTGCCAGACTATTAAAAGGCTTTTGCCGCGCTGCCCTCTAACTCCCTAAAGGGAGAACCGGTATGCTTAATGGTCCGCGCGTAGGATGCACCCCTTTAGGGGCTGGGGGTAAGAATGGATTTTGCCGCGCTGCCCTCTGACTCCCTAAAGGGAGAACCGCTATGCTTAATGATCCGCAGGAAGGATGCACCCCTTTAGGGGCTGGGGGCGAGAATGGCATTTGCCATGCTGCCCTCTAACTCCCTAAAGGGAGAACCGCTATGCTTAATAATCCGCAGGAAGGATGCACCCCTTTAGGGGCTGGGGTTAAGAATGGCTTTTGCCACGCCGCCCTCTAACTCCCTAAAGGGAGAACCGCTATGCTTAGTGATTAAAATAACCTTCTATCTCTAAAGAAATATTTACTTGTTTGGCTCTTGCTGAAGCTAAATCGTTCGTTCTTCCACGCGAAGGATGCACCCCTTTAGGGGCTGGGGAAGAATGAATTTTGCCGCGCTGCCCTCTAACTCCCTATAGGGAGAACCGGTATGCTTAGTGATTAAAATAACCTTCTATCTCTAAAGAAATATTTACTTGTTTGGCTCTTCCTGAAGCTAAATCGTTCGTTGTACCGAGCGAGGGATGCACGGAGATTTAATTGGGCGAAAATGATTGTCTGTAAAAAACAAATGAGTACAATTAGACCTGTTTTTATATAATTAATTCTTATTCTATTTCTAGCAGTGCTGGATTCATATCCCCGGCGCCACCACTTCTAGTACCCCACCCTGCTCTACTTCAAAATCACCAGCCTGCTGTACGTCCAACGTATAACATTCGCCTGCTTCTGTAGAAAGTAACATACAAGATAGACCAGCTGGAATTAGCACCTCATCACAGAGGGTTGGCACAGTGCCCAATGACCAATTCGTGGCATCTGTCCAGAAGATGGAGTTACCCAAGAAGGTATTAGCCTGAAGGCCTGACGGGCATGTACAGGCGAAGGTGTCATCTATGAGTCCATTACAGTCGTTGTCTAGATTGTCGCAGAGTTCTGGTGCACCTGGATGGATTGTGGGGTCGGTGTCGTCGCAGTCAGTCGTATCAGCAACAAAATTTGTGGGTTGGTAACAAGTGTATACTAATGTACCGAGATCTCCATAGCCATCTGAATCACTATCAGCATAGCGAGCGGGACTACCTTCATAAATATATATTGAACCTCTATTATTTCCGGAGTCATCATCTTGACTAGCACCAATTACTAACCTTCCGGCCTCTAGGCTAACTGAAATTCCATAATTGTCTCCAAATGCACCATCAAATGCGCCCAATTTTTCTTCCACCCAAGAAGACCCATCATAATCATAGATATAAGCACAACCCGTTGTATTGGCATTTGGATCTCCTTCACCCCAGAAAGCACCTACTACAATTCTATCACCTTCTAAAGTTGTATTGCAACCAAAAAAATCAAATGCCTCACCGTCAGAAGGGACTAATTTAGTTTCATTCCACGTAGTTCCATCCCAGTCATAGACATAAGCACTTCCGGATTTTTTACCATATACACTATCCTGGTCTACACCAACCACAAACCTGTCGCCTTCTAAAGATAATGTAGTCCCAAAGTAATCCCGATAGGAACCATCACTAGCATAAATCTCAGTCTCTATCCAAGCGCTGCCATCCCAATCATATACATAAACACTACCGTAAAATACACCACTATCACTGTCTAACCTAGCACCAACAACCAATCTATCTCCGTCTATAGCCACTGCATATCCAAATTGGTTAGATCCTCCATCAGAAGGTACTATCTTGGTTTCATTCCAAGTAGAACCATCCCAATCATATAAGTAGATACTTTGATTATTAGGAGAACCAGCAACTATTCTATCTCCCTCAAGATCCACTGATTTTCCAAACTCAAAAAAGGCATCACCATCTGACGGAAGTATTTTTGTTTCCATCCAATTAGATCCATTCCAATCATAAACATAAATGCTCCCTGATCGGTCACCATTATCATCATCTTGTGGTGATCCTACAACTATACGGTTTTCTTCAATAGCTGTAGAGAATCCGTAATTGTCCCAAGAGGCACCGTCCGAAGCAAAAAGTTTTGTTTCATTCCACTGGCTACCATCCCAAGCTAATATATAAACCGCTCCAGAGTTATTTACATTACCATCACCGGACAGAGCTCCCACTAATACCTTACTAAAACTGGAAGAAAGTGTTCTTCCATATTGATCAAAGTCAGATCCATCTGAAGCAATGTGCTTAGTAACAGAGCAGATTGGGATATAACTATCACATAATACTTCAAAATCTTGAAACTGAATATAATCAGATTGATAGGTACCACAACCATTGTTCGTGTCTATCACCTGAACCAAAAAACCTATATCAATCAATGAAGAATAACTTGAATCAACTGAGATAAACAAGCTAACATCTCCATAAGTAATATCTACATTGAATACAACTAACTGAGAAGATGAGTATACGACAGTCCCATTTAGAATATCTATAGCTTGAACATTTGGTCCTGATAGGATTATTTCAGCCTCACCAGAAAAATTGCATGGATTTACACTTATGGACACTTGTGTTATAGAATCACACCATATTTGCGAAGGTGATACTTCGATGGTACTAAGTTGGCCTTGACAGATATGCTGAACAAAGAATAAAACAGTAATAAAAAATAGACGACTTGTTTTCATTTTGTCTTTCATTTCTTGGTTTCTTACAAATATTGCATTCCCACCGCCCCCAACTGCACTCCTGTCTTTACATCCAGTTTGCAATAGAGATTACGCCTATGTGTCTTCACAGTTTCAAAAGAAACAAAAAGAATATCAGCTGCCTCCTGACAAGTATGCCCTAAGCAC
>CALEAC010000208.1 GCA_937944095.1 uncultured Saprospiraceae bacterium
CATCCACTCCGTAGATACCAATTCTCAAGTTTTAATAAAATTAGAAGAGATAGATTCACCTGAATCTGTGAACCCCTTATTACACAAAGAGATATACCTAGAGGCAAAAGAAGTAACAATCCAAGAATCCAGTGATACTTCTAGTGACCACGATTTGATAGGTTATACTGTTATCGATGAAGAGGAGAATCTAATCGGTCGCATCATTGGTATCAAAGAATATCCAGAGCAGATATTAGCTGAAGTAGAGACCAAGAACGGCCTTAGCCTGATTCCATTACACATAGATTTCATAGCCGCTAATGACCCAGATCGACGGGTTATGCAACTGCAACTTCCTGAAGGCCTACTAGACCTCTAGGAGAAAAAACCCATCTTCCATGGCTTCAGATATCTAGGCACACATTTGTAGTGCTCTGATTGTTTGATATCTGCATCACACAGCACGATACCAATTTTATATATATCAATTGTGCGACACTGGTAATTACTCTTGATCTCATTCCAGGCTCTACTCATATCCTTAGACCAGTTGATGTCATCGAGAACGATACACTTCTTAGCAGGACCAGTTGTATATATGATATCGAAATAATTCAGCGTATTCTCGTAAGTATGATCTCCATCAAGGTAGAAGAAATCAATATCCTTAACTAGTGCTTCATTTTGATTAAGAAACGATTGAAATGTGCTATTGTGTGTGGAGATATTCTTGATCCTAAGTGCTCGAAATACAGCCTCAGCAGTAGACAATATCTCTGGAACGCCCTCTACAGTATGATAAGGCTTTCCACCATGCATAGTGGCTAGATAGGCAGACATGATACCTAAGTTCGTACCGAGCTCTAGGACCTGATTGGGCTTAATCACAGAAACTAGACTTCGCATCAGTTGACATTTGTATTTGTTCGAAGTGGCTGAACGAGCAATCTGAGCAATCGTTCTTTCTTTAAGACCTTTACTAGCGCCCAGGTCTTGGAATGATAGGACCTCGGTATTTCTTAGCAATTTTTCTCTTTCTTGCTCTATATAGAAATCCAGGTAATAGGATTTGGAGAAATCAAATAAGGCCTTAACGATATTAAAAATATAGGGTGAGTGGATATTATTGATGGTAAGCGCATCCTTATAGAACTTAATTGACCTGAGCAGATTGTCTGTTTGCAAAGAATGAATACTTTTGATAACCTAAACTTAGCAATCTAAATTGAAGCTTTTCGATTTTTTACTAGGGTCCTTACATGGTCTCAACTTCTTCCTTACACTATTGGTGTTCCATCCACTGCAATGGCTAGCCTATAATATGTTTGGATGGAAAGCACATCAACGGGTTGTTTTCCTAATGAATGCCTCTATAATGAATGGTTTTAGGTTAGCAGGAAGTAGAATCTCCTCTGACGGTCCCCAATTGCCGTCTGACAGACCATTAATCATCGTCTGTAACCATCAGAGTCGCTATGACATCATCGGGCTATACTGGTATCTGAGGGCCAATTACCCACTCTTCGTCGCTAAGCAAGAATTAGCTAAGGGGATACCAAGTATCTCTTATAATCTCCGTAAAAGTGGCTCTGCCTTGATCGACAGAGCTGATCGTCGACAAGCCATAGCAGCTATCGGCAACTTAGGTCTAAAAGCTAATAAAGAAAATAGAGCTGTTATCATTTTTCCAGAAGGCACTCGATCCAAAGATGGTCAACTCAAGGACTTTGCACTAGGTGGATTCGGTATCCTTTGTAAGAAAATGCCTACGGCACTAGTCGTACCAATAGCCATCAAAGGAACAGGTAAAATGGACATATACAATGTCTTCCTTGTCAAAGCTTTCCAAAGATTAAGTTGGACAATCTGCGAGCCTCTAGAGCAAAATGACTGGGAGGTGCCTGCGTTGCTCAATGAATGTAGGAACCGAATAGAGAATGAACTAAATAAGGGTGAACTAAATAAAGTATAGATGGAAACACTATCACAGGTCATGGATCTGATGACACTCGAGCAACTCGATGTAAATCTATATCGAGGACGCAGTTATGTCACACCATGGAAGCGGGTTTTTGGCGGCCAGGTACTGGGGCAATCATTGCATGCAGCATACCAGACTACACCGCCTGATCGCATAGCTCATTCCATGCATGCTTACTTTATTCTACCTGGAGATGTGGATGTCCCCATCATATATCACGTGGATACAATCAGAGATGGTGGCAGCTTCACGACGAGGCGTGTCGTCGCTAAGCAGAAGGGTAGAGCTATATTCAATATGGCTGCTTCTTTCCAACTCAACCAAGATGGCATCGAGCACCAAGCTAAGATGCCAGATGTTCCGCCTCCAGAAGAAGTCAAAACCATCTCAGAGCAACTTAAGACTATCAAATTCTTTTCGCCCAAAGTATACAAGAAACTCATCGGCATTCATCCTAATGCTATTGAATTCAGACCAGTAGAGCAGGCCTATAAATTACCACCACGCAACCTCAAGCCACAGATGCATGTCTGGTTCAAGTGCAACGAAAAGATAGACCTCAGCTTACCTGTCCAGCAACAATTATTGGCCTATGCTTCTGATTATGGTTTGCTGAGAACAGCAACCTTAGCCCACCAGACTACCTTGATGATGCAGAAGACGATGTTTGCGAGTCTAGATCATGCCATGTGGTTCCACCGGGATTTCAAGATAGACGAATGGTTGCTCTTTGCGACGGATAGTCCGAGTGCCTCCGGCTCGAGAGCATTTACGAGAGGCAATATATTCAATCGTAAAGGAGACCTAGTAGCAAGCGTCACTCAGGAGGGTCTAATTAGGACATTGAAGGGGTAGGCTATTAATTCTTAGATAAAGATTTATCATTTGATTGGCAACGACTTACGTTTTTCTCTGATGGATTATGCACCTCTATGCTATTGAATAAGTCAGTAGTAAGGAAATTTCCTTTGACATAGCGCATGTGTGTGATTTTATGACTGACGAATATGTCTAGAAATAAAAAAAGTTCTTATAAACCCCCGTGCCAGTAATGGCAGCCCGCACTGAATGCGAGTTATGATGCTTATAAAAACTTGTATAAAGGTAAGTACTAGAAGTCAGATTGTCTCACAACCTTAAATAGAATCCAAAACAAAGTACCCGAGGCAGGACTTGAACCAGCACAGTTTATATCTAGTCAGGTATATACTACATATTTCACTGTAATATTTGTAATATTATCTATGATTAAGTTTTGCACTACATTAGCCCCACAGTGCACTGATATAGCAACCTGTGATAGTGTAATATTTTATGAAAGCTTCCTCCGCCAATCTCCTAAGTGTCCTTAAGGGCCCTAAGCAATTTGTGATTCCTATCTATCAGAGGACTTACAGCTGGAAAATCGCTCAATGTGATAAGTTACTCAGAGATATAATTCGTATCAGTAAAGACCCATCTATACCAGGACATTTCATTGGATCTATAGTCTACTTCCAGGAAGGGATTCATACTGTCTCTGATGTGCCTGAATTATTGGTTATAGATGGCCAACAAAGATTGACTACGATATCAATCTTGTTGGCAGCCTTGGCTGATTTCATTAGAGACCATGAGACTGAAATAGAAACCAACTATACAAAACTTAAGAACTACTATCTGCTCAATGCGGATGAAGAGGGTAGTCTCAGGTATAAACTGTTACTCACCAGAAGGGATAAAGAAACTTTGAAGGATCTCATCAAAGGTGTACCACTAGGGGATAGCCATTCTCAACGAATAGTGGAGAATTATAACCATTTCAAATCTAAACTCACTGAAGCAAACGTTGCAAATATTTATAATGGAATACAAAGACTTTTCATTGTAGATGTTGCACTGGAAAAAGACAAGGATAACCCTCAGCTCATATTCGAGAGTCTGAATAGTACGGGTTTGGATTTGTCTCCAGCGGATCTCATCAGAAATTACATCCTGATGGGGCAGGAAGTCACTTTGCAGAATGAACTCTACGAACGCTTCTGGTATCCAATGGAACAGAGTTATGGTAATGACTATTCCAGTTACTATGATTGGTTCATGAGGGATTACCTGACTGTCAAGACAGGTAGTATATCGAAAATCGGAATGGTGTATGATGCCTTTAAGGATTATGTGCAGGGAAGCAATGCACCTGAAACGATAACAGAGGTCGTAGAAGACATCCATAAGTACTCAGGTCATTATGTGAATATGGTATTGCATAAGGAGCCGGATTCTGATCTAAGAAAAGCCTTCAAGAGTATATCAAAACTAAAAGTAGATGTCAGTTATCCATATTTCCTACCAGTCTATAATGACTATGTAGATGGTGTGA
>CALEAC010000209.1 GCA_937944095.1 uncultured Saprospiraceae bacterium
TCTACCTCACTTGTAGGAAGCACCAGCTCAAAGGTGCCACTAAGATCAGTGATTGTGCCAGCACTAGGACCACTAGCAATTGTAGCGCCGATAAGAACCTCTCCCGTTACTATATCTGTGACAGTCCCAGTAACTACCCTAGATTGGCCGTGTATATCGGAGGAGAACGTTAAGAGCAATAAGAGAGTATAAAATATAGGCAACAACAGCTTAGGGACTTTCCTGTAAGGCCTAATCGCTTTCATGATACTTTTATATTAGCTAGCATAACATCGACCGTGTTTTTTAGGTCATAATCAGGCTTCCATTGCCAATCAGATCTGGCTCTCGAATCATCGATTGTTTCCGACCAACTGTCAGCGATTTTCTGTCGATCATCCGGATCGTAACTGATCGTAAAACCTGGAATACGTTTAACTATTTCATTATATAACTGCAAGGGGGTCACAGAAAAGCCTGATAGGTTATACCCCAGCGATAAGGAAATATCTTCCTCTGGTGCAGCCATCAAGTCCATAATGGCTTTGATCGTATCATCCATATATATCATAGGTAACATGGTATCCGCTTCGAGATAGCACTGGTAATGCCCCGTCTGCAAGGCGGCATAGAACATCTCTACAGAAAAGTCAGTTGTACCACCTGAGGGTATGACCTCATGACTGATGACGCCTGGAAACCTTAGTGACCTGACATCTAGATTATAACGGTTCCTATAATATTCACTCCAGAGCTCTCCAGTAAACTTAGATATGCCGTATATCGTTTCTGGTTCGAAAACGCTGTGCTGAGGTGTATCCTGCTTCGGCGTCGTCGACCCATAGATACCTATGGTAGAAGGGAAAAAGACCTTATCTATCTTGTATTTCACAGCTAATTCTAGAATAGCTTTATATGCCTCGAAATTGATTTTCCAGGTGAGGTTGATATTTTGCTCCCCTTTAGATGAAAGCAATGCAGCCAGATGATAGACTTCATCCACCTTATACTTTACAATCAATTCTTCTAGTCTAGCGACGTCAGTGACATCTAGGATCTCTTGGGGACCAGCTAAGTCCAATTCTCGAAGGTCAGTAGCAATGACATTATCATTACCATATTTCTCTCTGAGTTTCTTAACTAACACCGTCCCTATCTGACCACCTGAACCAGTAACTAATATGCTCCTACTCAAGTTGATAGTAATTTAATAAGTAATAGGTTATCTGAAGATTTCAAAGCTAATATTTCTTAGCCTAAAAGAAACATAGCGACCAATTATTTATCAAAGGGCAGCTCAGCTAAAGTTGTGACCTTATTAGTCACAAAGTCAACAAAAGCAGCATAATGCTGTCTACCATTGCTCAGGACTAGATATGGGACTCGGAGACGCCGATTATAATCAGCAATCTGCAAGGAGGTCTGGTCCGAAATCTTGGTCTGAAAACTCTTAAACTCAAATAGCACCTGAGGCTCGCCCTTCTTATAGTAGACCAAGTCATAGCGCCTCTTGGTATCTGTACCAGCTAGTTGCTTCTCGACTGCAAGGCTCCCATAGGCTATCCCCCACTCTAAGTGCAGATATTGTATCCATGATTGTCTAACGAGTTCTTCGGGCTGAAGAACAAAGTCCTTCTTTCTGACCGGATCGAAAATCAATGACTTAGTAGCAGATCTAGTTATGACTAGTAATTCATGATATTTAGTTAGGTCCAGCTCTATCACCTAATTCAATTGCTCTATACCAGAGGCTATAGAGACCGTATTACTAGCTATGATTTTATTGAGCATTCTATTGATTGCCGTATCGCGATCATGAAATAACAGACTATTGTCGATAGATTGGATCTGGACACCAGCTATTCTAAGCTTATCGATAAGCAGCATCTGCTCCATATAATTCTTGTCTAGAGTCAATAGTCCATCTTCTATAAGTAGGTAACAGGTCTTAGACGTATCACTCAAGATGCCTGGTAGCAGATTAATATCTTCCTTATCGACAATAATTTCCTTGATCCCTTCTTCTAGCAATGCCATCAGAAGAACAGAGTTCTTTATGTCGGAAAGACATGATATGATGGAGACTTCTTTTAACTGGAATAATTTGTAATTATTATTTTGCTTCTGTAGCTCCTGACCCAAATAACTAGCTGTACGATGTCTGTCCGAAAGAGTCGACCCTGCAAGCTTCTTGTCTATCACTTGATACATAGCTCGATATGTAGAAAGATTAATCGTGACCTCTGCATCGGCATGTATCTCATTCTGCACAGTCCTCTGTGCTGTTATGTATATAGCTTGACTTTGAGACGGGATGGCAGAACACGGTGCTGAGCTATTAAAAAAGAAGTAGGCTTCTGCGGACGCCGTATCGTATTTATTTAATTGAGCAAAGGTTAATTCATCTATAAAGCTGATTGGATATAAAGACATAATTTCCAAAGTTTCAGCGGCACTCAGTCCAGCATCAGAACGAGTCAGTAGTGCTGCAACCTCTGCTTTATTCTGACCACTGTCTGGAGACCTAAAGTGGTCTGAGAAGTTAGAGACGAAGCTGTACATAATGCCCTGTAAATCATCTAAATATGGCTCTATCGGGTCTAGATGTGGCTTACTGTTTTCTAGATAGTATCTCAAGAATAATTGTTCGAAAGCTTTACCCCAGAACATATTCATACTGGATAACTTAGCAACCATCATCCTATCTTCTTCGTTGAGGCCAGCTTCGAATTTCTGCCAAGTCATAAACTTCTCATTACCCTGCGCAAAATTCAGCGCATGTTCTAGGGTTGTGACGAATTGTTTGAGATTCTCTTTTTGATGGAAGAAAGTTAGACTAGACCGTCTAGCGAACTTCCGTAATAAATCCAGTCGTTCGAAGTCTGAGAATAATTCATCTACGCTGATAATAAGTGCTTTTAATTCTGCATCTGAACTATTAGTCGGCGTGAGTTTCTGTAAGAGGCCATTGATTTGTTGTTCTTTTTCTTTATGGCAAGACTTAACTTTTGCATCGTAAGAAGACTGGACCTCATCCCAAGCTATCGGTTGGCTCTGAGGCGAGATATCGAGTTTAGCACAAAGTTCATTTAGATGAAATTCTGATTTTTTCTTTGTTGTCTCGGTTTGGGGTGTCGTATTTATAAGCAGCTCTACCTGAGCTTTTTCCTTTTTGAGTTCATTAATCTTATGGTCAAAATTGCTTGAGACTTGGTCTCTATATTTCTGTTCTAGGATTAGGAATGATTGGTATAGTGCTCTGGCTTTGGTTAGATACTCATCTAAGCTATCTTTGACAGCAGATATCTCTGGCTGATCTTCGCTAGGGGGATGAAAAGGGTATTCTGAAGCTAAAAACTGGAAACTATTATCATAGATGCTCTCAGCGAATTCGAATAGGCTTTTCTTATGCTTATAAGTGTCATAATCATAAGGTGCAGTGAATAACGAATTATCTAATTCTAATTTGTATATCTCGTTATGGGACACGAGGTCACTTATATCGGCGATACTCTTTCCACCCAAGGTGGTCTTTCTCAATCTTTGTATTGCAGAATCTAGATCTGCGTTAACCTTATCCAGCTTTTCCTGGTCAGCTCTCAGTGCGTCTGTTACCCTCTGAGCGGGATTCTGATTAGCCATACTTAGAGAAGACCTAATTTCAGACCTATCCATATGCCTATCGAGAATAATTCTCTGGTCTAGTAAGTTGTACTTCGAAAAGAGATAATTAAGATTAAGTAGATCATCGTATTCTTTGTATACGACGATGACCTTCTGGCCTCTTTCTATGCAGTTAAGCAAAGACCAGAATAAGCAGTGAACACTACGCTCGTTATCTTCGAAAAAGAACAAGTGTCGTGAGAGATCCTCAATTGGTAATATGAGATCTTCAGCTAGTAGTTTAGTAAGGGACATAGAGACCTAGAATTAATAATTACTGTAAATATATAAATTATTGTAATATATAATTATATATAAATCAATTTATAAGACATAAAAAATAGCCACACTAATGCAGTGTGGCTAAAATATATAGTCGTCAATATCTGTCAATATTATTTTTCGACCATGCCACCACTGATCTTCTCACCGTTCTTGTATTCGTATTGCATGGTCACTTCACCTTTGTCAGAGTACCATTTCATAGTGCCATGCTGCTTCCCATCCTTGAAATTGATCTCTTTCTGGACTTTTCCATCTTGGAAGTATTCTATGCTTAAGCCATCTAACTTATTTTTCTTGTAGGTTTTAAGTGAGGTCTTTCTACCGTACTTATAAGTTGTGGACTCGCCATCATACATATTATTGGTGTAATTGACTTCTGCTTTGATCTGTCCACGATTATCCAATTCGAAATAAGGCCCATTTAGCGCACCATTAGAATACGAAGCCAAAGACTTAACCTTGCCAGCATCTTCTCCGTCATAATAACTCATCCAGACGCCATTTCGCTTCCCGCCAGAAACAAATCCTTGTTCTTTCATCTTGCCATTACTATCAACCTTGTAAGCTTTAGTAACACCATTTCCTGCTGATTCAGTCTCGAATCCAGCTAGATCTGCACTGGCTCCTCCTCCGCCTCCACTGTTACAAGAAGCAAAGAATGCAATAGAAAATAAAAAAAGTATGATTCTCATATTAAATAATTTTATTATACGAAATTAGGGTATTGTACCCAATTGGATATATAAATCGCAAAATATTATTAAGCTTTACATTCAGAAAACACAACTTTTGACAAATAACGAAATAGCTGGAAGACTCAATCTGTTAGGCAAGCTGCTAGAGCTGCATGGTACAGATGCTTTCAAAACCAAAGCCTACACCAATGCCTATCTGTCACTCAGAAAATGGCCCGACCCTGTATCAGCCATGTCTCCTGAACAAATTTCAGAAATTTCAGGAATAGGTAAAGCCATGCAAGCTAAGATTAGAGAATTGGTCAACACGGGAGAAATGCAAGCGCTTAATGACATCATGGATCGAACACCTATCGGTCTGCAAGAACTCATACAGATTAAAGGACTCGGTGTCAAAAAACTCAAGGTAATCTGGCAAAACCTCGGCATAGAATCTTGCGGAGAATTGCTTAATGCAATCAATGACAATCGACTAGTTGACCTCAAAGGCTTTGGTGCCAAGACACAACAAACACTCAAAGAGCAATTAGAGTATCACCTAGAATCAGCCAATAAATACCTATATGCACAGGCTGAGCCAATCGCCCAAGAATTATTAGAGTTGATACAGGCGCACTTCCCAGATGAGACTACTGCTCTTACTGGTTCAGTTCATCGTTGTACAGAGATCATAGAAACAATAGACCTATTAAGCACAGCAACGACCAAGAAATTAATTGACCTGCTGAATCAGCAGGACACTTTCACTCAGATCCATGAACAATATTACTATAGGAATATTAAGCTCAACATACACAAGACCGAGAGAGCACAATTCTATCTAGAACTTGCAAGAACGAGTACGAGTGAGGTCTTCTGGAAAAAACTGAGTATAGAGCAGGGAATCTATAATTCCGAATCTGAGGTCTTCACCAAGAATGACTTACCTTATTACCTACCTGAATTCCGAGAATCGGCTAACGTCAATCTAGTAGAAAAGTACAAGGGGCCTCAGGGTATTATAGAACTGGACCAAATTCATGGCTGTATTCATAATCACAGCACCTATAGTGATGGTGTCAATAGTTTGAGAGAAATGGCACTGGCCGCACAAGATAGTGGACACGACTATTTCGTGATCACTGACCACTCCCAATCTGCCTTCTATGCTAATGGTCTAGAAATAGCCAGACTCCAACAACAGATGGAAGAAGTGCGTGAACTAGACCAAGAGCTAACGGGTCTCAGATGTTTTTCTGGAACAGAGTCTGACATATTAAGCGATGGTCGTCTCGACTACCCTGATGAGATTCTGGCGGACTTAGACCTCATCGTCGCCTCCATCCATTCTAATCTAAGAATGGACAAATCCAAAGCCACCACGAGACTTATCAGAGCAATCGAGAATCCATACACAAGCATCCTAGGACATATGACTGGTCGATTATTACTCACTCGAAAAGCCTATCCAGTAGATTATCAGAAAGTCATAGACGCTTGTGCTGATAACGGTGTGGCTATAGAACTGAATGCCAATCCGAGACGCTTAGATATGGATTGGAGATGGATCGATTATGCCTTGTCTAAGGAAGTCCTTATTAGTATCAATCCTGATGCACATAGCATCGCAGGCATAGATGATACCAAGTATGGTGTGCTTGCTGCTAGGAAGGCCGCCTTGCCGACAGCATATTGCCTTAATGCGATGGAAGTGGACGAATTCGAAGAATGGTTGATGGATCAGCACAGCAAGAGACCTTGAGTCTATAAGTAGCTGATAATTTATTGTTAATCGCTTGTTAACAATGCTAGTCTCAGGTAATTAAAGCTTTACACATCTCATTTATAGGATATATTTGTACTTATAATCTTTTAAAAAATAAAATACATTCGTGATGATCAAACAAATTGGATTTTTATTGGCTTTCAGTCTATTACTCTTAGCTTCTTGTAAGCAAGATAGCAGCGCGACAACGGCTACTGAGCCTTCTGTACCAACTGCTGAGGCTAACACAGGCCTAACTCCTACCACTAACCCATTGAAAACTGAAGAGCCAGCAGTTCCTGTAGGCCCTATCACAACAATGTCTTTCGAAGAATCAGAGTATGACTTCGGAACAGCACAAGAAGGTGATGTTGTTAAGCACATATACAACTTCACTAACACAGGTAGTGAGCCACTTATAATCAGTAATGCAAAAGCAACTTGTGGTTGTACTGTACCACAATGGCCGAGAGAGCCTATCGCTCCAGGTGAGAAAGGTGAGATCGCAGTTGAGTTTAACACTAAGAACAAAGGTAAAGTTGGTGGCCAGATGCAATCAAAGAGAGTCACTATTACAGCTAATACTGATCCTGTAAGTAACTATGTTACGATCAAGGGTAAAGTAGAAAGAAGTGCTGAGCAACAAGCGAAGAAAGATGCTGAAAAAGCAGCTAGAGATGCTGAAAAAGCAGCAGCTGATGCGAGCTAGATATTAGCTTCTTCTAAATTAATAAAAGCCCCGTACTGTCTCAGTATGGGGCTTTTTTCTGTCCCTATCCTAGAAATCAAGTAGAAATCAATTGAACAATAATTAATATACCTAAACCCAGAAAGTCTTGTTTCCCTATAGATTATATGTTAAAGTTTCTCTCATTTGTCAATTCTAAGCGGCTATTACCTGAGTTGGCTTAGATCTTGCATTAAGAAAAATCGTAACATATTATATCATCACCTAAATTTAATGAGTAATGGGAAGGACAATTAGTATATGGGCTGTTTGCCTTACCCTTGTCTTAGCTGGATTTTCTTTTAATACGACTCCTGAAGAACACGATAAGGAGGTATTTAAAATTGTCGAAAGTGAGATTTTGACAGTTGTTGTGAACACGGATGAAGACCTTAGATTCTTTCTCAAAGCAGAATACGATGAGACAGAAAATGAGATTAAGTTCTTGACACGAGAGGCAACCACACAGATAAGAGTATACAACAATCTAGGTGCTATGGTTTATCTTTTACCGGTAGGCACTGACCATGTCAGTCTCGGAAAGAGCTTATTCCAGAAAGGTGAGTATGTCTTCAATTTCGATACAGAAATCGACAGACAGATGTATACCTCGCGCCTGATGGTTCATTAAACCAATTGAGAAAACACTCTACCCTTAAACTATACCTGTAAGCATTCTATAAAATTTATTTGACTTAAAGATGGCTCTCATTGAGAGCCATCTTTTTATTTATGAGATACCTTCAAGTATCTTCCTTATACCCATCAGTGCCCTATAACGATGACTCATACCATTCTTAAGCTCTGAGCTTAGTTCAGCAAAGGATTGCGAATATCCATAAGGTATAAAGATAGGATCGTACCCGAAACCACCCTCTCCTTGTAAGGTAGGTGCTATTTGACCATTGACGACGCCTTCTGTTTCGTATAATTGTCCATTTATAATCATAGCGAAACAAGCTCTGAACCTTGCAGTCCGGTCATTGCTTCCTTCTAATTCTTTCAGGACCTTAGTCATATTGGCGATGGCATCCCGCTCTACCCCAGCGTACCTTGCTGTTATCACACCAGGTCTCATATCTAATGACGGGACTTCGAGGCCCGAATCATCAGCGAAGACATTCTTACCAGTTAGGTCATAGATAGCTCTCGCTTTTATCTCTGCATTGCCACTTAAGGTGTCAGCAGTCTCAGCTATTTCTTCCATTAGTCCTAACTCGGCTAAGCTGCTAATCTGGTAGTTGCCTGGAAGCATATCTCTCACTTCTTCCAGTTTATGCTGGTTATGAGTGGCGAATATTAATTCCATGTGTTAGTTCTTTACGAATTCGGTCTGAAGACAGGTCCATAGTGCTTTCTTATATTTCTGCTGTGCAGAAATCGTAGATAGAGGATGTCCTAACATAATAGAGTAAGTCTCGGTCTTATAGAATCTGTAACCACCTAACTTGGTATTGAGACCAAGCTTCTGAGGATTGATACCGAAGATGATCACATGTGAGAAGTGTCTCCTACTCCACTGAGTAAAATCAAGTTGATCACTTTCCTTGAAACCTAAAATAAAAGTATGGTCATCCCCAGCTTTATTGATGGCTTTGAGGATTTTATTTAAGAATTCTGCATCATTATCTAGATCTTCTTGTTTAGCAATTACAAGTATTTCCTGCTCATGCAGCGGTGTTGGGACTGAATGGGTCTCAGGAACTAAATACAGCTTAGGATACAAATAATCAAGATTCAAAATATTATATAAGTTTTATCGGCGCAGACAGAATATAATTGAATAAAAAGAGAAAAACTCTGTACTTAAAAGAATATTATAAAAATAACTAAATTTGTGTAACGAATGATTAGTGCGTGAGAGCTGACAAGCAATTATGACCTTTAATACCCAATTGTTCTAAAAAAAACTAATCGTATGGACCTAGCTACTGCTTCTATCAAAATCTCAAAGGTCTCAAAATCTAAGATAGACACTTTAGATTTCAATGATATTCCATTTGGAAAGTCATTCACAGACCACATGTTTGTCGCCGAGTATAAGAACGGCACTTGGTCAGATATGCGCATCGAACCATTTGCTAATTTTTCTGTGCATCCTGCTAACATTGCCTGGCATTATGGACAGGCGCTGTTCGAGGGTATGAAAGCCACCAAACATCAAGATGGCTCTCCGATGCTTTTCAGACCAGAACTACATAGTAGAAGATTGAATGCCTCAGCAGAAAGACTAGCTATGCCTGCCTTTCCAGAGGAGCAATTCTTAGAAGCTGTCACAGAATTAGTCAAATTAGAAAGTGCTTGGATTCCGCCTAACGAGGGGAGTGCACTTTATCTAAGACCATACATGGTTGCCATGGATGAATTCATAGGCGTCAGGATATCTAGTACTTACAAATTTGTCATTTTCTGCTGCCCAGTAGGTCCTTACTACAATAAGCCCTTAAAGTTAAAAGCTGATGACAATTACATCAGAGCAGCTATAGGTGGTACAGGAGAGGCCAAAGCAGCTGGAAACTACGCAGGCTCGCTATATCCGACTAAGTTAGCTAATGAAGAAGGCTTTGATCAGATTATGTGGTTAGATGCCAAGGAGAATCAATACATACAAGAAGTAGGGACTATGAATATCTTCTTCGTCATCGGAGATACCGTCGTCACACCCAGTACAGATGGTGCCATTCTCAAGGGCATTACAAGAAATTCGGTTATCCATATCCTAAAGGATAAAAATTACAAAGTCGAAGAGCGACAACTGTCTATCCATGAAGTGATTGCTGCCGCAGATAGTGGGGAATTATTAGAGATTTTCGGCACTGGAACAGCAGCCTTAGTTGCTAATGTCAAAGGGATAGGATACAAAGATAAATTGATAGAACTCGACCTAGAAAAGTACAAAGTTTCCCCATTCCTAAAAGATACGCTGAATGGCCTCAGAAGTGGTCGCATAGCAGACACTTACGGGTGGAACGTCAAACTTTCTTAGGAGCAAAAGACCTAGACAGATAGTGATTGAGTTTATACAAATCCAGGTTATATAACTTAGGGTCTGTAGACCTAAGGTTAGCAAGGATATCATCTTTTCGCCAAGAATAAATTTTCTGTATTACCTTTCTTAGACCTAATTTTTGGACCAAAGAAGAGCAATTCTCTAAGCTAGTATCTAGGTAGATTCCTCGATTATTCAAGTTAATCAAGTTCTGAACAGCACTAGAAGTCTTCTCCAGAAACTCCTCAGCATCATGTAATTCTAGATGACACACTGGATTATCGATATGTTGGATGCTTAAGTTATTTTTTTGGAACGTTTTAGCTAGAACTAGGTCTTCATAACCATAACCCCCGATTCGTTCATCAAAAGGGTACTGCACAATAAGCTCTTTCTTAATTAAGAAATTATTAGAATGGAAATACCGATATGGATACTTTGATCTGACCGAGAGTGCTCTAGATTCTTTTTTGTGTCCGTAAGTCCAATGAAGTTTTAGTTTCGGATCGATGCGATCATCAGAACTATAAATCCGACCACCAGCAATTATCGTGGAACTGGAGTTGATTTGTTTTATATATGCTTGTAAGAAGTTATCAGATACAATACCTGAGTCACAATCCAAAAACAACAACCAGTCGTACTGTGCATATTCGACTAATCGATTCCTGATAGCCGCCCGTCCTAGATTGCTGACACTGTCTATATATCTTACTGGCTCATAGGCATCTGTTAGTCGATTAGCAAGCTGATACTGATGCTCTGAATCATCGTCCATGACAATAATCTCGATTTGTTCATCTAACTGAGCAACCAGCCGCACAAGACTTGAGACCAAGGGGTCTATGTAATAATTATAAACAGGTATTGCTATAGAGAGCATGCTCTAAAAGTACTGCAAGACAACCTAAGTTGTGAAATCTAACAGCGCAATTGTTATTGTTCGTTTTTAAAGCTAAGTAGATGGCCCATGCCATCCTTCTTCGTCCGGAGATAAGAGGAAGAATTCACTGTCGGTCTAATCTCTAAGGGTATCCGCTCTACTAGGTCGACTGGTCCGTTAGCGAAAGCAGCCATCTTCTCAGGATTATTCGTTAACAACTTAACTTGATTTATGCCAAGATGCTGTAAGATCTGGATAACCTTTTCATAGGTTCGACCATCTATATCTAGTCCAAGTGCTTCGTTGGCTTCTATTGTATCTAAGCCTTCGTCTTGTTTGTTATAAGCTTTGAGCTTATTGATGATACCGATACCTCTTCCTTCTTGCCTGAGATAGATTAATAAGCCCTTATGCTCGCTGATTAATTGCATAGCTAAATCTAATTGAGCACCGCAATCACACCGTTGAGAATGGAAGAGATCACCTGTTATACATTCTGAATGAATCCGCAGATACACAGGGTCAGCGGCATTGAGTTCAGGGTGTAACATGACTAAGTCTGGATCGTAGTCAGAAACCTCAGATCGGAACGCAAGCATTCTGAAATCACCCCAGTCTGTAGGTATCATAGCCTCTGCTTCTCTGTAGAGCTTTTCTTTCATACGCATAGTAACAGCAATATTTGCTGAGTTGTTCTACACACGTTCTAAAATAGCAGCATATCCTTGCCCAACACCGACACACATGGTCACTAGCGCGTATTTCTTTTGGGTGATCGATAACTCCAAAGCTGCAGAGTAACAAACACGTGCACCAGTCATACCGAGTGGATGACCGATCGCGATGGCCCCACCATTTGGATTGATGCGTGGATCATCATCTGCTAATCCCCATGCTCGAGTACATGATAGTGCTTGTGCTGAAAAGGCCTCATTCAGTTCGATAACATCCATGTCCGCCATAGTCAGTCCAGCCTTGGCTAGTGCGCGGTTAGAAGCCTCTACAGGGCCTATACCCATAATCCTCGGCTCTACACCTATGACAGCTGAACTAACGACCCTAGCGAGCGGATTGAGGGTATATTTCTCTATTGCTAAATCAGAAGCGATGAGTGTTGCTGCCGCGCCATCATTTAGACCAGAAGCATTACCAGCTGTAACAGTACCACCGGCTTCAGCTTTTTTGAATGCAGGTCTCAGCTTGCCTAATACCTCCAAGGTCGTATTCGGCTTGATAAACTCATCATCTGAGAAGACAATCGGGTCAGCTTTCCGTTGAGGGATAGAGACTGGGACAATTTCTTTAGCTAATCGACCTGAACTTTGTGCTTTGCTGGCTTTCATTTGGGACCAATAAGCGAATTGATCTTGGTCTTCTCTACTGATACCATATTTCTCAACTAGGTTCTCAGCCGTGACGCCCATACCATCTGTACCGTATAGGTCGACCATCTTCTTATTCACAAAGCGCCAGCCGAAACTAGAATCATGCATCTGAGCGTCTCTACCGAAGGCTCTAGACACCTTAGAAATCACAAAGGGACCCCGAGTCATATGTTCTACCCCACCTGCGATAAATATATCTCCATCTCCTGACTGAATCGCACGCTTAGCATGTATAATCGCAGATAAGCCAGACGAGCAGAGTCTATTCACTGTCTCACCGGGCACCGACCATGGTAACCCACCTAGCAAAGCACACATCCGTGCGACATTCCTGTTGTCCTCTCCTGCCTGGTTCGCACAACCCATGATGACATCATCATAAGCCTCACCTGGAACAGAAGGATTCCGTGCGACTATTTCCCTAATAACAAGAGCGCCTAGGTCATCTGTCCTGATAGGTGCTAGAGTACCAGTAAACTTACCTATAGGTGTTCTGATACCATCTACTATGTATGCTGCTTTCATATTTCTTTTGCTAATACTTCTGTCGAACTGCGATATACAGTTCCGCGAAAATAATACATCAATTCTGATCGATCCTCATTGTAGACATTCACATCAAAATCTGCTGTCTTATAAGTGACATTGAGTGGTTTTGCGATAGCAATAATAACATCACCTAGCTTAGCAGACTTGGCAAAATTCATGCTGCCTGTAATCGAAACCGCTACCCGACCATAGGAATTGGACGCAAAAGCAAAAGCACTATCTGCAAATGCATAGGCTATACCGCCATGCAGTATACCGAAGCCATTGAGCATTTCTTTCTTGACTTTCATCGTCAACTCACATCGGCCTTCTTCTATAGATAGTAGTTCGATACCCATCCACTGACTACAGTAGTCTTTCTCATACATCTTCTCAAAAACGTGTCGTGGAATTTCTGCTTCCTTCATGTGCTTATTAGTCTAAGTTGGCTGATGTGGCTTAATTGTAATAATGACTGACTTGGATGCTGGCGTGTTGCTCCTATCTGCTTTAGACCCTATAGGGACTAAGACATTGGCCTCGGGAAAATAAGTAGCGACACAGTTCGTCGGTATATCATATGGCACCACGACAAATTTCTTAGCGATTCGAGCAACTCCAAGATGATTGTTGTGGAGATCTACCAGGTCGCCTTTGTTCACCTTAAGGTTATTCATGTCTTCCTTGCTAATCATAATGACACGTCGCTCATTATAGATACCACGATAGCGATCATCTAATCCATAGATTGTTGTATTGAATTGATCATGACTTCTGATTGTCATCATGAGAAATTCATTTTCTTTCAGCTTTACGGGTACATATTCAGATACTGTAAATTCCGCCTT
>CALEAC010000210.1 GCA_937944095.1 uncultured Saprospiraceae bacterium
TTGGAAATTATTTCAGGTGGGTAGCACAGGTTGGTCACTATGGAAATGACACCTATTTCTATGCCGCAATGATTCGCGACAATGACTTCAGGAACGGTAGACATGCCGACTAGATCGGCACCGATCAGATGTAGGTACTTATATTCTGCTGGTGTCTCCAGAGAGGGTCCCATGAATGCCGCATAGACACCCTCTCTTATGGGTGTCGTGTTCTTTTTGTTATAGGTAAGCTGAATCTTATTCCTAATTCTGGAAGAATAAGCCTCAGACATATCTGGAAAGCGGACACCGAACCGATCATCATTGGCTCCTCTTAGTGGATTCTCACCGAGTAGATTGATATGGTCATTGATGAGAACGATTTCCCCTGACGTATAATCAGGGTTCAGGCCACCTGCTGCATTGGTCATAAGTATTTCTGTGATGTCTAAAAGGCTCAATATTCTGATTGGGAAAGTGATTTCATCCATCGTAAACCCTTCATAATAGTGCAAACGGCCACTGAGGATAAGGATATCCTTGCCTTGGTGATGTGCGATGAGGACTTCGCCCTTATGGAAGGTGCTTGATTGCAGGTGGGGTACTTCGCCAAATGACCAGCGTTGTCTGATCTCAAAGCGCTCAATTATTTTATCTGCTCCAGACCCCAATACCAGAGCTAATGATATAGGCCTTTCTAGCTTGCTTTTGAGGAACTTAGCTGCTTCTAGCGCTTTTTGGTAGGTCATATTACAAAGATAAGGCTATCAGTTTCTTGAAAAGCTTGAAGAATCCTAGCATTTGTGCTATATTTGGGTCGGATTTAATAGAGAGGGAGCGAATGTTCCCTCTTTTTATTTTCAGCATATCTAATCTTTAAGTGTGAATGTAATTGCAAAGATACAAGCTGTTGCAGAGGAAAGGTTTAAAGAAGCCGACCTAGAAGATTGTTTTTTGTTGGATATCCTGATATCGGGCTCTAAGGTAGAAGTGTACATCGATTCAGATCCAGGCGTCAAGTTCTGGCAGTGCCAAAAACTCAGTAGAGCGATAGAAGCTTACTTGGATGAGACAGAAGATTTAGGTGATGCTTATCTACTGGAAGTGTCCTCGCCAGGTGTCGATAAACCGTTGAAATTGTATCGCCAGTTTCCTAGGAATATCGGTCGTGATTTGGACTTGACCCTAACAGAAGATAGGAAGGTGACTGGCAGATTAGAAGAGCTGACAGAGAAAGAGCTAACACTTAGGGTTCCAGGAGCTAAGAAGGGTATGTTTAAGAAATTAGTGGTTCCGTTTTCTGAAGTTGTGGCTGCAATAGTCCAAGTCAGTTTTAAAAAGAAAAAATAATAAGTCCCTAAAGAGGGTATTTAGTTCATAAAATGAAAATTCTTTCACAGATGAAAAAGAAGATTTAACTATGAATCTTGTTGAATCATTTTCTGAGTTCAAAGCAGGTAAAAACATTGACCGACCGACAATGGTCAGGGTCCTGGAAGACGTATTCCGAACACTTATTAAGAAAAAGTACGGTTCGGATGAAAACTTCGATGTTATTGTCAACGACCAGAATGGTGACCTCGAGATGTGGAGAGTACGCGAGATCGTACCCGATGGAGAGGTTACAGATGAGATGAGTCAGATCTCCAGTTCAGAAGCATCATCTATTGATGATGATTATGAAGTAGGAGAGGAATGTTACGAACAGTTAGGCCTAGAGGATTTTGGACGGCGTGCTATATTAGCAGCGAGACAGACCTTAATCTCTAGGATTATGGAATTAGAAAAAGATGAAATCTTCAAGCGATATTCAGATCGAATTGGAGATATTATCTTAGGCGAAGTCGCTCAGGTGCTCAAAAGAGAGTTCCTAATACTGGATGATGCCACTGGAAGTGAATTAGTCCTTCCGAGAAGCGAAATGATTAGAGGTGATTTCCTTAGAAAGGGAGATATGATTAAGGGTGTAATTAAGCGGGTTGATATGAAGAATAACAACCCTGTAGTCATTATGTCTAGAACCGATAGTCGATTCTTAGAAAAGCTCATGGAGCAGGAAGTGCCAGAAATCGAAGATGGGCTGATTACAGTCAAGAAGATTGTACGAATACCAGGCGAAAGAGCCAAGGTAGCCGTAGAATCATATGATGATAGAGTAGACCCTGTAGGCGCTTGTGTCGGAATGAAGGGGTCTAGAATACACGGTATTGTCCGAGAGCTGAAAAACGAAAATATTGATATCGTTAATTATACAAGTAACGTATCCCTATTTATTCAGAGATCATTGACACCAGCTAAAGTGTCTAATATCGAGCTCAATAATGAGAAGATGACCGCTTCTGTATTCCTTAAGCCAGACCAAGTGTCATTAGCTATAGGAAAAGGGGGGTCTAATATTAAATTAGCGAGTAAGCTTACAGGCTATGAGATAGATGTCTATAGAGAGGATGATGATCCAGGAATGGAAGATGTCGATCTGGATGAATTCTCAGATGAGATAGAAGAGTGGGTCATCGATGCCTTCAAGGCGATAGGCTGTGATACCGCTAGGAGTGTATTGGAATTGAATAAAGACGAATTGCTGAGAAGGACAGACCTAGAGGAAGAAACAGTTGTTTCTGTACTGAAGGTTCTTGAAGCTGAATTTGCAAATGACTAGAGCAGGGCTCTAGGGCTAAATAGATAAAACGAGTAATAATACATGTCGAAACGCTTAATTAAGATAGCGAAGGAATTAAATGTTGGAACATCAACTATTGTTGATTTCCTTACCGAGAATGGATTCGAGGTAGAGAATAAACCGACCTCGAAATTGTCGGAAGACATGTATAATGCACTTCTGAAAGAATTTAGCGTTTCCATGGCGGTAAAGGAAAAAGCTGATAGACTCGTTATCGGGACCAGACAGGAAGAGGTGGTTGTCGTCAAAGCACCACCACCGCCACCTAAGGTAGAACCAGTATTGCCACCACCGCCACCTCCTGCACCAGAACCAGTTGTAGAAGAAGTCGTGGTACCAGAACCAGACATAGAGGTCGTGCCTGAGGTGAAGGTAGTCGAAGAGGAATTGGTGAGAGCTGAAGTCCCTAAAGCTGAGATTAAGGTTGTAGGAAAAATCGACTTAGACGAAAAGAAGAAAAAGAAACCTGCGGCGAAAAAAGTCGACAAGAAAGAAGAGGTCGTAAAAAAACCGGTAGAAAAGATCGCAAAAACAGTTAAGGAGCCTGTAAAAAAGGAACCGATTGCTGAACCGATTGCAGACAAGGAGAAACCCGCAAAAGAAGCCGTTAGAGAAAGTGTCAATCTCGATGCAATCACGAGTAAGCCAGGTGAAGAAATGATGCGGGCAGAGACGCCTAAATTAGAAGGACTGAAGATCCAAGGCAAGATCGACATGAAAAAGTTCGATAAGCCGGTCAAGAAGAAAGAAGACGCCGCTCAGTCTAGATCCGATTCACCAAAAAGGAAAAGAACTCGAAAGAAAGTCACAGCACAATCATTCCTTAAAAGAAATAGACCTTCTACGGGAGGTTCTAGATCCCAGAGAAGTGATGAGGTCAAAACTGTTTCTAAAAAAGAGATAGAAGAGAAGATCAAGGCAACTATGGCCAGGATCTCAGGAGGAGGTAAGAATAAGAGACAGAAGATTAGAAGAGACAATAGAGCAGACAAGAAGGAAAAATTAGAAGCTGAAGAAAGAGCAAATGTAGAGACGACACTTAAAGTCACTGAGTTTATATCGGCTTCAGAATTGGCGTCTCTGATGGATGTGACTGTTGCTGATGTCATTATGAAGTGTATGAATGTTGGGGTAATCATCTCCATAAATCAGCGTCTAGATGCAGAAATCATCGAGTTAGTAGCTGGAGAATTTGGTCATGAGGTCGAGTTCATTGGTTTAGAAGAACAAGAAGATACCTTCATAGAGGAGGAAGAAGACGACCCTGCTGACTTAGTATCTAGAGCGCCAATCGTTACTGTCATGGGTCACGTCGATCACGGTAAGACGTCCTTACTCGATCATATTCGAAAGGCTAATGTGGCTGGAGGTGAAGCAGGGGGTATCACACAGCATGTCGGTGCCTACTCTGTACCCGTCGGCGACCAGATGATTACCTTCTTAGATACACCGGGTCACGAGGCCTTTACGGCCATGAGAGCGAGGGGTGCTAAGGTGACAGATATAGTTGTCGTTATTATAGCTGCGGATGATCGTATCATGCCTCAAACAAAAGAAGCAATTAGCCACGCCCAAGCGGCTGGGGTGCCGATTGTATTTGCGATTAACAAGATAGACAAGGACGGTGCTGATCCGACTAGGATCATGCAAGGTCTATCTGAAATGAATATCCTTGTAGAGGAATGGGGTGGAAAATTCCAATCTCAGAATATCTCTGCTAAGGCTGGAACTAACATTGAACTACTACTAGAAAAGATAGTTCTAGAGGCAGAATTACTAGAGCTGAAAGCCAATCCTAATAAGAATGCTATTGGTACTGTCGTCGAGGCCTCCCTCGATAAGGGTAGAGGTTATGTGACTAAGTTACTTGTACAGGGCGGTACGCTTAAGATTGGTGATTCTCTAGTCGCTGGTGCTTATGCAGGTAAGATTAAGGCCATGTTCAATGATAAAGGCAAGAAAATTAAAAAAGCAGGGCCATCTGTCCCAGTCGCTATATTAGGTCTGGATGGTGCACCTCAAGCCGGTGAGAAGTTCAAGGTCATGGACAAAGAGCAAGAAGCTAAAGCCATGGCGACGAAGAGATCGCAGATAGAGAGAGAACAAACCAATAGAGCCAATAAGCGTATCAGTCTAGACGAGATCGGAAGACGACTGGCACTCGGAACGTTCAAGGAACTGAACCTTATCGTCAAAGGTGATGTGGATGGTTCTATCGAGGCCCTTTCCGATTCATTAATCAAATTAACTCAAGAGACCGTTCAGGTCAATGTTATACATAAGGCCGTAGGACCTATTGCAGAATCAGATGTGTTATTGGCCTCAGCGTCAGATGCCATCGTGATTGGATTCCAAGTTAGACCTTCAGCTGGTGCTAGAACACTTGCAGAAAGAGAGGGTGTCCAGATTAAGACTTACTCGATAATCTATGAAGTAATAGATGAGATTAAGAAAGCAATTGAGGGCATGCTCGATACCATCAAGGAAGAGAAGGTGATCGGTAACATCGAAGTGAAGGAAACCTATAAGATCAGTAAGATCGGTACCATCGCGGGATGTTTCGTGACCGAAGGTAAGGTGTTTGCTAACTCTAAGATCCGTGTCATCAGAAATGGTGTGGTTGCCTATCCGACTAAGCAAGGTGTGGTCGCAGAACTCGGTTCTCTTAAGAGATATAAGGATGATGTCAAGGAAGTCAGAGCAGGTATGGAATGTGGTCTTACTGTCAAGAACTTTAATGACATCAAGGAAGGCGATATCATCGAATCTTTTGAGATTGTAGAGACTAAGAGGACCCT
This sequence comes from uncultured Saprospiraceae bacterium, assembly GCA_937944095.1. Taxonomy (GTDB): domain Bacteria; phylum Bacteroidota; class Bacteroidia; order Chitinophagales; family Saprospiraceae; genus RFSX01. Next base: position 5,458 of record CALEAC010000210.1, read on the forward strand.
AGAATAATAAGGTCTGAAATCTTCTATAGCCGAATTAAAGCCTTTTCTGGATTCCAAGTACTTGGAATACAACACTAAGGGTTTTGTCGATACAGATCCTATTCAGATACCTCATTGCTACAAGATTAAGCAAGACATAGAATTGACTGCCTTTTGGACAGCAATACTTGCTTGGGGTCAGCGGAAGACGATTATCAATAAGGCTCGAGAACTATTCGAACTGATGGGTGACTCACCCTATGAATTCATTGTGTCACACAAGGAAATAGACAGAAAACGTTTTCAGGATTTCAAGCATCGGACTTTTAATTATACAGATACTTTATACTTCTTACAGTTCTTTCAGCACTACTACAGAGAGCACGAATCGCTGGAATCAGCCTTTACGACTGCAGGAGATATGAAAGCCAAGCTCATCGCCTTTCATGACTTATTCTTTAGTTTGGAGTATCCTACACGTACCAGAAAGCACATCGCTACCCCAGCTAGGAAATCCTCTTGTAAGAGAATTAATATGTTCTTGAGATGGATGGTTCGCCCGGGCGATACCGGTGTTGATTTTGGTCTTTGGCATAAATTAGATACTGCAGATTTGATGATGCCACTAGATGTGCATGTAGAACGTGTCGCTATCAGTTTAGGTCTATTGACCAGAAAACAAAGAGACTGGAAAGCAGTAGAAGAACTGACTCAGAATCTTAGGGAATTAGACCCTAGAGACCCCGTCAAATATGATTTTGCTTTATTTGGCTTGGGTGTTACTGGAGAACTATAGACTCCTAAGCTTAATATCACAGATTCTTCGACCGTCAGATCCATTTTCTAAATGCACAAATACACGCATCCTATCATTAGCCGCATTGTAGAATTCTGCAATCAGGTAATCATTACCTTCGGTTTCACTGGAACCCTTGTGCTTTGACTCCATCTTAATAGGCCTGAAGGCCTCTAGTTTATTCTGGATTGCATTAAGGCCAGATGTCGGACCCGTAATCTTTTTGTTCTTGTCTATTTTTACCTGGACCTCAGGACTCAACAGCTTGCTGATTGCTGGAAAGTCCATATTCTGTAGGGATTTCAGAATCTGATTTTGCGCTGAGATAGAACTAACAGTCAGACTCAGGAATATGATGGTTGTCGTTATGATCTTCTTCATAATCAAAAAAGTTTAATATTGCCGCACTAGGCAGTGTAGTTCAATAACGAGGCCACAGGTGTATAAGTTTGTTTTTAGACTATATTTTTTACGTATAAACGCGCTTAGCTTAGTATATCAAAGGCTTTTGACTAAAGCTATCGTACCTTTAAATAATTCTTAATAGACTTACAATCATGAATAAAGCCTTTCTTATAATCCTAGATGGCTGGGGGATTAATTCAGACAAAAAGGTTAGTGCAGTGTCTAGTGCTAACACCTCATATGTAGACAGCTTATTTAGGAACTATCCGAATGCTCAGCTTACGACGTATGGTTCTGATGTCGGATTGCCAGCCGGTCAGATGGGTAATTCGGAAGTCGGACACCTCAATATCGGTGCTGGGAGAGTTGTATATCAAGAGCTTATGAGAATTAATAAAGCAATAGAAGATGGTCATCTCTTTACAGAACAAAGGATTGTCGAAGCGGTCAATAGAGCTAAATTAGAGCAAAAGCCAATTCATCTCATGGGATTGCTTTCTGATGGGGGGGTCCATGCCCACATCGATCACATAATTGCCTTAGCTAAACACTTTGCTAATGATGGCATTCAGGTCTATATACATGCATTTTTGGATGGGAGAGATACGGGACCAACTTCTGGCGTCCTATACTTGGAGCAGTTGTTAGCTGCTATATCATCTACGACAGCAACTCTGAGTACTGTCATCGGTCGATATTACGCCATGGACAGAGATAATCGCTGGGAGCGTATAGCTCAGGCATATAGTTTATTATTACATGGACAGGGAGAAAGCGTTGATGATATCCTATCCGCAGTTCGTCAGCAGTATACGCAGCAAGTAACTGACGAATTCATGCCCCCTCTCAAAGTCGGTTCGACAGAAGAGGGTATAATCCGTCCAGATGACTTAGTGTTTTTTGCCAATTTTAGAACAGATAGACCCAGACAATTAACTCAGGCTATTACACAGAAGGATATACCAGAACATGGGATGAAAAAGATATCCTGTCATTTTGTGACCATGACAGAATACGACAAGACTTATAAGAATGTTATCCCTGTGTATAAAAATGCCCCTCTTCCTGATACATTAGGCGAAGTCATATCAAAAGCAGGATTGACACAACTTAGAGTAGCTGAGACAGAAAAGTATCCACATGTCACGCATTTCTTTTCAGGAGGCCGAGAAGCGGCCTTTGATAGGGAGGAGCGAATATTAGTTAGTTCGCCTAAGGTGGCGACCTATGACCTGGCACCCGAAATGAGTGCTTATGAGTTGACTAATAAGGTACACCAGGCAATAGAAGCAAGATCGCCAGATCTAATCATCATGAACTATGCTAATGCAGATATGGTAGGTCATACTGGTGTTTTTGATGCTGCAGTAGCTGCTGTAGAGACTGTCGATGCCTGTCTCGAAGCGCTTATTCCTATTGCTTTAGCTGCTGATTATGGCATAATAGTGATTGCTGACCATGGTAATGCAGAAATCATGATTAAGGAAGATGGTAGTCCTCATACAGCCCATACCCTAAGTCCAGTGCCTGTCATTGTTATTTCTTCTAATCCTAAGTATAAGCAGCTCAAATCAGGCCGTCTTGCTGATATAGCCCCATCCTTACTTGATCTAATAGGCATAGAACCACCAGAAGCTATGGATGGCCAGTCACTAATGACTTGATATTAATAATCCTGTATATAATGTATTTTGCATTTTTTTATACCATCCTGAAAGATAATTTGTAATATTATGTGGCAATATTTGAATTTCTACGAATAATCAGATAATTTAAACTATCTAAACCAATTAATTATGAATGTATTCTTAGGTGTCGTAGCAATTTTTGCAGTTGCCGTATTAGCGATGTACTTTATGCACAAGAAAAACGCAGAGGCTTAGAGCGCCGTAATGGACTAAGCCCTTTCTTAGACTAGAGTACTCATGTAGTTGAGTTTAATTATTGATTAAGCTCAACTATTTTTTTTCTTATAAAATAAACATGTCGTCGAAATTATGGCGCCGAGATTTTTTATCTTTAGCGGTAACCTTTTTGACCATTAGCAAATTAATGATTTGAAGGCAGAGAATTAACGAATCAGCGCCTTGCATAAGACTTTGAAACACACATTTTGAAAATCGGCTAAGGAGGCGAAGTAGCTTTGTCTCCGAAGCTGTTTTTTTATCAAGATTTATATCGGTAGGGGAAGGATCCTGTCTGTTTGGAATCAACCAAGAAGGAGCAGACAGCCCTTCCTCTTTTTTTTGCCCATAGATATCATACCTTAGTCCTGGATGAATGATATTCCAGACACGAGGATACAGCGACTGATACTTGCAATCGAGCAAGAGAGAAAAGCAGAAGAAGCCCATTATGAGACGCTCACTGCGAATAAGACAGTAGCAGAAAAAGTAGATGCCGGAATCGCTTGGTATCCGTTATTCTTGACTAAGAATAACTATACCGTAGGCGGCTACATCGAATTGAGCTACGAACGCACAAAGCACCTAGAGACACCTCATAAGCTACGATCGGGAAAAGGCTGTATTATCCAGGTCTATGAGTCTGCCGATGGGCCTATCAGGATTCGAGCACGTATTTCTTTTCTTAGAAAAAATAAAATTTGTGTCATTATATCCGAAGCTCAATTAGCTAAAGTAGATATAAGTGACCTCGGCCATAAAGTTGCAATCGAACTCGTCAATGATGATCGACCCTATAAGATCATGACTCAGGCCATGAATAATGTTCAGAAATCGACAGAACCACAACTAATGGACCTTAGGAAAGGGGTGGAACAAAAACTCAAGTTAAGTGGTGGTATAACGGGCGAAAGCTATGAACTGCCCATGCTAAACGAGAGCCAAAATAAAGCACTGACTGGCGTCTCAGCTGCGCCATATATGGGCATCATACATGGTCCACCTGGGACAGGAAAGACTACAACACTTGTCGCTCTCGTCAAGCAACTTCTAAAGAAGGAAAAGAAAATATTGGTTTGTGCACCCAGTAATAATGCGGTAGACTTATTAGCTAGCAGCATAGATGACGCAGGGATTCCCGTCGTTAGGGTCGGAAATATTACACGTATTGCTGATGGTCTTAAGCACCTCACCCTCGCCGAAAAGGCACGAACAGATGGAGAATGGCAGCATATAAAGAAAGTCAGAATCGAGGCTAGTAATGCTAGAAAGTTAGCTGAAAAATTCAAGCGTAACTTTGGAGCCAAAGAAAGGAGTGACCGCAAGCACTACTATAAAGAGGCAAGAGAACTGAGACAATGGGCAGATGATCTAGAAGAAAAACTTGTTCTCAGAATTATACAGGAATCAAAAGTTATATGCACGACCCTAATCAGTGCAAGCAATTATGAGATAAGCCATCTTAAGTTTCACACACTGATTATAGATGAGGCATCCCAAGCTCTAGAGCCGGAATGTTGGAATGCGATGCTCAAGGCACAAAGAGTCATCCTAGCAGGTGATCACCTGCAATTGGCACCTACCGTAAAATCTTCTGAAGCTGTAAAACTTGGATTATCAGAGACACTGCTGACAAGGATGACAGGTGTGATAGAACATAGTTTTTTACTGAGAACACAGTACCGCATGAATGAAGAGATATTAGCCTTCCCTAATGCTAGATTCTATGGTGGGAAACTAGAGTCTGATGACAATATTGCTAAGAGAACCTTGCCAGATGACACAAATCCTCTTGTCTTCATAGACACAAGTGGTTGTGGCTTCGAGGAAAGCTTTAATCCTAAGACGGCTAGTCGATATAATGAAGGCGAATACTTTATTATGCGTGAGCATATCATACAACAAAAGGATAAGTACTTAGGCCATCGCATAGGTATTATTAGTCCGTACTCAGAGCAGGTTCGGTTTCTTAAGGATCAGATCGAGAATGAACAAGCTATGGCAGATCTAGATATAGCTATAGGTAGTATAGATGGTTTCCAAGGACAAGAAAGAGATATTATATATATCAGTCTAGTTAGGTCTAATGCCCAAAGCGAAATCGGTTTCCTAGCAGACCCTCGGAGGCTTAATGTCGCTATGACACGTGCAAAGATGAAGCTGGTTATTATTGGTGACCTCAGCACCTTAGCTAAGGCGGAATTATTCGATGCACTTGCTGATCATGTCCAGGATAACGATAGTTACGAATCAGCCTGGGCCTATATGGATCTAGAAGGTACATAAAGAAAAACAGCCCCTGCTGAGACAGGAGCTGTTTTTCTTTTTTAAACTGATAGAAATAATACGTGAGAACGTAACTTATATTAACTGATAGAAACTGTCGTAAAGTGCACTTGAGTATTGTTCTTTAGAACAAAACCTAACTTGTAATTACCTTTTTCTAGAAAGTCTTGGCTTATAACCATCTGGTTAGATAAGACTGGTAATTGGTATAACATCTTTCCTACAGAATTAAAAATCTGTAGGACAGTAATTTCCTCTGTTGTGGTTAGGCTCAAGGCGTTATTGGTATTATCGAACGTCACAGAATGGAATAGATCCATCGTTGCACAAGCTTGCATTTCGATATTATCTGATATGATAATTGACTCAGGCGTTGTAGAACCAAAACTAGTGCTTAAGACTCCGAAGAAGAAAATTGAAATGTAGAGTAAAGTTTTCATTGGTTAGCGTTTGGTAATAAGACAGAGAAACAGCTCCATCAACTTAGATTCATCCACTACAACCATCCTACGAGATATTACAAAGGCACTACAAGGGCCAAAACGAGGCTCTTTAGTGTCGTGTACCTTGCAGATATGAGCTGGGTTTAAAAAAAACGAGTGACCAATTTATCACAGTACCGTACAAGGTTGGAGATATTCCTGCTAACTATATCCTTAGGATAATCTTCTACACCTGGGAAACCCAATCTGACCGTCTTGCCTTCATGAGGGATATAAGCTGTACCAAAGAGATAATCCCATAGCGCTAAGGTCAATCCAAAATTGACACCAAATCTTCTTTCCTCAGGGATTTCATAAGCATGATGCCAGATATGCATCTCTGGACTATTAAATAGGCGCGGCATGATAGGACCTAGTATTAGGGCCCCGAGGATAAGTGAGCTGATTATAATTAATAGTTGGGTTGTTAGATCTGCATTGACTATGAGATTGGTCTCTAATAGGTTATAAGCTAAGACGATGCCTATCAGTAAGCCTATGAGGCCACCTGTTATCTTTCTATCTATGGTAAGGTTAGAGTGATTGTAATGTCCCCAGGCTAGGGTGAATATATGGATTACAAAGAAATCGTAGAGACCTATACCCATAAGAGCCAGGGGTAAGTATTCTAGACTTCTATAGACGACATTCTCCATCCAGTGATACCTTAGATGGGCTGCAAACCCCATTTCTTCGACAGAGTGATGGACCTTATGGAATTCCCATAAGAACTCAATTCTGTGTAAGAGACGGTGTATCCACCACTGAACAAAATCCCGGACTAAGAACCCAACTACTAGGACTAACCAATAAGGACTGTGATTAAGCGGATTAGATTTCTGCAAATCAAAGCCGCTAAGCTGGATAACAATATCATTGAATAGATTGACAACGACAGCTGAGGCGGCATTATATATAATCAATGAGAAAAGGAAAAAATTAAAAAACATATAGAAAGTATCCAGCCAGAAATCCTTTCTGAATAGCTTTTGGTCTTTTCGCCACGGTGTTATTAGCTCTAATAGAAGGAAAAATAATGATACAGCTATGAGCCAATAGAAATAGGAATTCCAAGTCGGATTAGTGATCTCATTCTTGAGATATTGTGCATAACCTGAATAGCCCTCTACGAATATGTCCCAATACTTATTCATTTCTATTACGCTGAAAACCTGAAAAAATAAAATCGTAAGTCATAAAGAGCATGAAGGAAAAGAATTGACTATCTACATTCTCCTTGCCACTGAAGGTAAATAAATTTTCTTGGGTCAAATTAGATAAGTCAGCTAACTGTCTGCCCCCACCGCTAGATCCATACCCTATGTCAATACCCACAGACAGTACATTTTTAGAGCCAGTCAGTGTACTTCCTCCTGATAGGTGATATATATTGCCTACTGTTCCTAGGTATTCGAGATTCTGATTAATGATGAGCGTATTAGATTGGTCGTAGTCTGTTCTGAATCCGGCATATATTGTCGCCTTGTCAGAAGTACGATGTTGTAGTCCGACTGACATATTAGTGACTGCTTTGTTTTCTGTAGAGAGTGCGACTGTGATTGGTTCTTCATCACTTATTAGACCATCGAAGCTATTATCTATATCATTGATTAATTCATAGACAGGTACTCTATTGAAGTACTCCACGGCTAAAGAAAACTGTGACTTGTTGACCTTGATATCCAACCCAACACCGACAGAGGAGGGAGACCTAAAATCAAGTAATTCTGTTTCTTTTCTGTTAGACGTTGAACTATATTCTTCCTTGATATTATTGACTCGGTGGTCTTCGGTGGCGTAGCGAGCATCTTTTCTAATTAGCCCATACACTGGACTTGTATACGTGAGTCCTGCATTAAAGGTACTATCCTGATATGAAAAACCAACTTTAGTAATAAATCCACTCTGAACGTTAAGTGAGTAATTAAATTCATTGCGCCATGAGAATTCTACTGCAGTAGGTATGTCTGTTTGTAGAATCTCTTTTTTGACATTCAGCTCTAAGTTCTGGCTATGCCATACAGAAAACTGTGATAGGCCTATTCCGAAGTTAGGTGAGATATTATATGCTAGACCCAATGCTAACCATTCTTCAGATATTTTTCTTCTGAAATCTAAATCAGCTCTGAACAGTCTATCACTATTGACACGATTGACAACCCTGCTATCGATATCTATATCTGTCTTGTATCTTTCGAATAGAGCAGCGCCTGCTATAATCTTATCGGTACGAAATGGCTTGAATCTGGCGCCGATAAATCCTGGAGAAAACCCGAGACCTCTGTCCGTGATATTATTGTCGTCACCGATTATGTTTTCTATGTGGAGCTGACTATAAGTCGGACTGAGGAAAGAGAAGGCAAAACCCAAGTTGTCATCGATGCCGATTGCCCCGGGGTTGTAGAATATAGAGGTTTCACCACTTGGGGAGGCAATGACAGCACCGTTAAGCAACAGACCTTTGGCACCATATTGATGACTCCAATAGTGTGCGTCTACTTGTGCAGACAGCGAATAAATATTGCCACATAGAATTATTGAAAATAGAAGCTGTCTCATTGCCATAATCTCAGGTTCAAGATAAGGATAACCAGAAATCAATGCACAAAAAAAGTGCTAAGGGGCGACAGAAGTTGTCTTATAACTGATGTTGTGGACTAGATTCAAGATGATAAAGTAGGTGCTAAAGATTGGGAAGTCATTATAGCCGGCTTGTCTCCATATCTGAGCATTGAGCTTCCACGAGTCTCGTAAGGGTATATCAGCCCCTATATTATACCTCATACCAGAAAGCTGTCTGTCAGCTGCGCCATAAAAGAAGTCTAGCAAGAAAAATGGTTTAAGTTTTTTGAGACCTCTATACTTGATCATAGGCTGAAATCTGACGAAGTCTCTGACTTGGAGACCTAGATCTACACCAAGGTGGTAACGTAATCTATACGAACTCTGCCAATCATCACTAATCTCAGTCCAGTGAAGTAAATCGAAAAACAGAAACTCGAAATCTTGTCCTTCTGGTACAAAGAAGTGTCTTTCCAGTAACTGGAATGACCAAGTACTTGCAAATTTATAGTCAAGAGCGAAGTCTATAGAGGTATTGTCATATTCTGATAGATTAGAATTCAGACGAAGTATAGGTATTAGTTTTATAGTTAGCTTATCATTGGCTTTGTAGTTCAATTGGACAGAAGTCCATGAACCTATGTCCACCTGACTGGAACCGATAATGGGGATAGTAAGTAAGGCCAAGAAAAAAAGTATAAATTTCATTCTTGTTAATCTTTATTTGAAAGCATTCAACCCAGTGACTTCCATCCCTGTAATAAGTAGGTGTATATCATGCGTGCCCTCATAAGTCAAGACTGTTTCCAGATTCATCATATGTCTCATAATGGGGTACTCATTAGTGATGCCCATTCCACCATGTATTTGTCGGGCTTCTCTTGCAATGACTAAGGCCATATGGACATTATTTCTTTTGGCCATAGAAATCTGTGCAGGTGTGGCTTTACCTTCATTCGCTAGGCTCCCAAGACGCCATGCAAGTAATTGGGCTTTAGTGATTTCGGTAATCATTTCAGCCAGTTTCTTTTGTGTCAGCTGGAATTGTGCTATTGGCTTGTCGAACTGTATTCTTTCCATACTATAACGCAAAGCTGAATCATAACAATCGAGTGCGGCACCTATAGCACCCCAGGCGATACCATATCTGGCTTTGGAAAGACAAGAAAGCGGCCCTTTCAGTCCAGCGACCTCTGGTAGAATGTTCGACTTAGGGACACGGCAGTCCTCGAAGATCAGTTCGCCAGTAATACTAGCTCTAAGAGATAGTTTGCCATGGATTTCTGGTGCTGAGAAGCCAGGTGTGTCACAGTCTACGATAACCCCTTTTATAACCCCTTCTGGGTTTTTAGCCCATACAACAGCGACATCGGCGACTGGCGAATTAGTGATCCACATCTTCGCACCATTCAGGATGATATGGTCGCCATCTTCTATGTATGAAGTGGTCATACCACTAGGATTGGACCCGTGATCTGGTTCAGTGAGGCCAAAACAGCCTATGTACTCACCACGACCTAGTTTAGGAAGATACTTTTGTTTTTGTTCTTCTGATCCGAATCGATAGATAGGATACATGACTAATGAGCCCTGGACAGAGGCCATACTTCTGATGCCAGAATCACCTCTCTCTAACTCTTGCATGATAATGCCATAGGCGATTTCATCCATCCCGCCGCCGCCATATTCTACAGGAAGACTAGGGCCATATGCACCGATATCAGCGAGACCTTTGAATAAGTGTTTTGGGCATTGAGCCCTTTCCGAATAATCCTCGATTATCGGTGTGACTTCTTTTTTGACCCAATCTCTAACAGCTGATCTAGCTAATAGGTGGTCTTCTGATAGTAATCCATCCACAGCATAGTGGTCGTGGTGTTGGTATTTATCAGTCTTTACGCTTTTTACAGAGCCATTCTCATGCATATCGTCATATTTATAGAGCGCAAAGGTAAACGATGTAGGCATAAAATTTGTCGATGAAAAATATAAAAGAATAATGCTATATGTATTTTGCTGGATTTTTGGGAAGACTCGGTCTATGGAAGGAAATCAACTTAAAGCATTCATAATAACTATATTACTATTTGGGAGCGTAGCCTACTATTTCGTCGGGTCTCCTGGGTTGCCAGATTTCTCTTCGTGGAAGTCTAGCTCTAAGAAGGAGAAGACGGTTACAAAAACTAAGAAAAGACCCCCTCGTGATGCTAGACAAGGACAGGTCATAGATAGCTACAAAGGCGTCAAAGTATTCTACAATGGCCATCCTGGTAGTGTCGCTGGGAGACATACGACTAAGGATGGCTATAATCTCGGTTTGAAATATCAATGTGTAGAATTCGCAAAGCGGTTCTTCTATGAGCGGCATAATCATAAGATGCCAGATAGCTACGGACATGCTAAGGACTTCTTTGATCAGAATCTCCCTGACGGCACTTACAACAGCGCTAGAGGCATGAAACAATTCAGAAACGGAAGTAACGTCAGACCTCAGCCAGATGACTTAGTCATTATAGGAGGTACCACCCATAATAGTTTCGGGCATCTATTAATTATTACTAATGTAGATTCTGATGGTGTAGATTTCGTCCAACAGAACCCTGGCCCTAATAATCCTAGTCGAGGAAAATATCGCCTTAAGAATGTTAAAGGCAAGTGGTATATAGACCAAGAGGCTATATTAGGCTGGCTAAGAATGACCTAAGTGCTCTTGTCGTGCTCAGATTCCTCATAGTAAGCGGAGAACCGTTAACTTTGGATCAGACTATAATAGACTCAATATGAAAAAGTTACTGAAATATGTGATCATCTTATTAGTGCTCTTGGCCTTGATTGCTGTGGCATTAATGGCATTCTCACCGAAAAAGCTAATAATCAGTGAATCTACAAGCATAGATGCGCCACCAACCATGATCTATAATATGGTCAATGATTTGTCCAAGTGGGAGACGTGGTCTCCGTGGTATGAGATGGACCCTGTAGCTAAGCATACCATCACAGATAAAAAATCAGGTGTCGGCGCTCAGTGGGATTGGGATGGCGAAAAATTAGGCAAAGGGTATCAGAAGATTATCGAAAACACAGCTTCAGAAAAAGTAAGATTGCAGCTAGAATTTGATGGTGGGAAAGGTATCTCTTATAGTAATTGGACTCTGGTCCCTGATGGACCAACTAAGACCAAAGTAGAATGGGATTTCGATGGTGCAGAAACGAATTTTATATTCAGACCCTTCAATTTATTTATGAAATCAGGTCTGCAAAAAACCTTCAAGGATGGCCTAGTTAATCTCAAAAGAATCACTGAAGAAAGGGCTAAGAATAAGGTGTATAATGGTTATAAGGTGACAGAAACGACAGTTGGAGAGCGGCATTACATCATGAATAGATCGGAAGTAGATATAGCTATGGTTCAGCAATTCTATACTCAGAACCTCAGTAATTTATTCATGAAGACGCAGGGAGCACAGATGGAAATGGCAGGCATGCCTTCAGGCTTATTTTTTAGTTGGGATGAATCCAAAGGCAAGACGGACATGGCCGCAGCGATTCCTCTAAAGGAGCCGATAGCAGTACAAGGAACTGCGACACAAACAATCAAGGGTGGCAGAGCTGTTCAGGTCGATTACTACGGTGATTATGATAAGACCGAAGTCGCACATCTGGCCATAGAGGAATATATTAATGATCATGGTCTTCTGATTAACTATCCGATTGTCCAAGAGTATATGACCGATCCTAATGATGAAAAGGACCCAGACAAGTGGCTAACTAAGATCACGTATTATCTAGCAGAGACAAATTAGTAGATGTCTTATTCTCTGGTAATTAGCCTGTTCTTAATGATTAGTAGCCTCAGCCATGAGCCGCTGTTAGTCCATGACTTCCATCTGAGTAAGACAGATATCCACTTCAAGACTCATCAGCAAGCCCTACAGGTCACCGTTCATGCATTTATAGACGATATGGAATTAGCGCTTAGAGCTTATGGAGACAGTGAGCTTAAGTTGCTTCAGAATTCTGAGCATGAGTCAGCTGATTCGTTGATTGGGACTTATCTGGTTGAGAATATACACCTCAGAATAAACGGTCATGAGCAAGACTTATACTATTTGGGTAAGGAGGCGAGTGATGATATAGAAGGTGTCTACTGTTACCTAGAGTTAGCCCCTCTTAGCCAAATCAATGAGCTGGAGGTTTCTCTTACACTACTTACAGAAGTCTTCGATGATCAGAAGAATATCATTTCTGTCAAGGCTGATAATAAGTCGAAAGGGTTTCAAGTTTTTACGCTCGAGAAAACGAATAGAACTTTCTCATTTTGAGGCCCACCCACCATTATCTTATCGTTGGGCCAGTCTTGGTCTATCAGAAATTCATCTCTCCATTACTTGGACCATCGTGCCGCTATACGCCTACCTGTTCTAACTATATGCTGCAAGCGATATCAGAGTGGGGATTATTCAGAGGTAGTTGGTTAGGACTTAAGCGAATCTTCCGTTGTCATCCCTGGGGTGGAATGGGAGATGACCCTGTGCCCAAGCGCTGACTATCTTTCTCTTACGGTACCTGTGAAAACATTAACTCTATTATCAAATGGATTCCCAGCTGCTCGACGTAGCATAACAAGCTGCCCACAATGCCAAAGTGCATCGGCGATGGGCCCGTTGATGTTATTCCAGAATGGATAAGTCGAGCTCTTATCTCCCCGCTGAAAAATCACCTTGTAATCCTTAAGTTGCTCATCAGAGCTCTTTCGGAGAATGCGGCTAGCTGTCCATATATTCTGAAGGGTATTATGTCGCATCGTAACCCAATCTATCGAATCCTTAGCTGCTGGCCTGACATTAGGTGTTGTCGTAACAGCATTGAGTATAACTTTAGTTAGACCATATATGTGATCCAGCGTCTCGATAGAAGTCCGAGAAGTAGAATCTATCTGAAAATCCAAATCTTCCTGTCTGAGCTCTTCTGTCGCCCATCGATATCTGAATCCGAGTCCATCTACTAATCGAGCGGCAACAGTACCTGCAGTATATGCATCTGGGTAGCTGGGAATGGTATCATAAGGCAGGCTCTCGGTTCTGTCAGACATAGTTGATTGTGCGAAATTAGTTAGTGATAATAAGCTCGAGATACAGAGCATGATGATTCGTAGGTGCATTTAACTTTAATTTTTTAGTGATGATGGTGTTGATGAGCGCTCTTCTTGTAGTTGATCTGTTTGTGAGGTAGTGTTGTAATGTCATCATTTTCTTTGATAAGGTAATAGGTATTAGCCTCTATCTTATCTGACTCAGTTAGATGACCTGATGGCCAAGTTATTTTGAGTTTCTGAATTTTTTCAGTCTTCAGTAGACCTAGTTCTACTGTGAAGGGATTCTCGCCGAAGCTGGATCCGTTAGAAACAGTTCTATGTATACTTCTATTCCGACTGCCATCCGTTACAATTAGTTCGAGTCTAGCACCGATGCCTGGTCTGTTTGATTTCGTTCCTTCCAGTTTTACTTTTAGCCATTGGTTCTCGTTATTTTTATTATCGAAAAGAGCATTGAAAAAAGTATCGCCCTCGAACGCGCCACCCATTACCGCATAGATATCTTGGTCACCATCAAAATCGATATCTGCAAATGAGATTGCATGTCCTTTCTGCAGATGTCCGAGCCTTGATTGCGAGGTGACTTCAGTGAAGCTTTGTCCGGCTGTGTTGAGGAAAGCTCGATTTGGTATGACTGCTTTTAGGTCAGGCTCGCCTGTCCCAAAGTAAAGATCTAGGTAGCCATCATTGTTCATGTCGCCATATCCCGCCCCCATAATAAAACAAGCTTTGTTGAGTCCGAGTTGGGTCGCCATATCCTGGAATTTATTTTGTCCTAAGTTTCTATAGACACTCGGAGGATCCGTCTGGATAGCTTGTCCGACAAGCTCCCTGAGATATTCCCTAGGAAAATTATTATACATCCTTACTGCAAATCCGCCTGAGAAGATGTCTAGGGAGCCATCATTGTCATAATCGAAAAACCAACAAGGGAAGCTTTGTGATTTTCCTGCCGTTTGACTTACTTGAGATATATTACTGAATTTAAACCCATATTGATTTTCAGCAGGGGTGTTTTCTAATAGGATATTGCTCCCTTCTAGATTTGTGAGATATACATCTGGGTCTTGGTCATTATCGATATCACCTATAGCGACACCTTTGAATAGGCCACTGAGGTCGGCGTTGACCTCGTTAGAAATATTAGTGAAAGTACCATTGCCATTATTTAAGAATAATTCGCACGGACTATCAGGTGTACCAGGGAAGTTTTCGTTTGCTATGAAGCAGTCCAAGTAACTATCATTATTGAAATCTGCCCAGGCCGCACTTAGGGTTGGATGACGGGATATAATACCTGACTCTTCAGTGACATCAGTAAAGGTGCCATCACCATTATTGCGTAATAATGAATTAGGATAGTTACCGAGCCTCAGCCAAGCACCCCGTAAGATCATGAAATCCAAATGGCCATCGTTGTTATAATCCGTATGCGTCATATTGAGGCCGCCCGTAATGCCTTTTAGACCTGCTTTTTCATGACTTTCTGTGAAGGTCCCATCACCATTGTTTACATAAAGAAAGACTTGGTCCTGGAGACTCCACGAACTCGAAATGATGTCATAATAGCCATTTCCAGTAAAATCATCTATCAGACTACCTCCTGATAACTTATTATCGTCTACACCAATAGAGGATCCGATATTTTCAAATGCTTGTAAGAGGTCTTTTTCTTCAGGATGGGTAATTGGTATCAAGTACTCTTTAGGTACCGATTCTGGATACTGTCCTAGGGTCATATAGGCAACATTGAGTAGCCACACGAAATTCTTTTCTGATCTTAAGAATCTGCAAGATATCTTGGATTGCAGATTCACTGCCATTTTTTTGTTTGTGGTAACTTTCGTCATTGAATGGCATAATGCATGAAGCCTCATTATGGTTGTGCAAGCAATTGTCTAATTCGCCAGTTCTGAAGTGGTTTATCGCTCTGAGACCTATAACGTTGAATGTATATATATGCTTATTCTCCTCTGGCAATAACTTAAGTTTGCCTTCGAGTTCGTTGAAGATTTTGAGGGCCTCTTCGTTTTTGTTTGAATTCATAAACTCGAAACCTGCTCTCATCTTAGTCATGAAATCCTTATTAAGATCACCAGTATTGGCCTCAGACAAGAATTTTTCAGCTCTTATAAGATTGATAAAACTTGATTGCGCAGGGTCTAGTTCCTTGACATGCTGAGCAAGCTCTTTTGCCATCTTGAGATTTGAGGCTATAGAAACATCTAGAAATTTATTGACTATCGAATTTTTAGCTGTGGCTGAATGTGAATTGTCTTGACAGCTTATTGTCGACAGGGTTATTATTGAGACTAATAGGATGATTCTAGCTGTCATTAGCAGATATTTGAAATCAAAAATATCCTTTTAAGGTGGATACTCTAGGAATACTTAGTCTATACAAGGTATCTGGGTATTAATTAAGGACTAATTCAGCGTTATTATTAATATTGAGCAAAATTCAAACTTAAAAGAGATGGCTGACCATAGATATCACCCAGAAAAGTACTGGTCTGAAGTAGGAGAACGTATAGAATCCAGGGAAAATGGTAAGAACGTTATAGCTGGTGATGACGAGCCCTACTATCGCTATAAGCGACAGCGGTTCTTAGATCTGCTCACTTCTGTGGATTTCAGAGGTAAGAAAGTCCTAGAAATCGGGTCTGGCCCTGGAGGTAACCTGAAGGAAGTCCATAAGTTAGGACCCCAGCTGCTGACAGGTGTCGATATCTCCAGCCAGATGGTTAAGCTCGCTAAGCAAAAACTACCATCTGAAATAGATATCATTAAGATTAATGGTACCGAACTCCCATTTACGGATGGTGAATTCGATCTTATATTCACGGCGACAGTGTTGCAACATAATACGGACGAAACAATGCTCAAGCAAATCCTGGGAGAAATATGCCGTGTATCTGGGAAAGAGGTTTACCTATTTGAAAGAATAGAGTCCACCATTTACGGCGACGAATTATGTCTAGGACGGCCAGTCAAGTATTACGAAGAGATCATGAATGCTAATGGATTCGAATTGGATAGTACGAGGTTCATCAATGTCCGAGCGAGTTACTATGTGTCTGGCGCCATCCGAAAGGGGCTGAACCCCAAAGCGCGTGTAGAAGGAGAACCTCTTAACAGTCTTTCCGTAAATCTTCAGAGGATAACATTACCCTTAACCAAAGCTTTGGATAAAGTATTTACATCGGAAAAGGATGTGTGCAGGCTCGCATTTAGAAAGAAAGCTTAATTTCTGAGCATTTGGGATGTGTAACCAGGCAGCCCTAAACCTCAAGACTGCCTGATTACGAAGTCTTTATTGCTAAGCAGAACTATGACCCTTCTTACTGATAGGCCTATTCGCTGCGTCGTATACGTCTTCTACGTTATTGGCGATCCACTCCATACATTGGTCGAAGTTATCGAAAATTCTGTCATTTGATATGAGGTCAGGAACGATATCTATTCTTTCCATCATATATCGAGGTTGCTCCTTGAGGTCGACGATAGCCACTAGGATGCCTTTGCTAGCAAGGTCTACTAAGATATCTTCCATCGCATAGAGTCCCGACTGATCCATGTAGGGCACTTTGCCCATCCTGATCACCACATTACTGGCTTTATCTGGAATTTGTTGTGCTAATTGTTGGAACTGACTTGTAGAACCAAAAAACAATGGACCGTTAACATGCTTTATGAATACTTCCTGCTCTAGACTATTAGGGAATCCTTTCTCATCGCTCCATGGCTCTTCTTTGAGCGGAATGACATCTGATGCTTTGCCAGTCAGGTCACCTATTTTCTTCATGAACATCAGTGATGCGATGACTAAGCCGATACCTACAGCATAGACAAGATTCCAAAATGATGATAGCACAAGAACTATTAGTAAAATCGCCACTTCAGGTTTAGGCATATATGGTATGGCCTTGAGACCCTTATAGTCCATCACACCGATACCCACTGTAATTAGAATACCTGCTAATACGGCAGCAGGAATCTTAGAAGCTATTGGTCCTAATCCGACTAGGATAATAAGTAGGAGTATACCTGCAATCATTCCAGAAAGCTTGGTTTTACCACCGGCGTTGATATTGACAACAGTTCTTATAGTTGCACCTGCACCTGGGATGCCTCCAAATAGGGCTGCTATCGAGTTACCGATGCCTTGGCCTATCAGTTCTTTGTTGGGTTTGTGTTTCGTCTTGGTCATGTTATCTGCCACGACGGAGGTCAGTAGAGAATCTATGGCGCCTAATAACGAAAGGGTTATTGCTGTAAAAATGTATGGAGTCAATTGGCCAAGACTGAATTCAGTGAAGATGCCTAACTGGGGCATAGGTAATCCAGAGGGTATTTGGGCTATAGGTCTATAATCAATATTGAATGCTATGGCTGCACCTGAGACGACCAATAAGGCGACTAGAGTGCTCGGAACAGCTTTAGTAATTCGCTTAAAACCAAAGATGATAATTATGGTACAAAGTGCTAAGATAAGTTCGAGCCAATTGATGTTATTAAGCGCTCTAGGCATGACCTTGATTGCGCCTAATATACCTGAAGCTTCGTTTGCCGCTAGAGCCTCAGATTCTTTTTGGATCTGAGCGGGGGTTATAGATTCTGCTCTCTTAATCGTTTCTTTGAAGTCTTCCAAGACGAGTATGCCTTCGCCAGCTTCTTCCTTGAGAATATTCTCTAGAATTATCTCCTCTGCAATAGGCTTGAAGTTTTGTACATAGTCAATATCTTCTTTAGGGTAATATCCTATAGACGGTAATATTTGAGTCAGGATGATAATCACACCGATAGCCGTCATGAATCCTGATACAACTGGATACGGTATATACCTGATGTACTTGCCTATACCTAACAGGCCTAAGCCTATTTGTATAAGCCCTGAAAGAAGGAAGACAGCAAGAATAATAGGAAGCGCCTGCGTGGTATCGCCGTCGTTCACAGCAACAATTGTGGCAATGACAACCATGCTGACCGCAGTCATAGGTGCGGTCGGTCCAGAAATTTGGGTATTCGTACCTCCAAATAGTGCCGCGAAAAAACTAATGAATATAGCGCCATAGAGACCCGCGGCTGGCCCTAATCCAGAACTGACACCGAAGGCAAGAGCCAGCGGTAAGGCCACAATACCAGCTGTGAGACCGCCAAAGAAGTCTCCTTTTATATGCTTGAGGTCAAAACCGAAATTTGCCATAACATTACACTTTTGATAAAGATAGTAATACTAGCACAATCCTGACTTTTTATAAATCGGGATCTTAATGGCACAAGAGGTATAACTACGGTGTCTAAGAGGTACTCGATATGCTGGTTAATAAAACCTTAGCTTAATACTATTTACGCTTGTTAGCGGATTAGATTTTTAAGAAACTCTTAATAATTAATTGATGTCCGATGACCACTTTCGCATAGTACAAACCGGAATCTAAGGTGCTGATATCTATGCTAAGGTCCGTGCCATCTTTAGCTACGAAGTAAGATTCTATATAGCCTAGTCCGTTGACTATCGTAACAGAAACATTCTTTACCCCTTGGTCAAATTCTAAAACTATATTATCAGAAGATGGATTAGGATTGATGACCATAGCTACTGTCGAATCTAGACGTCTGCAAGACATCATCGTAATAGGGAGCGGGTTAGATAAGGAAAAGCATCCACTTAGATTGTCGATCGAAGCACCTATAAGCAGACCTTCGATATTTGAGTCATAATTAATTAAGTAAATCATATAAGTGCCTTCGTCCATCGGGTCGAAGTTTATATTGGTGTAGTCTGTATGTAGTTTGGATATAGTATTATTTGCATCCACGAGCACCCAGATTTGATTTGTTCCTTGGTTATCCATAGAGACAATGCTATTTTGTCCGAGCGTATCTGTTACGCCATCTTGCACACAAAACTCAAATGGACCGCCACTAATGATACCTCCGACAGTAGTGCTTTTTCTGATACTGACAAAGTTAGATCGGCTGAAGCAGCCTTGGACAGTATTAAAGCGCTCTCCAATCTCTAACCCAATTAATTCGTCGTTGTAGCTTATGCTCCATAGGGTACAAGTACCTGGCAACTCAGAATCGAAGTCTAAGTCTGACGGATCATTAGGCAGAGCTAGTATCATGGTGCCAGTTACATCTGTAAGCACCCATTGAGTATACTCACCTATATTGTCTGTGAGTATTATTGCATTTTCAGGAATCCGATCCTCTATGCCATCACCTACGCAGAAGTGATATGGCGTATCTGTAAGCTGTCCTCCAGCTGCATAGTTCTTTTCTATGATTATACTATTCGATATATCGTAACAGCCTTCTATCGAATTAATGTTGCTGCCAACTTCTAAGCCAGTGATGGTCTCGAAATAAGCGAGGTGTTGTACATAACAAAGTGAATCAGCAGTTAGCTCGAAATCGAAATCTGAAATGACATCAGTAAGACCCAGTATGAGACCTAAGCTGTCTGTTATAACCCATTGCCCTGTCCCTTCTGAGTCTTGTAATTCGATTGTGCCAGGAATAACCATAGATAATCGACCATTACCGATACACAGTGGTCCCGGATTGCCTGATATGATGCCTGCATTTGGTGTGGCTTTGATGCATTCTATAAGATTTAGTATCACCCCATTAGATAGGTCATAGCATCCATCTAAGTCAGCTACTAAGTTACCCTGCACTAAACCATTTAGGTCATTAGTATTAGTGGAAAGATGGTAGATTGTATAAGCAGATTCGATTAGGGCATCTAGATTAAAGTCAGTATATGCTTCACTGATTCTTACTATTCTAGAATCATTATCAGTTAGAATCCAACGGCTATCAGAACCTATAACTTCGGTTAGTGATAAAGAGTTATTTGGTATAACTGCTAAGGAGTCATTGAGACAGATCTCAAATGGCCCTCCTGTCAATATGCCACCAGAAATCATCATTATATTTATTTCCAGTGCATTAGACAGATCGAAGTTTCCAGCTAAGTCAGAGATGGTTGCGCCCATACTTAGACCTGTTATGGATCCGTCATGACTTAAGTTATATAGAGCTAGTTCAGAGGTATTCATAACATCGAAATCGAATTGATTTAACATAGCTGGTAAGCTCATTATGGTTCCTTGGTTATCTGTTATGACCCACTGCATAATAAGTCCTGCATTTCCGTCGAGCATAACCTCAGTGATCAGGTCTGGAAGACCATCACCTGCACAAAATGAGAATGGGCCACCACTTAAGGTGCCACCAGATATTATATTATTGCATTCTGACAATGAGATGTTGAGGTTGTTAGATAGATTGTGACAAGCTGACAATTCCATTATAGGGTCACCAACAGTCAGTCCTGTAATTTCAAAATTGGAGGACAATAAGGAGAGTAAGTATTCTCCACTCATAAACATATCAAAATCTATTTCAGCATAGTCTGGAACCGCTGTTACGATAAGGCCATCTGGGTCAGTTAATACCCAAGTGATTTCGCTGCCGACAGAATTCATAATAGTTATCGCACCAGAGCTGATGATATCCGCAATGCCATCCTGCGAGCAAAAAGAGAATGGGCCCCCTGATATTTCACCACCGATGGTGAAGTTCTTATCGATGACTATGGAATTAGAGAAGTCAAAATTGCCCATTATCATGGCTATGTTAGAGCCGATATCCAATCCCGTTATATTGCCATCGTGACTGATATTATATAGGAATGCGATACCTGGACCAGTGCTCTCGAAATCAAAATTAGATGGCGAGCCAGGTAAGCTCAGAATTACGCCTGATTCGTCTGTGATGACCCATTGAGATACTGGACCGACATTAGAAGTTAGATTGACTTCATTAACAGGGATGTTATCCACGAGCCCATCACCTGTGCAAAACCAAAAAGGACCTCCAGTAAGAACGCCGCCATCTATAAGGTCGTTACCGCATAGTGTTAAGGTTACTGACTCGGAATTAGAAAGATTAAAGCAACCTGCGAGATCGACTATAGGATCGCCGATAGATAGACCAGTTAATTCGAAGTTGGAAGAAAGCAAATACAATGAGTAGTCACCGCTCATAACCGAATCAAAGTTTATTTCGTCATACTCAGAAGCAGTTAGAATGATAAGCCCGTTAAGATCAGCAAGGATCCAAGTCGATTCGCTACCGACAGAATTCATAATAGTTATTGCACCAGAACTGATCATATCAGCAGTGCCATCCTGCGTACAAAAAGAGAATGGGCCTCCTGATATTTCGCCACCGATGGTGAAGTTCTTATCGATGACTATGGAATTAGAGAAGTCGAAATTGCCCATGATCATGGCGATGTTAGAGCCTATATCGAGACCTGTTATATTGCCATCATGACTTATATTATATAAGAATGCGATACCTGGACCCGTGTTCTCAAAATCGAAATCTGCTGGGGAACCAGGTAAGCTCAGAATTACGCCTGATTCGTCTGTAATGACCCATTGAGATACTGGACCGACATTAGCTGTAAGGATGACCTCATTAGCAGGAATGTTATCCATAATGCCATCTCCTGTGCAGAACCAGAATGGACCTCCAGTTAGGACGCCTCCATCTATAGGATTATCCACCGCATCTGCACATACTGCTGTGACACTGATATCCTCCAAGTCCCAGATGCTTAAGAAGGTTGGATAGCCGACTGGACAATAAGCCAAAAGCTCGAAGTTGAAAACAGTTGTCTCATTGACTCTGAATTGATCATTTGTCCCGAAATCTAATTCTTTCAGTGTCCATTCTTGGGAAGTTGAGATATCCCGTTCTTCATACACCACTGCACCATTCTTAAGGATACGTATTGCATAATATTGTGGAAAGTTATTCGTGCCTGAACTGCCGTTAATCCATTCGAACATTAATGGTGCTTTTTCTAAGAAGCTGAGTTTTTCTAATACAACAGTCTGATTCATAAGAGGAGAGACTTGTATGTCAAACCGCACCGCTTCCTGACTACCAGGCAGGTAATCACAGAATGGGGCAAAGGAAACACACATGGCACTCGAATTATTATTCCCAGGTGTGCAAGAGTGTTTTTGAGTTTCGGGCCGGAGTCTATAGAGGTGCTCATTGACGACAGTCAGCGCTATTGCATCGCTATTGCTAATATTAGCGGTAAACTCAGAGTAATCGCAATTGCTATTATCCGTAGTGTTGGCATTACAATTATCAAAGTCAAAGATTAGTGTTGCAGGGTCATTACCTATGGTTAATGCTGCAATACTAGAGTCATCTGATAAGTTTAGTAAGCCATCTGATGGTTCTGTCGCAAAGGCACTTAGAGTAGAACAAAGAAACACACACACTAAGAAATGAACGATCACTAATAGAAAAGCTCTCATTTAGAAACTTGATTGTATTATAAAGAACGGCCTGATGATACAGGTATCATGACCATGGATTCCAAAGTATTTGGTCCATATCTTCTGAGGTGGATGGTAATCGGTAGTCGGCGGGACTGTAAAAATATAAATATATTATAAATTAACGTAATAAATAATAAACTGATTATCAGCTAAAATTTGCGACTTTACTCAGTTTTATCTCACTTTTTACCACCGATTAAGGCTATCTTCCATTTTGGTTTAAGTTTTTATAGTCCGCAATCTTTATTTTTGCACCAAATTCAAAAGCTATGGCATTCGATATAGACATGATCCGAAGACATTATGAAGGATTACCAGCTAAGATCTCAGCGATCAAGGCTAAACTAGATAGACCTCTCACGCTCGCGGAAAAGATTCTATATGCACACTTGCATATGGACTCACCTCTACAGGCATATGAGAGAGGAAATGATTATGTCTTTTTTGCACCGGATAGGGTTGCAATGCAAGATGCAACAGCGCAGATGGCGCTCTTACAGTTCATGATGGCTGGTAAGGACAAAGTCGCAGTGCCTAGTACTGTTCATTGTGATCACTTAATCCAAGCCAAAGTGGGTGCGGATGATGACCTCAAGATTGCCAATGATGTTAATTCTGAAGTCTATCAGTTCTTAGAATCCGTTTCTGATAAGTATGGTGTTGGGTTCTGGAAGCCAGGTGCTGGTATTATACACCAAGTGGTTCTAGAAAACTATGCGTTTCCTGGTGGTATGATGATTGGGACTGATTCGCATACACCTAATGCAGGTGGTCTAGGCATGATTGCTATCGGTGTAGGTGGAGCTGATGCTGTAGATGTGATGGCAGATATGGGTTGGGAACTGAAGATGCCTAAGTTAATTGGTGTGCATCTCAAAGGAAAACTCAGTGGCTGGTCTACGCCAAAAGATGTCATCCTGAAAGTAGCAGGCATACTTACTGCCAAAGGGGGCACTGGCGCTATCGTGGAATATTTTGGAGAAGGTGCAGCGAGTATGTCATGTACAGGTAAGGGTACGATTTGCAATATGGGAGCGGAGATAGGAGCAACAACATCTACGTTCGGGTATGACGATTCCATGGCTAGATATCTGAAAGCCACAGATAGAGCTGAGATAGCTGATTTAGCTGACAAGGTCAAAGAACACTTGAATGCAGATCCAGAATGTTACCAGGATCCAGAGAAATATTTTGATAGAGTTATAGAGATAGACCTGAATGAGTTAGAGCCATTGTTGAATGGTCCATTTACACCGGATTTAGCGACGCCAGTGTCTAAGATGGCGGCAGCGGCAGAGGAAAATGGATGGCCTACTGACTTAGAGTATTGTCTGATAGGGTCGTGTACTAACTCTTCTTATGAAGATATTTCTAGAGCAGCATCTATCGCTCGACAAGCGGTAGAAAAAGGTATAGTCGCTAAGTCTCAATTGACAGTAACACCCGGATCAGAGCAAGTGAGATACACTATCGCAAGAGACGGGCTGATTGCAGATCTAGAAGGTATAGGTGCTATGGTATTTGCTAATGCCTGTGGTCCGTGTATAGGACAATGGGCAAGGTTCAAAGATCCTAAGTCTGCTCCTAAGAATAGTATTGTACATTCTTTCAATAGAAATTTCTCAAAGAGGGCAGATGGTTCTCCGAATACACATGCCTTTGTCGCATCACCAGAGCTAGTAACAGCAATTGCCTTAAGTGGAAAATTAGGATTCAATCCGCTGACTGATACGCTGAAAAATGACAAAGGAGAGCAAGTCAAATTGGATCCGCCTACAGGTTATGAATTACCACCTAACGGCTTTGCAGTAGAGGATGCAGGCTATAATGCACCAGCAGAGGATGGCAGTCTGATCACTGTGACTATAAATCCTAATTCAGATCGTATCCAAGCGTTGACACCATTTAAGGTGATTGATTCTAAGGCGCTACAGAATAATAGAATATTAATCAAGGCAAAAGGTAAATGCACAACTGATCATATTTCTATGGCAGGACCTTGGTTGAAATTTAGAGGGCACTTAGAGAACATATCTAACAATTGTTTTATAGGTGCAATTAACTATTTCAATGAAGAGGCTAACAACGTAGCTAACTATGCAACCAGTGATACTGACCCAACTTTTATGAATGTTCCAGATTCAGCGAGAACATATAGAGATGCAGGAATAGGCACTTTTGTTTTCGGTGAGGAGAATTATGGAGAGGGTAGCTCTAGAGAGCATGCAGCAATGGAACCTAGATTCCTTGGTGTCAATGCGGTTATAGTTAAATCTTTTGCTAGAATACATGAGACGAATCTGAAGAAGCAAGGCATGTTTGCACTAACCTTTGATAATCCTGCTGATTACGATAAGATTAGACAAGATGATAAGGTGTCGATATTGGATTACGATGATATGGCACCAGGAAAACAACTGACAGTTCATCTACTTCATATGGATGGTACAGAAGATCGTTTCTTTGTTAATCATACTTATAACCAAGCTCAGATAGATTGGGTCAAAGCAGGATCAGCACTTAATAAAATAAGAATAGATATGGGCGTCGCTTAAGCGACACCCTTTTTTTCTATTAATCTACTATGGTTATTTTCTTTGTGATGGTTGATGCGCCGTCATCTAGAATAAGAAAATACAGACCAGAAGTTAATCTTTGATTTTCTAGGTTGTATCCGGATGATAGTTCGTCAGAATCCAATTCTTTCTGCCACACTTCTGCACCACTAACAGTTGTAAGCTTAGCAGTTAATGATTGTGGATTGGTTTGGTCAGCCCAGATTGTAAATTGTCCGTTGCTTGGGTTGGGTAATATGCGGACCTTAGAAATTGTAAGGTTCTCTGACACTGAACTGGTAGAAACATCTATTAATTCGCTGAGAATCCTAAAACCACACTGATTAGTGACTGTGAGTGTTACATTGTAGAATCCTGGGCTATCATAATGATGTAAAGGCTCTGGTTCATTACTAGATGATCCATCTCCAAAATGCCAATTATAGGAGTTAGCAACATCGAAGTTGGGCTTGAATTGTATATTGCCATCTCCAGTCTCCTCGAACGTCCAACCTCCGGTCGGCTTATCTATAACTAATAAATCTTTTATGGCGGAGCTACTGCTGACCTCATTAGTGGTTGTAAGAATAATTTGCTTTTCACCTGCTATAATGTAACTAATCTCGTGTGGTCCTGAGCTTTCTGCTTGGCCCGGTAGCGCACCTAACCCAAAATCCCACTGATAGTTAAGGAATCCACCATCGGACTTGTCTATGAGGTTGACAGGCTTGGACCTGCAGATGACATTTTCTGATAGGTCAAACTGCGCTTGGGGTTCAGCTAATTCTACTTGCTCTATGTTTATATTGTCTAGGAAGAGATTATTGCCTCTGTCATTTATACTAATAAGTCTGATAATGATTTTGTCTAATCCTGCATATGCAGAAAGATCGAGGTCCTGTCTAGTCCAATTGGTTGTCGATTGTGGAAATTGGAATGAAGTGAAACTTGAATTTAGACCTGCACCAAATTCCTCAAATATTATATCTGGAAAAGTCGTCCCACAATCAGTGCTGACCTCTATTCTCAATCCATCTTCATCTTGAGCATTATAGAAGTAAGCCATATCGAAGTTGAGAGATACTCTGCCAGTACTCTGAGAGAGATCTATAGGTTGTAACTCTAGGATGTCCTCTTGTCTTGTAGCTGCATAATTCTCAAATGGTAAGGAAAGGACAGTACCTATCCTCCCATCAAGTTGCCTGACTTCTTGTAGAACCCAACTAATATCAGAGTCGGGATTAATGACTCGCCAGAACTCAGGGAATCGACCATTGGTCTGCTCGAAGTCCTCTCTAACAGGGGCTATAACGCCGCTGTCTAGATATACTGGACCTGTAAGACTTAATGTGTCATCTATGCTAAGTTGTTCTAAGGGATGAGAGCACCAGGTTCTGAGGCTTAATTCACCATTTGACTCTAAGGGGATAGGTGTCGTGAAAGTATAGGATAGAAGGCTGTCAGGTGCTAGGGTGCCTGTATATGTTTCAGAGATGGTGTCCCCTTCTTCGACCTGATATGATATAACAATGTCACTTAGGTCTAGGATGCCATTATTTTTCAATTCTACATTGAGGTCTATATTAGAAACTCCTGAGCAAGTTATAAAGTGTTCTTCCCCTGGATTGATGAAAGCGTTCATGGTAAGATCGTGGTCCAGCTTGAAATTAAATAAGCCACCTCCAGATGTGCCTTCGGCGTTTGATCGGAGACCTTTGATGTCATTGTCAAAATTTGCAGCAACTGCAAACCAATCTTGTTCGAATGGACTTTCTATTGGTATCAATGCAGAAGTGTCGGTCGTCGTATTAGCAACTTCCATGTATTTCTCTCCTAATTTATATACATCATAGCTTATCGCTTCTGGGAGTTTATCCCAAACTAATTTGACCTCTTCTAATCTAACTTCATCTACTTTTAAATTCACTGGGATAGGTGAAATAGTGAATGGTTCAGAGAAAAAATCATTTTGATCTCGACTCAGCCTTACTATCGCATCTTTGGTGATATTCCTGCTGGATGAGAAAACCTCATAATGACGTTCTTCTTCTACTTCGGAAATCTCTATCCAGTCTGTACCCCCATTGTAGGAGATAGATACGTTTACAGGCGAACCGTTAGGTACGGCATCCCAGTAACAAATCTGAGATTGGCTGGTTCTGAGTTTCTCTCCACCATGAGGATATACTATTGTGATATCATCAGTCCTAAATTCATAGACAACATAATATTCATGTACACCAAAAGGGATTCTTGTGCCGACAATATTCAGCGTGTATTCTCCTGGAGTAGGATCAGAGATAAAAACCTGTTCCATATTGTTGAGCTTATCTACACCTCTTTCGGCTGGTGTATTAAGAGCTATAGGGTCAGGATCAGAATTGAGCAGCCACGGTAGGTGGGTTGTGCCATTCGGTCCAGCCACATAGGAATCTAAATCATTAATGAGCGCAGTCTCAGTTTGAGGTACAGCAGCAGGATCTGGCCAGTATGTCATTATCCTTAGTTCGCGGATTCCGGTAGGGACGTTAATGACATGCTCTTTTGTCTGTCCATTTTCGATTTCCTCATTCAGGTAGGTTCTTTCTTCTAGAGTGCGGAGTGCCTGATAGCCATTAGCAGAGCCCCAACCATATATGAAGTCAGGGCCTTTGTTGCCTAGGTCATTTGCGGTATTGAGTAGCACGGCCTTAAGTAGTGCACCTTCGGCTGTTTCTCCATTATTGAGTTCTCTATAAGCTTGATGTAATTGGGCTAACAAGCCTGCGATACCTGGTGCAGCACCCGATGTCCCACTGAAACTCCGATAGGCGTGGTCATCTGTTGTTGTCAGGTGTCCATCACCGTTAGAACTAATGTCTGGCTTAATCCTACCATCAAACGCTGGACCTCTACTGCTAGAGCCAATAATGTTGCCTACATTACTGGTATTAGCAGTCGCTATGACATTCTTACCTTGCTTGTGTCCACCTGTTATATTACCCCATTGTGTTCCAGCCCCATATCCACAATCTTGTCCATTAGCGTTGCCAGCAGAAAAAACATGCATTAGTGTCGGATTATCATAACATTGCTCATCTACGATTCTTGTGTTATTCGTGTAGCCAGCATTGCAGGCATCACTGTATGAGCTATTAGTGACAATTACATCTTCATCGAAGTGGAGATCCATAGTCTCATCCATAAAGTTTGCAACATAGTCAACCGCAAAGATGCGACTACCTGCGGCCATGCCTTTATTTCTCGGATTGATATTACCTGCTCCTGCCATAATACCTGAAACCCCATCCCCATGATTACCTCGGTTAGGGCCATTCGTTGGTTGAAATAATCGACCCTTGAAGTCAGCGTGGGCAAATACTTCTCCGTCATCACGACATAATATAGCAACACCGCTACCATCATAACGTCTGCCTCCTGGCAATGAAGAGTCTAGAAGATTAGATCGGAGGTATGAGCCACCTGGTGTATCATCAGGTGTGCCTGGTCCAGGAGCGGGCTCTACGAATAATACAAATGGGAGCGATGCTAGTTCAGTTACCTGCTGAGCTGACACTGAGACTAGGACAGAATTATTATAGTGATTGAAGCTTTTGGGCGTGAGACCCAGCTTCTTACAGAGTTTCCTGACTTGGTCGGTATTCAGATCTTTAGATAATATAAAAGTGATCTCTATTAGGTCAGCTTTTTTGCCGATGGGGAGATCACTGAATTGTAGTGAGGTCTTAATCTCAGAAGATAAGCTGAAAATACTTCTGATTGATGTAGATCTGAGGTCTTGTCTATTGAGACCGTGCGCTAAGGCTGCGAAGTAAGCGTTGTTAGGTAGGTAATCTAGTAACCTGATTCCTGATGACTCTAAGCTTCTGAGCTCTTCTCTACTAGGAATATCATGAAACTGGATGACCCTGTAGTATCTGTCTAGAAGATAATCAGCCTCGTCTAATTGCGGATCCATAATAAACGCATCCAGATTGTCTACTGGCGTGAATTGCTGGCCACGGAATTTAAGATCATGTGTCTGACCTAGTAATTCTATACCTGAAAACAGAAATAATGAAGTCATTAAGACTAATAATCGGTTCTTTGTCATATTTGAGTGTGTTTTTAGACTCACCCAAATTAGTAAAAATGCGAAGACTCAATTGTCAGTATTGAGACTAGTTTCTACTATAACAAGGCAGCATGCTTATTTGATTTTCATTATGTGACCTTCATCAATCAGAAGGTTGCCTGAACTAATTCTGAATGAGTACGAGGCCTCAGGTAAGTTTTTCAGGTCGAAAACATTAGTTTTTGAGTTTAGTTTTCGACTAATTAATAGCTGACCCTTACTGTTATAGAGTTCATATAACATTGGCAGTGGACTGTCTAGGCCATCTATATCTACATGTAATTCTCCAGTGGTGGGATTGGGGTAGTTTCTGATTGTAGTCTGAGTAAATAGTTCAGCGTTACTCGATATGCAATCTGGACCTGGAATCTGAATTCCGTGTCCATCAGAAATAGCACCTATGTTCTCAAAATTGATATCGGCTACTTCAATCATTTCGTTTTGGTCTACACCGATATCACCTATGTTAAAGGACATTGTATCGCAAGGTTCTCCGATAACCGCATAACGCACGCTCATAATATGTGTATCATCAGGAAGTGAAAAGGGATTCGTGCTGGTCCAAGCAAATCTTAGTTTATTATTTCTAGGATCATCGATGTCTTCGAAGGGTAAGGTTATAAATTCATCATTGAACCCAGAAAGGTCTGAATTAGTAAAGCTGACATCTTGGACTGCAACGGCAGTCGAATCCCATAAGATAAATAACTGTAGGCTGAAGATGTCTTGGAAATCTCTAACTCTGACCTCAAGGTCAAATTCTTCTCCTACCTCATAACTACTATCAGAGCTTAGGTCAATAACCAAAGGCGGTTGCTGTCCTATAATTGTTAATGAAGCAAGAATTAAGCAACTAAGGGTCAGATATCTATACATGATTATTCTTTAATGATGCCCAAAAATAAACTTTGCAAAGTAGACCTGTTCCGATATAGCAAACTTTATTAAGTTAAATAAGCTAAGGGGTGCTCTAGCTAGGTATACCATGAGTTAATTAGAGGGATACTGGGTATAATCCCAATATCCCAATAATAAACTTGCTACGAAAAAACTAATTATTATTGTATAGTCTGAGCAGGTTCTCCTGCTGACCCAGTTTCGCCGCTTTTGATAAAAAAGAAATCACCACCTTGATGTCCTGCATCTCTAATCGGGCCATATCCAGGATCTGTCTTAGTATTAGCCACGACTCCTTCGCGAATACCTGCAAAAATGTTAGCAGTATACACGAGACTATCCTGATTATTCTGAAGATACCAGAACAACTGGTCGATAAATACAGACTTATCTGGTACGGTTTCTAGAGAGCCAGAAGTCAATGCAATTCTGGTTTTCTTATTAGATATTCTGCCACCTGTTTTGGGTGAATTGATGTCTCTGAGTAGGCTGCCCCCAAAGCAGGCATCCGAAACGATGAGTATATTTCTAGCAACGATCGAATTAAGAAAATCCTTAATCTCATTATTAGACATCCAATTCCGTCTAGAATTCTCAAGTCCCTCTACTGGAATCCAGTAGCCAGTTTCATCATGTATCTGACCATGTCCGGCATAAAAGATAAGTAGGTTGTCATTTTTTTTGACCTTGGAAACAATCTGTTCGAAGCCATCATAGATGTCATCTCTAGAAGCATTATACTTGGTAATAATGTTTTCGGGCTTAAAGCTGTAACTATTTGTCAGGATATCTTTGAAAGTATTGACATCCTGAATTGGCTTAGAGAGACTTTTTAAGTTCTTGTAATTTTCATTACCAATCATATAAGCATAATACTCACCTATTATCGGGGAGCCATTCGCTGAGGTTTCTGATTTAGGACTCACACCTCTATGCTGGGCTTCTGATAGGCTTGCTGCTTTTTGTGTAGCTGTGTAGTTTTTAAATAGGAAAAAATTTAAAGTAGCCATTAGTACCATCGCAGTGATACCTATGAGGTATTTCTTTCGAGGATTCATTTTCCTGCCTATTGGCAGTTCGGATTCTCCATTTAACTGTCTAATCAGGCCTTCTACAGAACTATATTTTTCCTCGTTTTTTCTGGTACTCTTGTAGATAAGATGTGCAATCTTATTTATTTCTTTCTTAGAATCGATGCCTTCTATTCCAGCCGCAATTTCTTGGAGTGTCTTTTCTTCTAAGTTCCAAGTGCTGTATGCATCTTTGTCTTTGCTAAAAAGAAAATTTAGAAAATATCCAAGTTGGGTAATATCTGAACTCTTAGAGATAGACCCTGAAATCGTTTTTTTCTGATTGGTTTCTGATATAGTGTATCTGTCTGTCAGTTTGAAATCAAGCAGCCTTAGCTCCAGGTCATCATTAATCATGATATTCCACGGTGTAATTGCGCCATGGGGAAAGCCTTCGACCTCGACACCATGATCGTCCTGGAAAGTGGTGTTGTGAGCATCTTTTATCCCAGAACAGATTTTGCTAAAAATGTCAAGTTTTTCATCTTTGGTCAGAATTCTATCTGATTTCAGGAAGCTCTCTAGCTCTTTTCCAAAGAAGAATTCATCAACTTTTACAAAACATTTATTGCCATCTATTTCTTCTATAAAGTATTCTTTGAACCGGATGAGGTTCTGATTATCTAATTGGTGTAAGCCTTTATTTAGTCTTTTGAAAGTGCGCTCAAGAGTCTGTACAACCGCAGGGTCTTCTGCAAATACGACTTTAAGTGCAAAGACCTCTTCAGTATATTTGTGCTTGACCTTAAAAGTCTTAGATAGCCTCTCTGGCTTTATGTGCTGGAGAATTTCGTAATTACCTACTTCTGTGAATTGCATCTTATCTAAACTCATAGTGTATTGTTTAGGTATAATAAAACAACCCCACAACAGACGAATGGTCTAGTCAGATATTCTAGGACTTTGAGCTGGGGTCAGTGCTCTCAGTGCTTCGATTAAACTAAAATAAAGAAATTAAATCCTGTTACGTAAATGATATTACATATTCATTACAAAAGGGGAGGGAAGGTTATCGGAGATTAGAAAGAAAAATATGCAGAATTAGACAATTTCTTGAGGCCTTCTATATTCTTGATCTTACGGTGTTCTTTGTATCGACGACAATAGTCAGTATGATACTGATGTCCGCTCATGAAGCTAATTTGGATATCATTCCACTTTTTACGAGTGAGGTCTTTGATGAAGTGCTTTAGTTCGGTGTATAGGGTGTCACCGATAGGTTTGAATTTATCAGTAGCTAGATATTCTAAGTCTGCATCGGCAAGAATTTGTTCATGGTGGTTCTGAGGCTGCTGAGGAATCTTAGTGGCCATAATCATTCCGCAAATCTTGTCTATCTCTTTTTTAGTGAACTTGTATTTAGGTAGTTCTTTTCTAACGATGCGACAGCCTATTTCTTCATGATCTTGATTATTCTCTATATAGCCGATATCATGATAAAGGGCAGCAATCTTGATTAGAAAAACATCTTTGGTACTGACCTTCTCTTTTTTAGCGATGTACTCTGCCTTCTCGACAACGTACTTAGTATGGTCCGTACAATGATATGTAGCCCATGTTGGTAGTTTCTTATCAAGAATGCCAATGACCTCTTGATAGATTGTATCGAATCTCCGACTCATCTTCTTATGCTCCTTGGGTAAATTAGTTTTTATAGTAAGTTCTATAGTAGATTGTTACAAATAGGTAGATGTTATCATTTCTATCTATACTAAGGCAAATTATCAAGAATTCTGCCATTAACTCAAAATAATGCCTTATAAGTTGAATTGTACCGTCTATGGCGGTAATAATATTGATTAATTATGTAGTTCAAAGATATTTAAAATAATATTTTGCTCTTCTTTCGATTCTGATACTTTCCGTTAGGGACATACAAACATCATATAG
>CALEAC010000211.1 GCA_937944095.1 uncultured Saprospiraceae bacterium
CAGCTGGTGTCGTTTACTACAAGTTAGAAGCAGGCGCACACACAGCTACTAGACATATGATAGTGATTGAGTAATCATTTCTATATGAGTTGGAGTAAGTAAGCTCAGGTGAGATCGAGTTTAAAAAAATCACTTACTCCGAAAATTTTAATTCGTCAAAGATCAGTTGCACAGGCAACTGGTCTTCTTTTTTTTTCAGCCTACAACATTACTAAGTAGTAATAAACTCCATATAATTATCTCTGGTAACGGTCATCGTCGTATGCTCAGGATAAGCATTAAGAAACGTCTTGCTCCACTTATTTTTTCTCTTAGGATTCCACTTGAATTCGTAGGCATGTAGCTGACCATCATAGTCTTCTATAAAATCAATTTCTTGCTGCGCATGTGTGCGCCAGAAATAGTCGTTGGTGTACTTCTCGTTGTAGGACTTATGTTTCATTCTTTCTACCAAAAGGAAATTCTCCCATAGGGCGCCAGTATCTTGTCTTAGGTTGATGGGATTCCAGTTTTTGATAATGGCATTTCTAATACCGACATCGTAGAAATAGATTTTTTTACTCTTCTTCAGTTCGTTCCTGAGATTTCTGGATAGGGAGGGGAGCCTGAATACGATGTAAGCCTTCTCTAGTAGATTGATATAGCGTTCGACCGTTTCGTTATTGAGTCCTGTCATCTGACCGAGCTCATTATAGGATACCTCATTACCTATTTGAAAAGCCAGTGCTTGGGTAAGGGTCTCAAGCTTCTGTGGTTTTTTGATATCCTCCCAAGTGAGCAGGTCTTTATATAGATAACTATCTGCTAATTGTTGTAAGATGCTCTTCTCGTCTCCAGGGTTATTGATGACATCAGGATACATGCCATAGATGAGCCGATGGTCCAGGACACGGCCTTCTTCTAATGCAGTGGTATGTGCATTCATTTCTTCCACACTAATAGGGTAGAGCTGCAGTTCCCATTTTCTTCCAGTCAGTGGCTCGTTTACCTCGTTAGCTAATTCGAATGCTGATGAACCCGTTGCGATGACCTTGACAGGTATGTTGTCATGTATCTGTTTCAGCGTAAGGCCTATATTTTGTATGCGTTGAGCTTCATCAATGACCAGTATCTTGTGATCTCCGATAAGTTTCTTGAGATAGGCAGTCGTCTGATTGCTGAGCTGCTGCCTGGTGTCGGGGTCATCACCATCTAGCCATAGAGTCGAATCCATATCGATGACTGATTCGGCAATAGTCGTTTTGCCTGATTGCCTCGAACCGAGAAGGATGATGACCTTGCGGTCTTTCATTCTCTTGTCAATAAGTTGAGTCAACAATCGTGGAATCATATTAATATGGCTATTATAACCGCAAAATTAGTATAAAATTTGCTACTGTAACCGCAAAATTTAAATAAATGGAGTCATAATCGTAAAATTAATATGAAATTTGCTACTTGATCAGCAAAATTAACATAATGCAATTGTGTAAAATATAGTATTACTTCGTAAGGTGCTTACCTTTTACAATAAGTCAATTACTATATAAGTGCCCTCAAAGTACATATACACTGAGGTAGAAGGTCGAAGACTAAAACTATCTAATCTCGACAAGGTCATTTACCCTACTGCGGGCGTGACCAAAGCCGAAATTATACAATACTACTTAGCCATAGCACCCCTCGTATTAAAGTATATCAAAGGCCGACCTCTTACTCTGATTCGATATCCAGATGGCATCGGCAAGACGCAGTTCTATGCGAAATCCAAACCCAAGTGGACACCAGACTGGATTGCTGACTTTGGTATTGCACATAGCGAGGAAACGATTAAGTATATCGTTGCAGAGGATAGCGCGACTGTTGTCTGGTTAGCAAATCTTGCAGCCTTAGAATTGCATCCGATGCAGATGACCAGTGACGACGAGGCACATCCCGACCATTTTATCTTTGATCTGGATCCTCCTGAGAATGGAGATTTTGGAATAGTGAAAGCCATTGCATTTAGGCTTAAAGATTTTCTAGAGAGCTATAACTATACACCGTATGTAAAAACCTCTGGTTCCAAAGGACTCCACATATACGTACCTATCGCCAAGGATTACACCCATGAGGAGATGGTAGAATCGGTTAAGAACTTAGCTAAGATTTTTGTCGCACAAAATATGGAAACGAGTACACTCGCGATGAACAAAGAAAAGCGAGGTGGCAAGACCTTGATAGATATATTTAGAAACCATAAGGCACACACGACCGTGGCACCCTATAGTCTGAGAGGAAAAGTCGGTGCACCCATCTCGTTTCCACTCACTTGGAATCAAGTTGCTGACCTGACCAGTTCTAAGGATATCCATATCAAAAATTATAAAGAATGTTTGAGTGAACATGGTGATGTCTGGAATGATTTCTATAACCAATCTGCCCCCCTCCATGATAAGGACCGATCACCCGCAACTGTCTCCCCAGAGGTCGCGACTAAGCTATCAAGTTATATTGCCAAGAGGGATTTCAATAATACACCGGAACCAGGACTAGCACCTGTGACTAGTAATGGAAATCAGTTCTGCATTCAGTTGCACGACGCACAGAATTTGCATTATGATCTCCGTCTCGAGCATGAAGGCGTGTTACTGAGTTGGGCGATACCAAAAGGCTTGCCTTTTATTAAAGGGACCAAGAGACTAGCGATTCAGACAGAAGCGCATCCGATGAAGTATTTAACTTTCGAAGGGGTTATACCCAAAGGGGAATATGGTGCTGGGAAAATGTGGGTATGGACGACAGGTACTTTTGAGTGGTTAGAGAAGGCAGAAAAGAAACATAAGATTAGACTAAAGGGTCAAGGGTTTGATCGGTCTTATTCAATGTTCCGAACGAGAGATGACCAGTGGTTGGTGGAATTAATACAGAATCATGACCAAGGACAGTTAAGTCTACCGATACAGCCTATGTTAGCCGGCGTCAGTAAGAAATTGCCAACAGGAAATAAGTATGTATACGAAATTAAGTGGGATGGAATCCGCACAATCATACACCTCCATCAAGAGAAGATTACAATTTATTCTAGAAGTGGTCGGGATATTACTAAGCAGTTTCCAGAATTACTTGATGCGGACCACTTCGAGGTAGAGAGTGGCATTTTCGATGGGGAGATTGTCAATCTAGACGAGCAAGGTAGACCCGTATTTAGTAATGTAATATCTAGGATGCATACACAAGGCAGTTCGGGGATAGAACGGGTCAAACAGAAGAATCCTGTCGTCTGCTACTTATTCGATATATTAGAAGTGGATGGAAAGATAGTGACCAAAGAACCCATGTACAAGAGACAAGAATGGTTGGCTTGTACTATAAAGAAAGGAAAGCCATATAAAATGAGTGAGGCTATTATTGATGGGAAAGGTCTATTCCAAGCAACTAAGCAGATGTCCTTAGAAGGTATTATGGCCAAAGATAAAATGGCAATCTATCATATCGGTCAGCGAAGTGAGGGTTGGCTAAAGGTCAAACATAGAACAACTGAAACCTGCTTTATAGCCGGGTTTACCAAAGGAGAAGGTGATCGGTCGGCTCTTTTCGGCGCTTTACACCTGTTAAAACCTACTGAAAATGGAGATTGGCAATATATGGGTAAAGTCGGCACTGGATTTGATTCAGAAAGGATGAAGAAACTATTGTTACAGTTTCAGTCTTATCTCATTGATGAAAAACCATTTCTAGATAAGACGGATGATGATAGGACTTCTAGCTGGATGAGACCTGTTCTGCAATGTGAAGTTCAGTATGCTTCTCTTGCGTCTACTGGTGTATACAGAGAACCAGTATTCCAGAGACTTATAGAAACGGAAAGCGAATTATAATAAAATCATTTTAAAATTAGGCTTATGAGATCCACTTGGAAAGGGCATATCAGATTTTCTCTTGTGACGATACCAATACAGATTTTTAGTGCTGTGGAGACTAAAAAGAATATAAAGTTCAAGCAGCTACATAAAGAAGACAATGGGTCTATCGGTTATTCTAAGGTTTGTAAGACCTGTGAGAAAGTTGTACCCTATGGTGATATCGTCAAAGGCTATGAGTATGAGCCAGACTCATTCGTCGTGCTGGAAAAGCAGGATTTTGAAAATATTAAACTGAAAAGTACCAAGGCGATTGACATAGAAGCCTTTGTAGACATCAGTGAAGTCCATCCGACACGCTTCGAGACCTTTTACTTTGTAGGTCCCAATGGAGAAGTGGCAACTAAGACTTTTAATCTTTTCACTCAGACACTTAGGAATTCCGGGAAAGCAGGCGTCGGTAGAATTATTCTCCGAGACAAAGAAGATGTTGTCTTGCTTAAGGAATACCAAGGAGGTCTGATTATGTATAAATTGCGTTATCCGTATGAACTTCGCGAAATGAAAGATGTACCTGATCTCAAAGAAGTAGAAGTAGACCAAGTACAACTTGATCTAGCTAAGACTTTAGTAGATTCATTATGCAAACCATTTGAAGAAGTTGACTTCGAAGACAGATATAGGGGTGCGTTACTTGAATTGGTTAATTCCAAGGTGGAAGGCAAACAAATGATTTCGATATCAGAAGAAGTGGACGATGCGCCTGTCGTGGATATCATGGCAGCACTTAAGAAAAGTATAGAGGAGGCTAAGAAGACAGCTTGATTTTTTTACTTGTATATTTTTAGTAGAGTTGATTTAGGTGACTTATTAGTTATTCTAGGTCATAATTCTTATGGCAAGTATCAATCTTCCTCTGCTGAGAGGCAAAACCTTAGTTATCCCAAGAGATAAGATTGTGTATGTGACGACACAAGATAAGATGTCACTTGTCGCATATGAAAATTCGAAAGGTAAGGTTGAGAAAAAGCTGGTTAATAAAAGATTCGGTGAATTATTAGAAATGCTCAATTCTAAATCCTTTTATAGGTCCCATAAATCATACATTGTTAATGTTGCTCATGTTAGAGACTATGGCGAATATCCCCTTCAGCAAATACATCTAAGTACACAGGTAAGCATTCCTCTCTCCAGAAGGAAACGAAAAGAGTTTCATAATCTTTATCTGGAATTCATCAGAAAAGCCTGAGTTTCATTAACTAAACAAGTCAAGGTTAATTTTCATGTATACCAATTCTCTAATGTGTACTAAGCTGATTAGTAATTTATACGGCATTAGAATTAGTTTATATATAAAGACCGTTAAAGTCAAATAGCTAAAACATTAATGTTGAGAACAATCTTGAGATTATTTTTGGGTCACAATAAGTGAGTTGTACCGTTTCCCTTTGATTCTGGTTGTATTAGAATTCAACTTTTGGAATCAAAAATACAGGTCACTATTCAAGTTACTTTTTTTACCAACTGATAATCTGAACATGAATCTATCTTTTATGTCAGGTGGTATTTCAATATCATTATTGAAATCCATCATCTTCTCTTTTAAAATTCCCGTACTCACCTGTTTCTTGCTCACCATAGTGTGGTCTGACCTTGACGCTCAGACCTTCGATGAGTGTGACGAGACTATGCCGGCAGTCGTCGTGGAATTTCCTGCGGGCACTTCTTGTCCGGCGACCATAACCGTAGCAGGTATTGATTTTTTCAAAGGTTCAAATGAAAATTGTTGTGGTCTAGATGAAGGCCCTAATACGACCTGTGTCCAATTAGACATCATACTTCCCCCTGAATTGATTGGTGCTTGTATCTCAGTGACAATGGATTTTACTGGATCGGGTTCGGCAGTTGATGGAGACTGTGGCTTTATCACACCATCTGGAGCAGGTACATATGAAATCCAAGCGACAACTTCCCCTATCTCATTGGCCTACTGTAAGAATGGTGTATTGAAAGGAGATATTATAGTTTCAGTAATCCCTTGTATTGATTTGTTATCTGTTACTTGCCCTGCAAATGAAATGCTTGACTGTAGTTCTGCAGTCCCTGCACTGCCAGTTTTTGATGACTTAGCAGACCTTGCTCAATTCGAGGGTTTAGGAGGATTACTGACATTTTCTACCTGTGCTAATGGTGCTGTCCTTGGTGCTGATGACGTCGTGTTCGAAGTAGCTGATGTTGTCGTAGGTTCACTCTGTGGTGGGGGATCTATAGAAAGAACTTATACTGCAGCTTATGTTCCTTGTGATATGACAGAATGTGAACTCGATGGTATCGTAGAAGTTCTTTCATGTACTCAAGTATTTTCTTTTCCAGTAAATATGCCACCGACTTTATTAGTAGATGGTGGGGGTTCAACTATCACTGATTTAGGTTGTGTGGCTGTCGGCTTTGCAATTCCTGCAGCGTCTGCAGCCTTTACGATTACAGATGATTGTGATGACCCCTTGCCTGTACCTGTAGTTGCAGATATAGGGCCTACAGGAACCTGCCAGATAACTCAGGGTTATTCTTATACGGTAACTGATGAATGTGGTGAGATGGCTGTAGTCACTCAAACTTACACATACACTTTGCCACCTCCCGCACCAGTGTTTGTTAACCCACCAATGGACATAGATATAGCTTGTTCCTCTGCACCACCGTTGCCTAGTTCACTTTCTTTTACAAATTCTGAAATTACGGAGTGTCTAGTTTCAGGCTCCGTAATGAGTGAAATAGTCGGAAGTCACGATGCATGCGGTGGTTCGTACACTGAGACGTGGACTATTGATCCTGCCACCTGTATGTGTAGCTCTAATGGTTGTAGTTGGGGCGCCCCAGTGGTTTACTCCAGAATAATAAATGTAGAACCAGCTTCTGAGCCTACGATTACAACAGTATTGCCAGCAACAGTTGATTGTGCTGTGATAGATACTTATATAGCGCCAGATGCATCTTATAGCAATGGCGAAGCGCTTCCTTGTGAAATAGCAGGTGTTCTTTTACCTTTACAATCTTATGTAGAATTTCCAGAATGTATAAATCAAGTAAAAGGCGAGCTAACAGTTACATATACAGTGCCTTCTAGTGCAAATTGTGGCAGAGGAGATATCGTTTCTGTAACTATTGTGCCTGTAGTCGATATTACACCTCCTGTTGTTAATTGCGTCGATATCATTGTTAGCTTAGATGGAGAAGGGAATAGAGAAATTTGGGGCAAACAACTATTTAGTAGTGTTACCGATAATTGTACCCTAGAAGAAGATATAGTTCTAGAATTCTCTCAGACTTTCTTTACCTGTGATGACCTACAATTCGGTACTGAGGACTGTGCTACTATAGTGCCAGTTACTGTTTCTGCTACAGACTTGTGCGAGAATACTTCTGAGTGTATTTCCAATGTTACAGTCAGAGACAACATAGCACCGCTTGTATTTTGTCCGAGTAGCAAAGTAATAGAGTTAGAACCTGGTCAGTGTGGCCAGTATTCTACTCAAGGTACGCCAGCTTTTACTGATAACTGCGGCGCAACTATAACTCAAACTGCAGGTCCAGCAGCAGATGAGTTCACAACAATTAATTGTACGACTGGCGAAGGTGATGCAATTTCATATTCTTATATCGCAGAAGACCTGTGTGAGAATACGACTGAGTGTTCATTCACAATAACTTATATTAATTACGAAACTGACGATCCAGTTGGCCTATCATGCAATGACTTAGTACATGTTAGTGCTAATGTAGATTGTGGCATTGATTTCACAGCTGATATGTTGTTAGAGGGTGAGCACGGTTGTCCTGCTTGTTTCCAGGTAAGTGCAGTTGAGTCACACACGACAGGAGCTTTAGCTGAGTTTACAGTAACGATAACAGATCCATTAACAGGCAATACCTGTTGGGGCGTGATTATAGTAGAGGATAAGTCATCCCCGGTATTCATCAATGATGATGAGCCAGAGGCGACAGAAGAGTTTGGTCGAGTATGTGGGCCATGTTCTAACATAGAGAACATCGATCCGGATTCAGACTTCTATGATTTCGAGAACTGTATATTTAACTGTGCTGAGTTGGAATTATTCCAGCACTTTGATCCTATCGGAGAAGGAGATGGCGAAGGTATCATCGGCTATCAGGAGCGACTGATGGACAGATATGCACCTAATGATGTAGAGGATTTCTT
>CALEAC010000212.1 GCA_937944095.1 uncultured Saprospiraceae bacterium
ATGTTTGGTTCTGTCACATCGACGGTAGATGACATTACAGCTGCATACTGGAATCCAGCTGGCTTGGCTCAGATCGAGAGTCCAGCTCAGGTATCAGCAATGCACGCATCATGGTTCGGAGGTATTGCTAACTATGATTATATCTCAGCTGGCAAAAGACTCAACTCCAGAAAAAAGAGTTACGGTGCCATGTCCCTCATAAGAATGGGCGTCGATAATATCCCTAATACTCTTAATCTGATTGGCCCTGATGGCTCAGTCAACTATGATAATGTCACACAGTTCTCTGCTGCAGATTATGCCTTACTCTTTTCGTATGGACAAGAGCTGGGCATAGAAGGGCTCACTATTGGCGGAACAGCTAAAGTGATCTATAGGAATATAGGCACGTTCGGTAGAGCGATAGGCTTTGGGTTCGATGCCGGGATACAATACTGGACTGAGAATCTTAAGTTCGGCATCATGGCCAGGGATATCACCACTACGGTTAATAGCTGGTCGTTTACCCTTGCACCAGAAGAACAAGTTGTATTCGCGCAGACTGGTAATGATATTCCAGTATCGAGTACTGAGGTGGCGCTACCTAAGTTGATTTTTGGTGCCGCATATGAGTTGACAGACATGGGCTTATTCAGCTACCTCGTACAAACAGACCTAAGATTATCTTCTGATGGTACCAAAGCTGGCGTATTCAGTGGCAATAACATTGGGATAGAACCTACAGTAGGCTTACAAGTCGGGTATAATGATCTAATCTACCTCAGAGCTGGATTTGGTAATTTCCAGAATATCGTCAACGAACAAGCGAATGCTGCTTTCGAATTCCAACCGAATATCGGTCTAGGTCTTAATCTAGGAAAAGTACATCTAGATTATGCACTTACTAATATTGGTAGTGTTTCGGGTGTCTTAGTCTCGCATATTGTGTCGTTGAAATTGGAATTCTACGCGGATCGACTATAAGAACAAGATGACGTCTTAGCGGAAATCAGTCGGGTCGAATTGTTTGTAATGACCATTCATCTTGACTTTAACCTTAGTGGCTTCCATTTCCTTGATGATAGGTATCACCTTTTGGAGATGCTCATTGACGAATTGCAGACGGCTATTCTCATCTGTTAGTTGTAGGAATTCTATTTCCTGCTTGATATTCATTCCGACTTTATGGGCTAAGTTATAGATACCTTGGTGCACCTTAGCGCGGTGATCGACAATGTCTAGATTAATCAGCTTATATAGAGTCGTTAGTTGGCTTATCACTTCTAATCGAAGATGACTATCTACCTCCACCTCCTCGTATTCCATGAAACGCACTCGGCCACTAGGATAAAGCTTACCTGCTGATTCAGCATGGAATTCTTCGATTATGAAAGGTCTGATGGCACGTGTCGAGATATCCATCTTACCATCATCATAGCGCTTATGCACTTCTATCAACGCCATTTCTGTTCCATAGCTAATTGGCTCCCCCTTGATATAGCAGGCGATTCCAAAGTGCATTCCTGTCTGCTCGCTCTCTTCTATTAATTGCTTATACCTAGGTTCGAATATGTGGAGATTAACCTGTTCCGGCGGAAAGGCAACCATACCTAGTGGGAATAAGGGTAAATAGTCCATGCGCTCAATATTAGATGATTACAAAAGGCATACGGGCCATAGGTTCACGATACTTAAGCATTTCTCTGACCTGCTTACCTTGATCCAGAAGTTGTTTTTCGACTTCACTCATTTGTTTAGAGAATATTTTGGCCTCTGCACTTTTTAATTGTAGTAGAATA
Source organism: uncultured Saprospiraceae bacterium (assembly GCA_937944095.1). Classification (GTDB taxonomy): domain Bacteria; phylum Bacteroidota; class Bacteroidia; order Chitinophagales; family Saprospiraceae; genus RFSX01. The sequence continues at coordinate 1,779 of CALEAC010000212.1, forward strand.
TCTTCCCAGAATTCCCTCTTGATCTTAGGATAGGCCACCAGCTTGTAATTATCAGCTATATCGGCCATGTCAGCAGCCATATCTATAGCTGTATCTAAATCACCTAATGCGTCTACTAGCCCAATTTTACTGGCTCTCTCCCCAGTCCATACCCGTCCCTGAGCGACTTCGTGTATGTCATCCACTGTGCTAAGTCTACCTTCTGCTACCCGCCCGAGAAACTGCGCATATAACTCATCGGTAAAGTTCTGCAAGGCGCCTTTCTCCGCTGTATTCATATCATAGAATGGGGAAGCAACAACTGCATAAGGACTCGTCTTAACGGTGTCAAAAGTGACCCCAATCTTATTATCGAGAAATTTTGAGAAGTTAGGAAGCATAGAGAATACACCGATAGAACCCGTTAAGGTCTTCGGATGAGAAACAATCTTATCCGCGCCCGCGGCGATATAATACCCACCTGATGCCGCGTAATCACCAAATGAAGCTATGATCGGAATGCTATCTTGTTTGAGCTCTTTCAGTTCTCTCCAGATTACATCTGAGGTAAATGCACTGCCGCCAGGAGAATTGACACGGAGTACAATTGCTTTGACCTTCTTATCTTTTCTTATTTTATCAAAGACCTTGTGATAGTTAATCTCATTGATATTGCCTTTGTTATCGTTATTGTATTGCACTTCACCTTCTGCATAGATGACTGCAATCTTATTTTTACCTTTCAGTTCAGTCAGGGTCGTTTTAGTACTGTATTCATCTAATGATACATAATCGATAACCCTTCCTTTTTTGATATTTAATTTTTGTCTAAGGATATCCTCTACATCATACCAATACTTAATCCCATCTATAAGACCCTTATCCAAAGCTTGTTGCGTATTCGAGAAGTCTAATTCATTGACTAGATCTTTGATATTAGAGACAGGGATATTCCTGGCTTCGGCGACTTCCTCTAGATATAACTTGAAATTATCATTGAGGTATTCTCGAGTCTGCTTCTTATTCTGCTCACTCATCTCCGTACGACGGAAGGGTTCGGATGCACTCTTAAATTGGCCTGCATAGAAGACGTTCATCTCTAGCTCTAACCGATCCATCGCCTTTTTGAAAAAAGGAACCATTGCTGCTGAACCATTCACATCCATTATCCCATTTGGGTTTATGAAGATAGAATCAGACGATGAGGCGAGAAGGTATGACGTGCTGCCAAAATAATCACCATAAGTATAGATGAACTTGTCAGTCGAATCTCGGAATTCTTTCAGTGATTCTCGGATATTAGAGGCGGTAACGGTACCTAATGGCGTCGATCCAGCTACTTTATAGACGATGCCAGCTATTCGACTATCTGTCTGTGCATGCCGAATCAACTTTTTGATGTCATGCAATCCGATTGATGGTTTAGAATCAAAAGAGAACTGATCTTGCTCCACATTCCCTGATAATTCGGGAATAGGTGTATCGAACTCTAGCAGTAAAACTGAGCCCTTTTCTATCACATTCTTGCTAGATCCCATCATAGCTGCGACAGCAAAGAATAACCCGATAACAGTTATCGCGAGCAAAGTACCCAAACAAGAGGTGAAAATCCGTCCAAAAAACCGTTTCATAGATCGAATGTTTATGATTCTAAATGCTAATATGGCCAAAGCTAAGTGAATAGATCCTAACTTTTAGCAAAGTAGAAGACATAAGTATTTGACTCAAGATGGAACGAACCCAATAAAATAAGGGGTTATAACCATAATTAAAGCAAAAATTTCATCATTTCGGTCAGTCGCTGCACAGCCGTAATAAATAGCTGACCAAAGGTGTTTTCTTAATTGATTTGTAGTCTAAAAGTTCTTAATTTCAAGCAATGAAATTTGGGTCTCTATTAATACTCTTTTCCCTGCTCTATCATGTTGCAGGTCTAGGACAGATGACTGTCCAACCTAGTAATGTCCCCCCTATTACGACTAAAAATATTATTCAGAATGTTTTCCTAGGTGATGGGGTCGAGATAATCAATACGCAGTATGATGGCTTAGAAGGTTCAGTTGGACTATTTGATAACGGTGAAGCCGTGATTGGCCTAGGAAAAGGAATCATTATGTCGACTGGTAATGCCCTTAATGCGACCAAGGCTAACAACAACATGGCATCTATCTCAGGTAATACGACTGATGCGACTATTATTGATACCGACTTAGAAGCTTTAGCTAACGTAGAGGTTATGGACGTCTCGCGATTCGAAATCACTTTTGTCCCCTCATCCGAGGTTCTCCAGTTCAGGTATGTTTTCGCTTCAGAGGAGTACCCGAATTTTGTGTGTGCAGACAATAACGATGTTTTCGGCTTTTTTATCTCTGGGCCTAACCCTAATGGCGGAAACTACGTCGCTGAGAATATTGCTCTAGTACCTGATCCAGCTGATGCGCAAATGAATACCTTCCTGGATCTACCCGTGACGATAAATAGTGTCAATTCAGGTGTGCCAGGACTATTTAGCACTGGCGACTGCAATGCTACTGGAGAATCATTAGGGTACTCTAACTATTTTAATGAAGTCGCAGAGGGCAATACGCCTGCCTACAATGGCTACTTAGATGTCTTCGTCGCAAGAGCCAATGTTATTCCATGTCAGGAATATACTATCAAGATTGCGATAGGTGATGGTAAAGACCAAAGTGAAGACTCAGCCGTCTTTCTAGAAGGAAGGAGTTTTTCTACGAGTGCTTTGCAAGTAGATATAGATAATCCTGGTATAGATGGTAGTCTTGCAGAAGGTTGTGAATACGGGCAGATTATCCTTTCTATCAGCGAACCAAGGTCTGAAGACCTACCCATCGAATATGAACTGATTAGCAGCCTAGGTGTCGTCAATCCTGCAATACCAGGTCTAGACTACGAGGACTTCCCGAGAGATCTCATGATACCTGCAGGACAAACAGAACTCATCGTTCCTATTGTACCGATTGCAGACCAAGATGAAGAAGGAACTGAATTCATCTATCTCAGCATAAGAAGAAGCGTCTGTACGGTGGATACGTTTATCCTGCCGTTATTCGATAACAACCTAGCCCTTGTAGAACTGCAGGATACTATATATGCTTGCTTAGACGAGACTTTTACGCTCGATGTAGACTTAGGCGATTATCTCAATCCTTCTGATAATGCCATATTTACGAGTAGTGGTACAGAGGAAATTAGCAAGGACAATGAATTTACCAGTTCAGTCATTGAGGTTCAACTTAAGGACATCGACTTATCTCCAGATATCATTGCTGAGATCTGTATAGATAGTCTGATTCACCCTAGACTTAATGATCTAGACCTATACCTAGAGGCACCTTCAGGACAAGTGCTGGAATTGTCCACTGATAATGGTTGGCGACTTAACAACAATGATCAAGATGATGCTCTAGTACAAACGTGTTTCAGCTTTGATGCCACTCAAAATATAAATCTCGGTGAACCTAGTGAGGGAATCTTAGACCTAAGTAACCCGACTTATACAGGACATTACTTACCAGAAGGGTCTGTCTCTGAATGGTTATATCCGATTCCATCGACGCTGAATGGATCCTATACCCTATTCATCATTGATGATAACAAATTGATGGATGGCAAATTATTTTCTTGGCATATTTCTTTTAATCCTAAATATGACCTGTCATATGATTGGGCACCTGCAACAAGTTTGGACTGTACTAGTTGTGAAGCGCCTACTGGTGTTGCAACCAGTTCTCAGTATTACAATTTAGAATTAGTAGATAGTTATGGCTGCGTACATTCTGATTCTCTATTCCTCTCGGCAAACGAAAAAACGAGCCCACCTGAGCTGACTTGTATACCACTCGAAAATGGCCAAATCAAATACGAATGGGAGAAGATAAATGGCACTGCTACCTATGAAATCAGCTTAGATGGCGCAGATGAATGGTTGCCAACAACGATGGCTGGTATGATTCAGTTTTCGTTTTATGGAATAGAAATCATAGATATTAATCAAATCATCGTGTCAGGTGTTGCGGATAATGAGAGTCTTAGTATCTCCATGAGAGTCATCGACCAAGGTGGGTGTATCGGACTAACCACGAGTGTCGGTTGCAGCCCGCTGCCATGTTCTACCAGTGCACCTCAAATAGAAAATATAAATATATCTGAACCAGAATGTGCAGGAGAAACTATAGAAGTATCGATCATGATGGTTAGCAATAATCTGCCTCTGAACTACTTAATAGAATTAGACTCTATAATCGTAGAAAATGAGACAGGTGTATTTGATGGATTACCTGCAGGGGAATGGGTCGTACACATCACAGACTCTAATGGCTGTTCCGTAGATAGTCTGATTCAGATAAGTGAAATGAATTTAGCAGATATTCAGTCAGAAATAAATCACATTAGCTGCTTCGGTGCTAGAGATGGTCATATTAGTGTTGTAGCCAATGGCTTTGTTAGTCCAGTACAATTTCTATGGAGTAATAATGAAACGACAAGTGAGATCAATGATTTACGTCCCGGTAATTATAACCTGACTATAACTGATGCAGCTGGTTGTTCCGCGACGAGGTCATATGAAATATCTCAACCAGAGGTGATGACATATGTCTACATCCAGTCGGACTCCTTAGATTGCAGTGGTGATAATTCTGCCTATGCGACTCTATCGATTAACGGTGGTGTGGAGCCATATGAAATTGTATGGTCAGGTACACTTACTTCTGATACGATTAGAGATATAGAACCCGGTGTCCTAGAATTCACGATTAATGACAACAGTGGCTGCTCTATCGAAGGGCAAGAAACCGTTATACAAAAAGCTGATTTCGAAGTTATGTTCATCAATGTTTCTGAGTTAGCCTGTTATGCAGATACGACTGGAGAAGCAGCTATCAGGATTCTTTCTGGTAATGGTCCATTCGAATATCTATGGGAGAATGGTGATACAACACCCTCGTCTTCTAAACTAAGAAGTGGTCCTAACTCGGTCACCATCACTGATATTAATGGTTGCCAAACCGTGAGCTCTGTGGATATCTTATCACCACCTGAAATACTGATTGCTTCATCTATTTCTTCGCCAAGTTGTTTTGATAGTCAAGACGGATCTATAGAAATCGAGGTAGATGGAGGGACTGGCGACTTTGACTTTCTGTGGCCTGATGATTCTACGAACAGTGCAATGACAGGACTCTCACCAACGACCTATTGTGTAACCATCACTGACAACAGTGCTTGTCGACAAATAGAATGTTTCGATATTCCTGAAACCACAGAACTAGGTATTCTAAAGGAGGTACAAAAGGTCGGATGTAACACCGGAAATGATGGTGCTATAGACATCACCCCAATAGGTGGTTCTGGAGATTACTTATATCAATGGACAGGTTCAGATAACTTTACTTCAGAAGAACAAGACATCGTTGGGTTAGCTGTAGGTTCCTATACGCTTATTCTTAAAGATGCGAATGCCCCTGAGTGTCAGACTTATCCAATAGATATAGATGTAGATATTGCTAGTGAGATCAGTGCCCTAATTCAAGTCGTGGATACGGTCAGTTGCTATGGGAGCGCAACAGCGACTATCCAAGCTATACCTGTAGGTGGCGCAGCGCCTTTTACTTACGATTGGTCACATGCAGACTTAGAAGATAGAACAGCCGAAAACTTACCTGCTGGCACTTACTATGTTACCATAACTGATAGTGAAAATTGTTATGAAGTATCGGAAATCATTCTTACAGAACCTGAAGACATCTCAGTGACCTCAGAGAAGGTAGATGTGCTGTGTTATGGAGAAAATACAGGATCTTTGGGTTTTGAGATTACTGGTGGGGTTGGAGATAAAGCAATCCTATGGGAAGATGGTTCATCCGATCTCCAAAAATCAGGACTTGCATCTGGTCTATACCAGATCACCATTACTGACCAGAATAATTGTACTATAACTTATACAGAAGAAATAACTCAACCATCACAGCCCACGACAAT
>CALEAC010000213.1 GCA_937944095.1 uncultured Saprospiraceae bacterium
TATTCAAGACAGAATCTTGAATTATATTGGTCAAACGTAGGCAGCTCTGCACATTACAACGCTACAGCCTACGCTTAACGGGTGATGTTTTTTAGTAACCTCCTTAAGATCAGATAGAACTGTTGTATGTATTTCCATACACTCATCACTCTGTTCGGCGTAGTCTGTGGCCGAGCTTACAGCCGAGCCGACTACGTCTTAAGATAAAAAGCAAAATTCTGTTTTGCTATTCAAGACAGAATCTTGAATTATATTGGTCAAACGTAGGCAGCTCTGCACATTACAACGCTACAGCCTACGCTTAACGGGAAAAGAATGTGGCCCTATGACAAGTTCTGATAACTATGGCTTCCTTAGTGCTATGTGAATTACCCAGAGTTTCATTTAGCTTGATAATGCTCTAAGAGAGCCTGGTATAGCTGGCCATCTGATACTTCTGCACCACCTTGTATTAGATCAAATATTTCTTGCTCTCTTGATTTTTGGTAGGATTTTTTTTGATAAGATAATTGCGATAATGGGATATCAGAAATGACTATGTCCTGAGTTGGGATGTCAGTTTCTAATTCTGGTACTAAGATCATATGTGCCAGCTCTTCATCGAAATGGAAGCACATAAGCACTGCTCCTAGACGCTTGGTTAGATACTTAGTTTTGCGCATGATTTTTTCGAATACGACTTCGCTAAATAATTCTGTCATTCTCGTCACTTTAATTGGATCTTGTGACTTTAGCTTTACCCAGTCATCTGCAGTTATGCCATTTACAACCAGAAACTCCACAAAATCTTTTTCCAATAACTCTAATTCTTCGTGATTTAGATTTCTGTACTTATTCATTGTCTTCTACTAGTATGTGGTGAGATAGATTTGATAAAAGTATTGTTTCTTTTTTTGGTTTAACTTTCGACTCAACTGAATACTTATGTATTTCATTGACTTAACTCTATCTTTATAGTACACAATATTTTAGTTATGAAGTATCTTCTATTATTGTCATTTATATTTTGTGCGCTTAATCTCTCAGCTCAGACGACCAAGGCGCTATTTTCTACAGATGGATATGAGAACATCATGTTTGCACTTGGCGAAAAACCAGTTGGTGCAGATGACATAAATGTCTCTCTTTATTTCGAGAAAGATACCTTGCTGTGTGGTCGTGATATGTTAGTTTACGAGACTGGCTGGGACACCGAGATAGTCCTTAATATCATTGAAGGAAAAGTATTGGTTGTTGATTCTTGTGATTCGGAGAGGTTGATCATGGACTTTGGTGTGATGGTAGGGGATTCACTCTATTATGATGGTTTTCATTCTGAGGTGTTAGCTGTCGGAGATACGACCCTGAATGATGGAAAAATCCGAAAGACCTATGACCTTAGTGTACCAGAAGGAATCTGGCCAGAAGAACATCGTTTTATAGAGGGTATAGGCTCAGTCTATTATGCAATCGATTATTTCCTGAATGATGCACCGACGTCGACTTATAGTAGTTGTGTCAGTGATAAGGAAGGTTTCGATTATCTTAATGAAGCCGTCAACCCAATTATTTGCGAAGACTTCAGACGTAATCTTTCTGCTGTAGATGAGATCACGATACCTGAGCTCAATATTTTTCCTAATCCATCTTCTGGTTCTCTCACGATAGAGAATAATGGCGCAGGTCCCAAGACAGCAATCATCTATGATGTGTATGGTCAGCCCTTGATGGATATCATAATCGATCGGGGAAATAACCATTATGACTGGACCACGTTAACAGCTGGGCACTATTATCTAGTCGCCAATGATGAGGATGGCTATCTTACTGCCAGCCGTATTGTACTTACGCACTAAGTAGATATATCGATCTAGTAACTCTTAGCAAAGACGACACGCTGCTTACTGTCCTTACCTGTCAGTATACACTTACCATCAGATGGGCCTTCATCGAGAGGGATGCATCGGATTGTGGCTTTAGTCAGTTCTTTGATTTTGAGTTCCGTTTCTGTCGTGCCATCCCAGTGTGCTCTGATGAAACCACCTTTGTTCTCTAGGATATCCTTGAACGCTTCGAAGTCTGTCGTTTCTGAGCTATGCGCAGTTCTATAGTCAAGTGCTTTCTGGAATAGATTCTTCTGAATCGTATCTAATAGATCGATGAGATATCGGTCTAAACCTTCGACAGCAACTGAGATTTTTTCTTTAGTGTCTCTTCGGGCGACTTCGACTTGGTTCTTTTCTAGATCACGCATTCCGATACCAACTCTAATTGGGACGCCTTCCATCTCGTACTGCGCAAATTTGAACCCTGGCCTTTTCTGTTCGTCTCTGTCTATCTTGATTCTGATACCAGCAGCTTTCAGTTGCTTCTCGAGTTTCTCAGCAACTTCTAGGATTTGCTCATTCGGTTTCGGAATAGGAACGATGACGACTTGAGTTGGTGCTAACTTCGGTGGGATGACTAGACCCTCATCATCAGAGTGCGTCATAATAAGCCCACCTACTAACCTGGTAGACACACCCCAAGAGGTAGCCCACACATATTCTTGCTTGTTATTGTTGTCAGAAAACTTCACATCGAATGCTTTAGCAAAGTTCTGACCTAAGAAATGAGAAGTGCCAGCCTGTAATGCTTTGCCATCTTGCATAAGTGCCTCGATGGTAAAGGTCTCATCCGCACCCGCGAAACGTTCGTTAGCAGTCTTAGCCCCTTTGAGTACCGGCATGGCCATGTAGTCTTCGGCAAATCGAGCATAGACTTCGTGTATTAATTCAGCTTCTTCTATAGCTTCCTGCTTAGTAGCATGAGCCGTATGGCCTTCTTGCCAGAGGAATTCGGCAGTCCTTAGAAAAGGGCGCGTTCTCATTTCCCATCTAACGACATTGGCCCATTGATTAATGAGCAGTGGTAGATCTCTATAAGATTGTATCCAGTCTCTATAAGTGTTCCATATGATGGTCTCTGAGGTCGGTCTGACTATGAGTTCCTCTTCTAGCTTGGAAGTCGGATCGACGACGACACCCTCGCCATCGGGATTGTTCATTAGTCTATGATGTGTGACAACAGCACATTCCTTAGCGAAACCTTCGACATGCTTCGCCTCTTTACTGAGAAAGCTCTTTGGTATAAATAGTGGGAAATAAGCATTGACATGTCCTGTGTCCTTGAACATAGTGTCTAGTTGAGCTTTCATATTCTCCCATATCCCGAAACCGAGCGGCTTGATGACCATACAGCCTCTAACTGCTGAGTTGTCGGCAAGACCTGCCTTCTTGACGATGTCATTGTACCATTGGGAATAGTTTTCTGATCTAGATGTGATCTCTTTAGCCATATTATCTTCTTAGTAGCCTGAAATTTGGCCTCAAAGTTACGTTTTTGGTGCTATAAGGTTTTGATTCATGCATAGAATAGGCAGAATAGCCCAGAATAGCCAGTGGATAAAAGCAGGCCATACGTACACTAAATGCTAATCAGACTGCTATTTGGCCTTATGATTTTGAAAATATTTGTTAAAAGCCAATTTAAGGACAGTAAATTCGAACCTTATGCTAATATTATTCGTCTTAATAATAGCTGTCAAGATGTTGACGTTACGACTTAATTAACCAGTGTTAAAGCTCGATTTTTAATGTTCTTAACTGAATTAACGAGTTAAATGGGCTAAATTCGAAGAGTCGTTAAACACATAGTGACCCAAACAATAAAAAATTTATAAGATGAAAAATTTGAATCTATTATCCCTAGTCGCTTTTTTGCTCACCAGTATCAGTCTTTCTGCTCAGTTCGATGATCTATATTATGTCGATCAGGACGATTCAGATTTCTCATATGAAATGAATGATAAGAATTATCACGATGCAGCTTATGCAGATGTAGATAGTGAGGATTATGACTACTATACTGAGTATGATGACTACTACACAGCTAGAATAAGAAGATTTTCTAGACCAGCAGGATTTAACTACTACAGTAGCTACAACACTAATAATGTCTTTTACGATCCTTTCTACTCATACTATGCACCTAGTTATGCTGTATTTGATAGAAATAATAGAACTTATGGCTACAGTCCTAACAGGAACAGCACTCGTTCTTTTATCACTTACAA
>CALEAC010000214.1 GCA_937944095.1 uncultured Saprospiraceae bacterium
GGGTTTTCCTTATACATGTTCTTAGGAATAATTTCCCTTTGTGTACTTGGACGATATTTTTTATTATTGGGATTTAGAATACATTCAACTTGATATTCAATCATTTTTTCAAAAGGAATAAGAAAACTATTCGTCTTGCAATGCTCCACGTCACCTTCCTTAAGTAAGTTTAGGAGAGTATATACTGATTCAATAGTACTAAGACAAAGAGATGCTGGTTGCTGCTTGATAATGAACTTTGATTTTATCGTATTATCAAAACTCACTCTCTTTAGTTTTTGCAAATTCTTACTTAGTTTAAGCATTTTTCGGACACAGGGCCAAGTGCCATCGAGTATGAAGATATGTGGACTACTACCCATCAATGAAATCGTTTCTGAACTCTGCCTTATCGATAAATTAAAACTAACCTTCCCCGGATAAAGTAAAAAAGAACTACTTTTTTCGTTAGTCAATATTTCATTTACACGTGTATTATGAGTAAAGTCAACTCCAACTATAATTTCAGAATTTTCGAGCTGAAGCTTCGTCATATGTCCTGTTCCATTTTTCTCTTTTTTGTACTCCTTTGGATGCATAAGAATTACAAATCGAGTCTTAGTATGGATAGGGTTAATATATTTACAAATACATGAGCTGGCAGGTCTCATACATTTGTAACATTTGATTCTTGGGTTCTCGATTTCTTCTTGCAAGTTTAATCTCTTTTTATTTTCTAACTGCTATTCTTTCTTCTAGCCAGTTATTAGCCCCGACTATGATTACTTTCCCGTCATAGTTGTATGATTTATATCACAAAGTTAATTATTAGCTCCTCATCCTACTTCGTAAATTGGCCGCCACGGACCGACGTGTAATGGTATCCGACGTCTATATGATGCGAGAATAGATTTCTTACCATGGGCCATCTCGCGTAACATTGATAAATTGGTTATTCTCATATCGATATGCACCACCATATCCTACAAACCATAACCTTCTCTGTTTATCTTCATAGATATGAAATGGAGCAGGACCATATTCATCTTCACTTATTCGATGTTTTATAAAATTTATTCCATCAAAGATATATATATCACGTAAGTTGGAATTGAACCAAATATTACCTTCGAAGTCTTGAATTACAGTTCCTATTCCTTTTCCACTTAGTATAATATCTTTTGTAATATTTATGAGGATATCTTGTTTATAATGGTATAGCCCGTCCGATGTACAAATCCAATAACTTCCATCTCTATCTTCAAGTACCCTATTTACAAAATTGGATTTGAGTCCATCCTTTTCTGACAGATTAGTGAGCAAATTTCCCTCTTTTATATAGACACCGCCGTTAGTGCTAAACCATATCCTCCCTCTGTTATCCTCCATTATATGATGGACAATCTCTTTACTTGATACGCCTCGACTTGGGTCAATCTTGCCTTTTGGAATATCAAAAGAAGTGAAATCACTTCCATCAAATTTACAAGCTCCTTTGATTGTCCCAATCCATACTTGGTTATTGCTATCAGTCATGATGCACCAAACATCCTCACTTAATAAGCCGTCACCTTCGTAATAGTTTGTCAATGAAGTACCATCGTAAACACTTATGCCATCTGTGTGCCCAAACCATATCTTTCCATCTTTATCTTCGGCAATATCCTTTATAGTAATTCCTTTTCCCTCTTTGCTTTTGATTCCATCCATATGATTAAGAACGTCTCCATCAAGCCTATAAGCACCACCTTCTCCACCAAACCAGAAATTTCCTTTACTGTCCTGAAATACAACCCTAACAACGTCAGCTATTTGGTTTTCAGGCCTTAAAACGACATTTGAAGATTGGCCATTTTGCTTCTTAGTTTGAGACAACGTCAGGCCTGAATCTGTCTTATTATTCCTTCCATTATCTTGGCCATTACATGACAACAATGTAAAGCATAAACCAATAATCAGAATTAAATTTACTGTATAGATAATTGTTGATTTTAGTATCAATGTTTTTTATTTATGACGCAGAACTACCTATTACGTGTAACCGCTACACAAGCAGTTCTAACTCATCACAGTAGCTCTTCCTTATCATACTCGATCCTTCCACGATATGGTCGGAAAGGTTGCCTAAGCATCGAAGGTATACTTGTCACCTCACGCGTCGTCATATGTGTATCGAGTCCATACTTTAGTTTCTGATTATCGACGACAGTGTAAGTCCCAAATAAGTGATCCCAATATGGAAATATGTTTCCGTAATTCGTATCTGAATAGGGCAATCGATAATGATGATGGACATGATGCATATTTGGGGTACAGACGAATAGCAGTAGAATCCGATCGAGGGCCTTAGGAAGCTGGATATTGGAATGATTAAACTGACTGAGTGTGAGGGACAGACTCTGATATAACATGATGAGCCAGATAGGTGCGCCGATCACAATCGCTGCTGCTATCGTAAAGACGAATCGGATAACACTTTCTCCAGGGTGATGCCGATTAGCAGAGGTGACATCGATATGCTGATCTGTATGATGTATCGCATGGAATCGCCACATCCACGTCACATGATGTTCGCACCAGTGTGGTGCATATGATCCCAGCAAATCCATGAATAACAGACCGATAATCAACTCTACTCCTAGATGTAAGTCAATCATTTGCAGGAGACCATAGCCTGATTCGACAACCCAGTCACTCGCACTGAGTAACAGAAATGCCAACAATAAATTAACTAGTATCGTGGTCAGTGTAAAAAAAATATTGACTACAGCATGTCGCCATCTATTATACTTAAGAGAGAACAGTGGCACAGCGCTCTCGATCAAAGAAAAGATAGTCAGACCTGCAACTATTATTATTGTGCGGTGAGACGATGGAATCTCTGCGAAGTAATTTGTGAGGTTTTCTAGCATGGGGGTTCTCTATTCTCTAGATGATAGCAAGCTTCATTTCCTATTAAATCATTTTCTGATTATACTTTCTTTTAACAACGAGCAGTCTTTCGCTTGACACCGACCTTATTCTTAGTGATCACCTTTTGTATATAGTCTGTCGCAAGTGGCACCTTGCAGGCGGTGCCATTCATCTCGACACTGACCTTCCCAATTTGCTCAGCGGCCATGGTGGCTTTTGCTGTCAAGGCTTTGATGTAAGTGCCTATAGCAATTACAAAGCCGTTCATCACATACTTCACTCTATTCGGCGCCTTAGGAATATTATCCACAACTTCTAGGAGTAACTTCTCATAGGTCATAAGGTCCAGGGTCTCATCTTCTCTCACTGAAGAATAATAAGCTAAGGTTGCCCAGCCTGCTGAAGCGACATTCTCTTGCTTGTCCTTCCGCCATTTCAGTCCTAGATCGAAGCCATAGGGTGTCTCTGCCGCTACCCAGGGCACTGTATATTCACTGAGATAGGACCAGTAGGCTTGCTGTACCCAAGCTTCCAATTGCTGCTTAGTCATCTTAGTCTCATCGGCCATCAGTCCAGCAAGATACATGGCATCTGTATTACCTGTGTCATAGAGCGCCAGAGCTAGTTCATGGTTTTTCTTGGTCTTCTTCAGAATTTTCTTCAGATCCTGCACTTTGACACCGAAAAAAGGCTCTTGGGCGCCATGTTTCATGAGTGTCTTCTTAGTGGCTGGGTTGCCGTATGATTCCAGCTCTTGCATTACTGCTGTGAGGTCCATATCAATCAAGCGTTTTCTTAGTAAATGAATCTGAGTTCTATAAGATTAAGATAACTAAAAATAGCGATTATTCCTGTGTCAGATCTATCGATATGATGATATGGTCAATTAGCCTGAGCATTTTCTATCTTTGGCTAACATTGTTCGATTTCTGGTCTTGTATTCTAGCTGTTGCTCTGATACCTTGACCTATACGAAACCTTGGGTGGAAAAGTCTAGACTATATTATCTGATAGCGCTATTACTCGCGTTATTCCTACACGGCACTTTGATCTCATTCACGGTAGGCAATACCTATGACGCTTACGTGCACATGTTCTTTGGGAGTCATTACGCCGCTGATTGGTTTGAGACTTGGAATCATAAGTGGTATACAGGGTTCACGATGACCAGCTATCCACCGCTCGTCCATCAGATTATCGCCCTCTTATCTAAGCTCGTTAGTCTCAAGCTCGCATTTATACTCTGGGCCTTAGTCGCTGTCGGTCTCTTCATCAGGGGTGTCTATCATTTCAGTATGATCTGGGTGTCCCCACGAGCTGCTGGATTCGCTTGCTTTGCAGCCGTGTTCTCGACCTCCTACATAGAAGCCGTACACATCTTCGGTCAGTTACCGAGCATAACTGGTATGGCCCTCTTGCTGAATGCCTGTCCAGATATCTACCGGTGGCTTAGATATAACAGATGGTCATATTTTCTGACAGGTGTTTCCATCATTGCTTGTGTTACAGCGGCCCATCATGTGACAACTATTTTTGGGATGGTATTCTTCGTAGCACCAGTACTCGGAACAGCAGTGCTCGATCGCTGTGCAGCTGCACTGGGTGGCATCCATAAGGTCAGACTAAGTCACTTTATCCAGACAGCCATCAAGCATCTACCCCAGTTAATATTTTTCGGTGTACTGGTGATCATGATCACGGTCACTGTCTTATTCCCCTATTGGTACTGGAGTAAGACCGACCCGATCACACAAGTAAGTATCCCCCATGGCTCTAGAGCTTCATTTATAGAAGTTCCAGATCTAGGTATCGTATTCTTTCTGATTCCCTGGGGTATTATGCTCTTCTTCCTACCCTATCTCTTTATTAATATCTATCGCAAGCGAATGCTCTTCCTCGGGTTATCATTCACGCTCTTGTTTCTACTCGGCACAGGTGGCACGACGCCACTCCCACAATTGATTCTAGGAGAGACTGCCTTTAATATTCTAACACTAGATCGATTCACTTTCTGGGCGTCTATTATCGCCCTCCCCTTTATGGGGCAACTCTTCTATGAATTATTCCAGGGTCAACTCAAAGAAACAATAACTCGCAAATTCGGCGCTGGTTTACATATGGTCGTATCAGTTATCTTGGTATCGATGGTGATCCTAACTGCGGCTAGTGTCATCAATTTTTCTAATTTCAAAACCCTACAACCTGATGAGATTGATGTGGTTCCAATCGCTAATTTTCTAGAACGTGATGGGCATGATCGCTGGCGGTATATGACGCTTGGATTTGGAGATCAGATGGCTTGGTTATCAGCTAACACGACTGCCCATTCTCTGGACGGCAATTACCATTCGGCAAGAAGACTGCCAGAACTCACAAGTCGGGCTGTAGAGAGAATCGAAAACTCCAAGTATCTAGGCGAATCAGGTCTGAAAGCACTCAGGGATTTTCTTTCCTTACCGGAAAAATATCAACTCAAATATGTTTTCTCTAATGATAAATTCTATGAGCCACTGCTCTACTTTTATGGCTGGGAAAAATTAGCCCCCTTAGAAAACAAAATAGATGTCTGGGAAAGAAAGGATGTGCCGCCGCTACCTACTATTCTACGCAAATTAGAGATACCCCTTATCCAGAGATTGATGTGGGGCATACTTCCGTTAAGTTGCTTGATATTTGCTGTTTTCATTAATGTATCGTTT
>CALEAC010000215.1 GCA_937944095.1 uncultured Saprospiraceae bacterium
ATTTCTACTTATCTGGGTCGTTATCATATTAGTCATGACACCATCTATTTTACCGAGGTTAGGAAACCAATGTTGGGTAAGGATTATTTTAACTATGCCCTAATAAAACACCAGAATGGGACAGATAATGGCACCTTATTCAGGTACTACTATACTGATGACAACCTCAAGGGGTCTAGACTTAAAATAAAGAAAAACGAACTTAAGGAACTACAGGTCGAATGATAAATGATCTTCTAGATCTTCCTCATACGTAGACTCTTAGGAGTCACTTCTAGGTATTCATCCTCTCTGATGTATTCCATAGATTCCTCTAATGAGAACTGAATCTTCGGTGCAATCTTAGCCGCGTCATCTGCACCTGAGCTACGCATGTTAGTCAGTTTCTTACCTTTGATGACATTGATCTCCAGGTCATTATCTCTGGAATTCTCACCGATAACTTGGCCTTTATAGACAATCTCTCCTGGTTCGATAAAGAATCGACCCCGATCTTGTAATCTATCTATCGCAAAGGCCAATGCTTGCCCTTCGAATCCTGAGACCATAGAGCCTTTATTCCGAGCTGGGATATCCCCCTTGAATGGTTCGTAACCGACGAATCTGTGTGTCATCACCGCCTTACCAGAAGTGGCAGTCAGCATATTATTCCTGAGACCGATTAGGCCTCTGGATGGGATGTCGAATTCTAAGTGTTGGACATCACCTTTTGGTTCCATGATTTTGAGCATGCCTTTTTTCTGAGTCACTAGTTCGATAACCTTGCCGGCATTCTCCTCTGGTACATCGACAACCAGGAGCTCCATAGGCTCGCATTTGCGACCATCGATCTCTTTATATATTACCTCAGGCTTACCGACTTGTAGCTCATAGCCTTCACGTCTCATGGTCTCTATAAGTACAGACAGATGCAAGATACCACGACCATAGACATTGAACTTATCCTCTGTCGCTGTATCCTCTACGCGGAGTGCGAGGTTCTTTTCTGTTTCTTTGTATAATCGATCACGTAAGTGTCTCGATGTCACGAATTTGCCTTCCTTACCGAAGAATGGGGAAGTATTAATCGTGAAGAGCATACTCATCGTTGGCTCATCGACCTTAAGTCGCTTAAGTGGCTCAGGATTCTCTAAGTCAGCGATAGAGTCTCCGATATCAAAATCATCGATACCGACTATAGCACAGATGTCGCCACTTCTTGCCTTGGCGACTTTGGCTTTTCCGAGTCCTTCGAATACGTATAATTCTTTGACACGGACCTTCTTCTGGACACCGTCCTTTTGACAGATCATATAGTCCTTACCCGCTTCTAAGTCACCTCGGAAGATACGTCCGATAGCAATACGGCCAGTGAACTTAGAGTAATCTAGTGAGGTAATTTGCATCTGAGGCGTCCCTGTCAGGTAGGGCGCCTCAGGGATGTTATCTATAATCGCATTGAGCAAAGGAACTATATCAGTTGTCTTCTTATTATGGTCGAAACTCATCCAGCCATACTTCGATGAACCGAATAAGGTTACAAAGTCCAACTGTTCCTCAGTGCCACCTAGATTAAACATCAAGTCAAAGACCTCACTCTGGACGTCCTCAGGGGTACAGTTCTCCTTATCTACCTTATTGACGACGACGATAGGCTTCAGACCTAGCTCTAGGGCCTTGCCTAGGACGAATCGAGTCTGTGGCATCGCCCCTTCAAAGGCGTCTACCAATAATAAGACGCCATCGGCCATCTTAAGTACACGCTCTACTTCTCCACCGAAATCGGCGTGACCAGGCGTGTCTATGATATTAATCTTGACACCATTAAAAATGGCGGCAACGTTCTTAGAGGTTATCGTGATCCCACGCTCTCGCTCTAGATCATTGTTGTCCAAGATAAGTTCTCCTTTATCTGCACGGTCGTCTAGAACCTTACACTCATGGATTATTTTGTCTACTAAGGTCGTCTTTCCGTGATCGACGTGGGCTATTATTGCTATGTTCCTGATGGATTCCATATCCTTTGATATTACTTATTGGTATGCTGTTTCTGATTCAGGGCGCAAAGATGTACAATTTATACGGAGTATGGCAGCTATTCACCTTGCATTAATAAAAAGGGCGACTAGATCTGTTAGGAACTAGGCTGATTAGTCACCATTTTCTGGGTATGAGCGGTAGACTGCTCTTTTGGCCAATTTAGGTGTAAAAGGAGGATATCCAACATAATGAGTGACAAGTGAAGTCAAAGGAGTGCATTTGTCTATAGATGTCCTGCTTATCATTGAACTGATCTAGACATCTTAGGTAGGACCTTGCTGTGCCGAAGTAGCTAAGTGAAATACCGTATATTGGCTATTAAAGCACCTACAGTAAAATAAATAATGTTTGAGGAAATATAGTCCGCAGTTAATGACTAGATTTAATGTGTAACTCTACTGCTCATGAATTACGTCCCAGTTTTACTTTTTCTCTCAGCTTCTGTAATAATAGTCTTTGGTTGCAATCCACCCTTAGTCAATCATACAGATTTTATAATTCCGGAAGAATTTGAACTCATAGAAAGTGATTCTACTGTTGATGAAATTCTATCAGTAAAATATGGAAATGAAATGCAGATTCGAGTGCTGAATACGATGTCCAAAGCAATTAATAATAGTATGTTCTTTGGCTCCGCTCTGATGAAGCAAACCTTTGAGTCTAAATTCCCTCAGTTAGTTGCACGAATGAAGGGCTTCAATGAGTCGGGCCAAGGTCATTATTATATCGGTAAGAACACTTTCTTACATCGTTCTTTTGACTATAGAGTAGGTGAGACGATAGCTTACTTTGAGTACGGAGCTATGCATGTAGAAGAGCCGGAATCATATTATGAATTTTATATCACAGGGAAGAAGGATCTCAGAGGCGATAAGCATAACCTATTGATCAAAGCTTTTCTTGACGGTGTGAGGTAGGGTATAGAGCTGATTCTATACGTAGTCACTTAATCTAATCTCTGATCACTCTCTTTGTTTTGAATTTAGCTGGATTGCCTTGGTAGATTCCAAATTCCTTTAGGTTTACATTAGCGATACTACCCATAGATAAGATCGCATATTTGCCCACGGACTTTCCGGCACCTAGTATACTACGCGTACAGAGCCAGGCACCTTCCCCTATAATTTGCGTTGATTCTTTGATAAGAGGGTTAAACGAAGCAGAGATGGTACTATGCTCGCCTGTGAGGACAACGGCTTCCTGAGACAAGGTTGCTTGGTCTTCTATGATAACTATATTGACATTGTCTATCCATACCCGTTCGCCTATGCTGACATGATCACCTATAACAAGTAGCCAGGGACTGCGGATTCTAACGCCTGGCTTAATCAGACACTTTTGACCTATTTTGGCTCCGAATAACCTAAGAATGACAGGCTTAATCGCTCTAAATGGAAAGAAGGGATTAACAAAGAACAAGAGATTGCTGAAGTACCATATCGTTCTGAGTAGCAGCGAACCTCTCTTAAATACGGCCTTGGCTTGATTAGATTTGTCTACTAAGGGCTGTTCCATATCTAGTTCATAAGCTTAAGCCGATAAAGCTAAGAGATTATGATTAAGAATCCATAGCAGTCAACAATGGAGTCATCTGATGTATAAGTATTTATTGATTACTTTCCATTATATTGTAATTTCTGATTCTGTTAAATTTCAGTATAGCTTATGGTAATATATAGTCTTTTAGAGATTCATAGTTTGCCCAATTTATGAATAGAAGAATTACTCGAGGTCTTATATATCTGAGTTGCCTATTCCTTATAAGTTGGCAGTCGGGCTGTAAGTCGTCGATCAATGAAGAGTTATACTTACTAGACCTTACTTGTGTCCAGTCCATACCTATAAAGAAAAAGGTGTCGATGCATCTTCAGCAAGTCTTTGGGAATGAGTCGGTGACTTTTCATGGGCGTATAGAGCGAAGAGGTGGATATTCTATTGCCTTTCCTAAGCACTCATATGAACTAGATCTAACTAGAGATATTCCACTAGGAGGATTACCTGCAGATGATGACTGGATACTTAATGCAAACTATATAGATAAAACGTTCTTGCGTCATGTCATTTCATATGAGTTATTCATTGCAATGAATGAGAATAATATTGCTGCTCGGACTAGATATGTAGAGGTCCATCTTGATGGTCGGTATAATGGACTCTATGTTCTGATGGAAAAGTTGGATAAGTCTAGTTTAAGTATCGATAAGTCAGATAGCACAGCTTTTGTTTTCAAAGAGCCACATATATTCCAAGAATCATACCTTGGAGTCACCGCTCAAAAGGAAGGTAACTTTCACCAACAGACCTACCCTAAGATTGAAGAAAACAATAGATCACTATATCTCGAAAGTGTACACAATTTTTTACTAAGTAGCAGTGACAAGGATTTCAGTACAGGCATCCAAGAGGTTTTTGATATTGATAATTTAATTGATTGGCATCTTTTACTTCTTGTCACTAATAACAGTGATGGGATACTCAAGAATTTCTACCTATATAAGACCGATGAGGAAACCCCAATTAGGATTGCCCCTTGGGACTATGACCATAGCTTTGGTCGAGATGGTGATAACGAAGCGAACATGGATGTCCGTCCTCTCGAGATAGAAAGATCAATCATGTTTAGAAGACTCTTAGAATACGATTGGTATAGAATGTTACTTAGACAGCGGTGGGAGATGCTTAACCAATCGGAACTACTAAGTGAGAATGGCTTATCGCAAAGAGTCATAGAAAAAAGCAAACGTATCAAAGCAGCAGCTGAGAGGAATTTTGAAGTCTGGCCAATTGATGATAAGCATTATTATGATGCTAATAATTTTGACACAGAAGTGGAACTTATCCTTCAATTTATTAGACTAAGGCATGAACGCCTCAGAGAATACTTTGAGAGTTTGTAACGTTCGTTATGGGATTGGCTTAATGTTAATTAGCCTTCTATGTGATTATAAAATTAATAAAATGATGGTAATAGATGCAAAAGAATAATCCTCAAATTAGAATACAAACGACAGAGGTGCTTTCTGATAATTGGTACACGCTGAATAAGGTGACTTATGATTATCAGAATAAGAACGGGGACTGGGAGACGCACTCTCGTGAAGCTTATGATCGAGGCAATGGCGCAGTGATTTTACTCTATAATAAAGAACACCAAACGGTAATACTTACTAGACAATTCCGCTTGCCAACTTATCTCAATAACAATGATACGGGTATGCTGATCGAAGCCTGTGCTGGCTTATTAGATAAAGACCATCCTGATGACTGTATACGCAAAGAAACAGAGGAAGAGACAGGTTATAGAATAAGTCAAGTCCAGAAAATATTTGAGTCCTACATGTCACCTGGATCCGTAACAGAGATACTCCATTTCTATGTCGCTGAATATAATAAAGATATGAAAGTAAGTGAAGGTGGAGGCCTGGTAGATGAGCAAGAAAACATTGAAGTCTTAGAGTTAAACTGTGATGCTGCCTACCGGATGATTGCTGCTGGAGATATAAAGGACGCTAAGACAATTATGCTGCTGCAGTATGCACGGCTTAATGAGTTGGTTGTGCCTACTTAGTATGGGGTCTAATGATATGGCTAGATTTTTTTGCAAATCGATGAACATCAATAAACCTTCGATAGACAACTTCTCCATAAGGAACCTTATATTTAAATGATATTGTTCTATAGCTAAGAATATCAACTTAAAGATGTTACAATGATCACCTTACTCACATGGATTTCAATATTTAGTGGTGGCTTTTTGATACTTCTCTTTCTGCTTTCATTACTGGGTGGCTTTGAGGTCGATACCGATATTGGTTCCACAGAGGTCGATTCTGATGGTGGAGGAATCGGACTGATCAAAGGGACGTTAACCTTTATTTCTGTGGCCACCTGGGTGATGAAAGTGCTGCTGGGTTCACAACAAAATCCTGCAATTGCTGCAGCTATAGGTGTCGTATCAGGACTCATCGCATTTTTTATTCTCAGCAAATTATTTCAGTTGCTGCTAAGAAATGAGGAGAATGTGAACTGGTCCATGGATGATGCCTTGTTCGCTAGTGGAAAAGTATACTTGCGAATACCTGCTCAAGGGACAGGTATTGTCAATGTCCAAGTCAATGGTGTCGATAGAGAATTAAAAGCGAAGTCGCATGAACACTTAGAAATTAAGACAGGTACACCTATAACAGTTGTAGGCGTCGAAGGCGAGTTTGCTGTCGTCAGAATGGAAACATAACATTAATCATATAAACCAACTATTATGGAGTTTTTAATCTTGGGCGGTTTCTTGGCACTATTGTGTCTGTTGATGCTCATTTTTTTTATTAGTCGTTATAGAAGATGTCCATCAGATAAGATTCTGGTTGTCTATGGGAAGACGGGAGGTGAACAGTCAGCACGATGTTATGCAGGTGGTGCCGCTTTTGTATGGCCAGTGATCCAAGATTATAGATACTTGGACTTAACCCCAATCAGTATCGATGTTAATTTACAAGATGCCTTGTCTAAGCAAAATATACGGGTGTCTGTGCCAGCACAGTTTACGGTAGGTGTTAGTAATAAGCCACATTTGATGATTGCTGCTGCGGAAAGATTACTTGGATTAGAGCAGCCTGCTATCCGATCTCTTGCACATGATATCATTATGGGGCAGATGAGATTGGTAATCGCCAATATGGATATCGAGGAGCTTAATACGGATAGGGATAAATTTGTCGATTCAGTCTACGCGAATGTTGGGAACGAGTTACATAAAATTGGTCTAGAACTCATTAATGTTAATGTAACGGATATCCAAGATGAGTCAGGTTATATACAAGCCCTAGGTAAGGAGGCTGCAGCCAAAGCCATCAATGATGCCCGAGTAAAGGTTGCTAATGAAGTACGGACAGGTGCAATAGGCCAAGCAGAAGCAGAACAAGACCAAAGGGTACAAGTATCTGATGCGAACAGTCGTGCTGAAGTCGGGGAAGCGGAGGCATTAGCTCTAGCCATAGAAGGACGAAACGCTGCTGATATTAAGGTCGCGAATTCCACAGCTCTTAGAGATATCGAGATTGCCGAGGCTGAGAGAAAAGCGACAGCAGCAACTAAAGTCGCTGCGGCCAAAGCACTCGAAGAAGCATACTTTGCTGAGCAAACAAAGGAAACAGCCAGAGGGAAGATGGAACTCGCGCGACGACAAGCTGACGAGATCGTCGATGCGGATATACAAAAGCAGAAAGCTGTCATAGATGCACAAGCGGAAGCAGAACGACAAAGAGAAACAGCCAAAGGGGAAGCTGATGCTATCCTCGCTAAATACATGGCCGAAGCCAAGGGGCAAGAAGCCCTACTGTCTAAGCAAGCAGAGGGATTCCAGAAATTAGTTGACGCAGCTAATGGTGATCCACAAAGTGCAATCGGTTATCTTATGATAGATAAGCTCACTGAACTCGCTCAGATACAGACTTCAGCTATTAAGGATTTGGAGATAGATAAGGTTGTTGTCTATGACAGCGGCAGCGGCACTGGCGTCACTAATTTTGTCCAAGGCTTATACGGCATGATGCCTCAGCTCAGTGACTTTCTAGAGCAAAGCGGCATGAGTCTACCAGAGTCCTTGGTCAAAAATGCTAAAGGTAAAAAGCTTGATTCTGCAGACAATGCGACTGATACAGAAAATAAAGAAGACTAGATATTATAAGGGTTATCAATCTAATTTTCTATTCAGAAGGCAAATTCTAAGATTAAAACTTACAATAGCAAAAGGCTGCTAATAGAGAGGTTGCCTTTCTGTGTCAAACAATATCTAATTTTGGCCTATAGTGAAATTGTTATGTCATGTAATAGTTGTCGCCTCTGCCTTGTCATTTTCTTTAATTTTTGCATCTTCATGGCTAACTACTATATATGAAGCCAGATACCAAATTGAAAAGAAAAAGTAAGGTCATTTTAGGACAGATTGCAGCACTAACGATGTTTCTATCTTTCTTGTCATGTAATAAGCCAATAGCTAATAGAACCAATAACCTATCAGCATCAAATCGAGTCACTAATCTATTGGCAAAGATGACCCTCGAAGAGAAAATAGGACAGATGAACCAGTATAACGGATTCTGGGATGTGACTGGTCCTGTCCCAGTAGCTGGTGATGCTAAGATGAAGTATGAGCACTTGAGAACGGGACAAGTCGGCTCAGTACTTAATGTGGCTGGTGCGGCAGAGGTCAGAAAGATGCAAGAGGTCGTCGTGAATGAGTCTCGCTTAGGAATACCTCTGATCTTTGGGTTAGATGTCATACATGGACATAAGACTTTATTTCCTATTCCTCTTGCTGAAGCAGCAAG
The DNA here is from genome assembly GCA_937944095.1 of uncultured Saprospiraceae bacterium. Taxonomy (GTDB): domain Bacteria; phylum Bacteroidota; class Bacteroidia; order Chitinophagales; family Saprospiraceae; genus RFSX01. The sequence goes on from CALEAC010000215.1 coordinate 8,346, forward strand.
TTGGGATCTGGAAGCAATAAAGCAAGGTGCGCGAATAAGTGCAGTAGAGGCAGCCGCACGTGGTATTAATTGGACCTTTGCACCAATGGTAGATATTTCTCGTGATGCACGTTGGGGTAGAGTCATGGAAGGTGCAGGCGAGGATCCATACTTGGGCAGTATGATCGCAAAAGCAAGAGTGGAAGGCTTTCAGGGAGAATCACTGAGTGATCCCTCAACTATAGCTGCTACAGCTAAGCACTTTGCCGCATACGGTTTTGCAGAAGGAGGTCGTGATTATAATACAGCGGATATAGGGACCTATACTTTGTATAATGTAGTACTGCCACCATTCAAGGCTTGCTTAGATGCTGGTGTGGCGACATTTATGAATGGCTTCAATGTGCTTAACGGTATACCTGCCACTGGAGATAGATTTTTGCAAAGAGATTTACTTAAAGGAAAGTGGGGCTTTGATGGTTTTATTGTTTCTGATTGGGGCTCTATCAATGAAATGGTAGCGCACGGCTTTGCAGCCGACCTCAAGGAAGCCGTGGTAGCTGCTGCTAACGCAGGTTGTGATATGGATATGGAGTCACTAGGCTATGTCAAGCTCCTCAAGGAGGCCGTAGAGGAAGGCCGAGTAGATATTGCTGTAATCGATGAGGCGGTAAGTAGAATATTACAAGTCAAAGAGCAATTGGGTCTTTTCGATGATCCTTATAAATATTGTGATGTCGATAGAGAAGAGCTACTAGTCGGCCATGCAGATCATCATGCAGCAGCACTGGATGTCGCTAGGCGATCTATCGTTTTGCTTAAGAATGATGGACAGTTGTTACCACTTAAGAAGAAGCAACAGGGACTGGCAGTTATAGGTGCGCTTGCAGCTGATAAGAATAGCCCTCTGGGTTCATGGCGCATCCAGTCTGATGATGAAACGGCTATTTCTGTTCTGGAGGGCTTAGATAAGCTAGGAGTTGATTACACCTACGAGCAGGGCGTCAGACTTAAGAACGGTGCGACGGACTTTATACGTGAAGTACCTATTAATGAAATTGATACCACAGGTATGGCAGCTGCAGTAGAACTGGCAAAGCAATCAGAACAGGTCATCATGGTCTTAGGAGAAGTTGGATTCCAATCTGGAGAAGGCCGTAGTCGCACACGACTTGGATTTCCGGGTTTGCAACAAGAATTATTAGAAAGAGTCCATGAGGTGAATGACAATATTATATTAGTTGTCATGAGTGGTAGACCTTTAGTTTTGACCTGGGCGGATAAGCGTATTCCTGCAATATTACAGACTTGGCAGCTGGGTACACAATCAGGTCATGCCATTGCTGAGACACTGTTTGGAGATAGTAACCCTTCAGGAAAATTACCAATGACTTTTCCACGTGCTGTCGGACAAGTGCCTATCTATTACAATCACTTCAAGACAGGTAGACCTGGCCCCATCGACTTAGTATTCTGGAGTCATTATATCGATGAAAGCATCTATCCGTTATATCCCTTCGGACATGGTCTGAGTTACTCTAAGTTCGATTACGATGACCTGACTATTGATACGACGATGGCTAGCACTCGAAATCTGGGAGTCAGCGTTACTTTAGAGAATACAAGTGATCAGGATGGTGTTGAGATAGTACAGCTCTATATATCAGACCCTTTCGCGAGTGTTGTTAGGCCAGTAAAAGAATTAAAAGGTTTTCAGAAAGTCAGTCTGACTGCAGGAGAAGCCCAAGAGGTTAGATTTCAACTCACCGAAAAAGATTTTAGTTATTACAATCAACTGGGTGAGTTGGTTTTTGAACCTGGACAATTCGTGATACACCTAGGTGGATCGAGTTATTGCGAACACCAAGTGAGTGTTAGTTTGAATTGACACAATTAGGTCGAATGATAACTGCTATCTGACGATACAATGGGTTAGTGTATATAGTATAGACCATGGTCTTTATAGGTATGTGCGTAATCCAATGTTAGTAGGTGTTAACTTGATTTTGATATCTGAAGCCTTATTATTTTCTTCTATAATTCTTATTCTGTTCATGTGCTTCTTTGTGATATTTAATACTATTTACATTAAATATAATGAAGAGCTACAGCTAAAAGAAAGATTTGGTTAGCCTTATATCGCTGATTGTAATCAGGTCAATCGTTGGATTCCGAGACTAAAACCATATGAATCATCAAGAATTCGTTACATTGACTCATAATTAATCTTTCGAGATATGCGAATCCTGTTCTTTATGATATTGTCCTGCATCCTATTGCTAGCCTGTAATAAGGAGCCAGGAGACCCCGAACCAATTGGAATGGGTGAGCCTCAAATAGATAGAGGTAATAGTGTTCTGCCATATGTGGTCATCGAAACAGCAGGCCTAGCTATCAAAAACGAACCTAAGATCGATGCGACGATGTCTATCTATGACGGAGATAGGCTTATCCAGAATAATTATATTGGGATAGAATATAGAGGGTCTACTTCATTTCGGTTGTCAGAGAAGTGGTCATATGATATCGAAACCCGAGATATAGATGGAGAAGATCTCGATACATCATTTTTTGGGTTTCCAGCCGAGGAGGACTGGCTCTTATTAGGTCATGTCGTGGATAAGGATGAGGACTTGATTTTCGATCGTTCCTTGATGTATAATTATCTAGGGCATGAGTTATATCGTAAACTAGGTAGATATACCAGCCGGATAGAGTTCGTAGAAGTTGAAGTCAATGGAAGTTATGAGGGGGTATACCTCTTTATGGAGGAACTCAAAAGAGATGGCGATAGGATAGATGTCAGTAAATTACAAATAGACGAAAACGAAGGAGAAGATGTGACTGGTGGTTACATTATTTCTATAGACAAGACAACAGCTGTTAATTCTGATATAGAGAGGCCCTTAGAATATTATCTAGATAATTGGAATGATGATGCTATGTATACTGAAGATATTTGTTGGAGATCACAGTATAGTATATTTGGGGACTTACTCAGTTCAGCTGCCTATGGCCCACCGTATCATGCAGATCAGTACTTAGAGACCTATTTCCAATATGAATACCCTAAAGCAACTGAGATTACACCTCAGCAGAAGGCCTATATTCAGACTTACTTCCATGACTTTGAGACTGCCTTGCTTTCTGAAGTTGAGTTAAGTTCTGCGGAACACTATTCTAATTATATTGATGTGTCCAGCTTTGTCGATTACTTTATCATCAATGAGTTGTGTCGTAATGTAGATGCCTATAGAATCAGTACGAACCTTTACAAGGATAAGAATGAAAAACTTAATTTGGGTCCTGTATGGGATTTTAATATTGGTTTTGATGGTAGTGGGCGCATACCTGCAGAAAGATGGGTTATAGAGTATAATGACTTTGTAGATCGAGATCCTTGGATGGTTCCGTTCTGGTGGTCCACGTTAATCCGAGACGACCATTTTAGGTCAGAGCTCAAAGCAAGATGGACAGCTATAAGAAATAATGAATTAGTTACTGAGGCTATAACAGGGCTTGTCGATGAGACTGCAGCTTATCTAGTAGATAATAAGGCGATGCAAAGAAATTATGAGAGATGGAAGCCTGGGGAGGAGAATAATTATACGTCAGCAATCTCTTCACTTAAGACTTATTTAGAGACGAGAGCTAGTTGGATGGATCAGGAGATTGCTCAGTTCTGATTGTGTTACTAACAGTATAATTGCAATTATCAGACTACTTTCCTAAGGGCGTAATTTATATGATGATCGCCACATTAGCATTTGCAATCATGCAAGGCTTTATTAAGTTTGTGGATCATGTTCACGTTTTTCAGATTATCTTTTTCCGATCCTCTGTAACTGCATTACTTAGCACATTCACCTTACTCAAAGTCGGTGTCAGTTTAAGAGGTAAGCGTCAGAGCCTGCTATTATTGCGCTCTTTGTTTGGTGTTATTTCCATGACCTTGTTTTTCCTGACGATTCAGCGAATCCCTTTTGGGACTTCTGTCACCTTGAAGTATTTGTCTCCTTTCTTTACAATCATACTTGCTGTTTTTGTATTAGGAGAAAAGGTGAAGAAGGCTCAGTGGCTCTTATTGTTACTTGCGCTCATGGGTGTGATACTAATCAAAGGCTTTGACGACCGAATCGATCAGCTAAGTTTTATTATGGCTCTCGCAGGCGCTTTCTTTGGCGGATGTGTGTATGTCACTATTAGGAAGATAGGTGAGTCGGAGCATCCTATGGTGATTATTAATTACTTTATGATCTCAGCAAGTATCGTCAGTGGATTGGCTCTACTTAAATATTGGGAAACGCCCGAGATAAACGACTTAGGGGTTTTGATACTTATAGGAGCTATCGGTTTTGTCGGACAAAAGTATATGACGACCTCATTGCAGATATCAGAGACTAATCTTGTCGCACCATTCAAGTATACAGAATTGATTTATGCCTTTCTAATTGGCTTTGTTTTCTTCGGTGAGATTTATAGTTATATTGTGATAATAGGGGTGGTTCTATTAATGATAAGTTGTTTCGGAAATATGTGGGTCAAGCAACAGGGCCATTAGATTTTTGTTTATCAGCTTTTAGTTTTAATTCTGTACCAAGCTTGTTATACTGTTCTAATATTTCAGGTGACTAGGTCTTCGATCAGAATAGGTATGGTACTAGTTTTAAAAACTGCTCGGGACTATAAGATCACTAACACATTAAACAATACCATACTATGTCAGATAAACACTCTTCTTAAGACTTCTAACTCTGGTAATAGGTCTTGCTACTTTTTATATGGGTGTTAGCTATGGATATTAAGGAGTTGAGCCTTTCGATAAGCATTAATATTCGTAATTTTTCAGCTATGAAAAGAGAGCTCTTCATAATAGCGACTATCTTATGTTTTCTGTGTGCTTGTAGTATCAAGCCAAGTGATGTAGCAGAGATCAACAAGCAAGAAAAATTGACCTCTCATGTCAATACCTTTATTGGAACTGGCGGACATGGACACACTTACCCAGGAGCAAGTATGCCCTTCGGCATGATGCAATTGAGTCCAGACACGCGTCTGACAGGTTGGGATGGCTGTGGCGGCTATCACTATAGTGATCACTATGTCTATGGTTTCAGTCATACGCACTTAAGTGGAACTGGTGTTTCGGATTATGGCGATGTACTCTTGATGCCTACAACGGAGATTAACTTCCATAATGGCGCCGATGGACTACCAGGTTATCGGACCCGTTTCTCACATGAGAATGAGTCTGCTGAGCCAGGCTACTATCAGGTCTGGCTTGACAGCACAGATATCAAGGTCGAATTAACTGTTGCTGCACGATCAGGCATACATAAGTATTCTTATCCCACCTCAGACAATCAGTTTTTGATACTGGATCTGGTGCATCGTGATGAATTATTAGATCACAAGATAGAAAGAGTGTCTGCTACAGAAATCAGAGGTTATCGACACTCCAAAGCCTGGGCTGAGCAGCAACAGCTGTATTATTATATGATTTTTTCGGAGCCTATGGCTACAGATAGTTGGACTATAGAGGATGGCGAAAAAAGATTAGGACTTCGATTCGATAATCCTGATAATAAGCCTGTGTATGTCAAGGTCGGTATTTCAGCAGTAGATATGGCAGGCGCACATAATAATCTCAAATTAGAGATCGCCAATAAGACCTTCGACCAGGTGCGGTATGAAGCACAACAAACTTGGCAATCACAATTAGAAAAGATTGTCGTAGAAACGGATGATTATGATGATAAGGTGAATTTCTATACGGCGATGTATCATGCTATGCTTGCACCAAATATATATAACGATATAGATGGTCGGTACCGTGGTATGGATTTGGAAGTTCATGATACGAAATATTTTGATTACTACACTGTTTTTTCACTATGGGATACTTATCGTGCTGCGCATCCTTTATTTACGATTATAGAGCAGGATCGAACTAATGATTTCATTAATACCTTCATCGCCAAGTATGATGAAGGAGGCATCATGCCTATCTGGGATTTGGCTGCTAATTATACACATTGCATGATCGGTTATCATGCAGTACCTGTAATCGCTGATGCTTACTTGAAGGGCATAGATGGATATAATGTCAATGCTGCCTTTTCAGCGATGAAACATTCGGCGACTCGAACTAAATTGGGCCTCGAGTCTTATAAGCAATTTGGTTTTATTCCTGTGGAAGAAGAATCAGAGTCAGTAAGCAAAACATTGGAGTATGCCTACGATGACTGGACGATTGCTATGATGGCCCAGAAGCTCGGTAGAAGAGCTGATTACGAGGCCTACTTGAGACGTGCACAATGCTATAAGAACATCTATGACCCAGAGACAAAATTCATGCGAGGTCGATTTAGGAATACCTGGTTTTCGCCATTTGATCCTTATGAAGTGAATTTCAATTATACAGAAGCCAACTCATGGCAGTATAGTTTCTATGTGCCTCAAGATGTCACAGGTTTTATAGCTTTAATGGGTGGTAAGTCAGCGCTTGAGATACAGATGGATAAGCTATTCACTGCTAATGATAATACCTCAGGTAGACATCAGGTAGACATTACTGGCTTGATAGGACAATACGCACACGGCAATGAGCCGAGTCACCATATTGCATATCTATATAATTTTGTCAATAAGCCACATAAGACTCAGGAGCGTGTGCATCAGATTCTAAAGACGTTATACAGGAATGACCCTGACGGCATCTCTGGTAATGAGGATTGTGGGCAGATGAGTGCCTGGTATGTGTTGAGCAGTATGGGCTTCTATTCTGTAACACCAGGTAGCAACGAGTATATTATCGGTACACCACTATTTGATCAAGTGTCAATTAATTTGGAAAATAAAAATCAATTCACGATTAAGGCCAAAGATAGAACTGATACAAATATATACATACAATCTGCTGAGTTAAACGGCCAGCCCTATCCTTACTCCTACCTGAGGCATGAAGATCTTATGGCCGGAGGGACATTAATTTTTCAGATGGGTGGCGAACCATCGACTTGGGCAACTAGTGATTCACATATCCCTATGACGTCTATTACGGAGCAACGAATTACCCCGACACCTTATGTTGCTGAAGGTGAGATTGCGTTTTCGGAAAACACAGTAGTTGTACTATCATGCGTAGATCCCGAAGCGCTGATTATGTATCAAATAAATGGTAGCCCTGCTTTACCTTACGAACAGCCTATTACTATTAGCCAAGCAACTGAACTGACCATCTATGCTGAGAAGTATGGTGTGAGAAGTGGGACTGTTACGACTTCTTTTTTTAAGTTAGATCCTAATCTTACTATAGAACTCGGAACTGATTATGCTAATCAGTATAATGCAGGTGGCGTTAATGCACTCATAGATGGTGTAATGGGTACTAAGGACTTCAGAACAGGCACTTGGCAAGGTTATTATAACGAGGATGTCGTCGCCACGCTAGACTTAGGCTCTCCTAAGGCTTTCGAAAAAGTGCAGGTTAACTTCTTAGATGACCAAAGGAGCTGGATTTTTTTACCAAAAGAAGTTGAGTTATTTGTCTCTCATGATGGCGAGGATTTTATTAAGCTTAGTTCTTCTAGATATCCAGTTGAAGAATCTGATCAAGCTAAAATCAACTCAGTCATATTCAATATAGACTCTAAGGACTATCGTTATGTACGGATAGTAGCGAAAAGACTTGGGGATTTACCCAAATGGCATCTAGGCCATGCACATGGTGGTAAGGCCTGGATCTTTGTCGATGAAATTAGTATCAAGTAAGTTATTTCTATGGCTTTGCTGGTTAGTTTTGCTTAACACCTTGGTCATAATCATTTTAAGCCTAGTGGTTCTAGGTTGTTGTGTAGATCCATTTTATGAGGTGCCGTGATACCTGTCGATGTGTAGCTTCTCAACAGATAAATACGGCTTTAAGCTGTCCCTACTTTCCTGTTATTGATGGCTAAGATATTTCCTACATAATCCATGGACTAAGAGGGAAGTAGTCTAGACATCTTAGTATTGGTTATTTGACTAAGCGATGTTTCTCAAAAATTCCTGCATCGATCCATCCTCTATTTTTGTCGTCTCCTGCAACAGGGGCACTACCTATGAAGTTTTCTCTTTCGAGGCTGTTGTCATTGTCACAATAGGCTATCGCAAACCCAATCATCTTGTTATTTGATAGTTTTACTTTTTGAGGATCTTTGCCATAGAGATAACTGTCATCATAGATATCTATGGATAACTCCCAAGTGGAAATGTTACCTGAAGTATGCCTGACACAAGTAATATGATTGTAATAATGTGGTAGGCTATCTAGGCCGATATCTACTACTTTGTTATCTAAGCCGATATGATAGGCAAAAGCATTATAGTTATACTGGTGATCTCCTCCTGAAGCATCTTCATCTATAAATATTTCTAGGCAATCATCATCCCAATATTTGTAGAGCCCATCTGCGTGAGTGTCTATGAGTTTGTCGTCTTGTATTTCAGCGGCGACTAGTAGTTTGTTTTCGTTCCAAGCAAGCTTGTATCTTCCTGAAAAATCTGTAGCTGTATAATCTGGACCAAGCCACTTTTGGTCTATGTCTTGCCACGTTATATTTTTCCATGCTGGTTCAGAGAGTAGGCCATCGATAGTTACGGTAGAATTACAAAATGAAATCTTTTTGGTATGTTCTTCTGTCTTATTTGATTTGCAGGAAACGGCCAGCATAAGAAGTGTAATTAGTAATTTGTCTAAGTTCATTTTTTATTCGTTTTTGGGAAATGACTTTACAATATCCAAAGCCCAGGTGTCATCTGCTTTTAAGCTGTTAATGTATCTTACAAACGAATTTTTGTTTATTGTTTTTCAACGGTACAAATTTTATCTGCAAGTAATATTGCTAGATCTTTATCAAACCAGAGTTATAGTTACTTGTAAGCCATTCGTTTTCTTACAATCTTACTTTGACACCTGCATTAAATATAAAGCCATCTAATGGTGCCCATACCTCGGTAAATCTTGGATTAGTAAATGGCGCCTGTACGATAGTTTTGTAATTCGATTGCCTCGTATCAGTCCAATTCTCTAGGTTGATATAGATGGCATACTTTTCGAACATTCTTTCTGCCAAGAATCCCGCTTTGAATAGTGCTTGGACGACTCGACCACTATTCAGAGTCTGTTCACTTTCATATTCTGCATCTATGCCACAACGCCATTTCCCATCGACTATAAACATTAAGTCACCATGGAAAGAGTGTGCTGGGGTGAGCGGAAGTGTCATTGACTCCACATTATCTATTCTAGCAGCGTCGACATAGGTATAGCCTAAGTATAAATTGAAATTATGTAAAGACGCCTTTATTAGAGTTTCGATACCTTTGGTTTCGAAGTAGCCATCACTATTCCTAAAACTAGATTCATCCATTGTGACAGGTTCTAGAATTAGAGGTGCGTCTAGCTTATTATAAAATAAATACTCAGTTAAGCTCAGACTAAAATTATCAGAAACAATAAAGCGACAAGTTAAATCAGCATTTAGTCCGAATGATTCTTCAGCTGAGTGAGTATTAGGATCTACGGGGTTGACATTTTGGAAAGCGAGAATCTCAGCATCTTCTGTAAATATGGTAGGTAATTTATAGCCTAAGCCACCACCTAGACGACCGGTAAATTTTAGAGAAGGTTTGTACACTAACGCTACTTTAGGCAGTATGAAATTGCCGTAATCAGTGTTGTAGTCGGACCTTAATCCAGCCTCGACTGATAACTTAGGATTGACGTCATAGATATATTGAGCGAAAGCGCCCATCGTGAGAAGACGCTGGTCTCTAAGTAGACTTGTTTCTATTTCTTTTTCACCAAAGCTGTCAGAATATATATTAATCCCAAGAATTAGATTACTGTTAGTATTGTTTTGTGAATAGCTCAACTCTGTGAAAGTAGAGAACTGTGTTCCTGCAAATGCATAGTCGTTCAGAAATATATTTCTATCAAAGTTGTTAGTGCTATTCTTGAATTCTATCTTTTGAGTTTTAGATAACTCGTGTTCTATTTTGAAGAGGGTAGATGTTTGTTTTGATTTATTTCTTTCAAAGTAGTTGTGAATTGAATCTAATTTGCCGCCTTCTACTAGAATTACATCGCCACCTATTCTATTTTCGTTAGTAAAGGTGCCACCTAGACTGATTGTTGTTTTGTCATTTGGGTAATAGAAAACCTTGGGATTAAAGTTGAATTTCCGAACCTCAGGTACATCGGAGAAGCCATCTTGATCTACGTCATATACAGTATTGGTGTTGTTAGAGGTAAATATGGTCATGCCCCATTTGCCACTCTTCGTAGAGAAGAAGGCATTAAGGTCCGTATTTCCTATATGCGATTGATTGAGATGTAAGGATGCTTCAGGATTGTCTTTGGGTTCTTTAGGAATTAGATTTATCAGCCCACCTA
>CALEAC010000216.1 GCA_937944095.1 uncultured Saprospiraceae bacterium
GATCTGGTTCATATTGGCTATGTTGAAATTAATCTAAGTCATTTGCATAACCATGGAGGTCAACAATCGAACATCGTACCTCAGCAGTTTCACACATAAATTCTTGTTGATTACCAGTATTGCACTGTGACAAAAGGCATAGACAGACAAAGATTAGGTTGCGGTGATGTAACCTGTGACTATGAACTAAGCGTGTCTATCTGCCGTATGGTGAAGAGGTCCACGCTGTTGGTGGTAATACTGTGATAAGGTAAGCTGTGCCTAATCTATGGACAAAACTTGTAATTGCAGACTATTGATACCTGCTAGCTGTTCTTCTCTGGTATACTGATTGATTTTGAATGTATATAGGCCGTAAGAAGGGAATTTAAAGTTTTCTAAAAGCACGACCATGCATTGACAGTTATCACCCTTACATTTTCCAACCCAGCCGCCATTATTTTCTGCAAGATCGATTGTGAGCTGTTCTTCTCTAGGGGCCGTATCTGGAAACAGCGTTTCTATCTTTAGGTAGATATTCTCGTAGCTGTAGCTTGCATCGTGGTCGACAACCAGCAACATTTCATATACAGGCAAGGTGTCCGTCACCTCTATCTCAAAAACCAAAGTGTCCTTAATTCCCCATTGCTCCCCGCTCACTGGAATCGTTTCTGAATAATAAGGCGTCTTACCACAGGACCAGAGCAAAATTGCTAATAAGGTGAGTTGCAAGATTCTCATTCGAAATAATCTTTCATCCGAGCAAAGAACCCTTTTTGTCCCTTTCCATCTTGTGGTTGGAAATTCGGTAAGCCTCTCATTTTTTCGAGCAGTTCTTTGTCTCCTTTGGATAAGGTTTTAGGTGTCCAGATATTAACATTAATTAATTGGTCTCCTTTCTGGCTATATCCTTGTACTGATGGAATCCCTTTGCCTCGGAGGCGGAATATTTTTCCTGCGGGTGTACCTGCTGGTATCGTGATTTTGACCAATTTTCCTAGAGTAGGTACTTCAACTGAGGTACCTAGGGCGGCATCCGCAAAATTCAAAAAGAGATCAAACATGATGTTCTGTCCATCACGAGAAAAGTGTTCGTGCGACTTTTCTTCGATAGCGATTAGGAGGTCCCCTTTCGGTCCACCATTCTTCCCTGCATTCCCTTTTCCTCTCATACTCAGCTGCATGCCTTCTTCCACACCTGCAGGTATCTCTATTTCTATTGTCTCTGCACCAGCTGACCGACCTTCGCCCTTACAGGAGGTACACTTACTGGTAATCTGCTGACCAGAACCGCTACACGTCGGACATACCGTCGTGGTCTGCATCTGTCCTAGGAAGGTTGATTTGACTTGTCGGACATAACCGGAGCCCTTACAAGTACCACATGATGATACTGACTTACTATCCTTAGCACCTGAACCAGCACAGGTATCACAGGCAATTTGTTTGTTGACCTTGATTTTTTTGGTGACCCCTTCTGCTATCTCTTCTAAGGTAAGACTGACTTTTATTCTAAGGTTAGTGCCTTTCTGACCTGCACTTCTTCTAGATCTCGTATTACCGCCGAAAAAACTCTCAAATGGACTGCCGCCTCCTTCTCCAAAGATATCGCTGAAATTGGCAAAGATGTCTTCCATGTTCATCCCGCCACCGCCACCGAAGCCGGCTTGTGGATCTACTCCAGCATGTCCATATCGATCATACCTGGCTTTCTTCTGCTCATCACTTAGAATTTCATATGCTTCTGCAGCCTCTTTGAATTTGTCTTCGGCCGCTTTATCACCTGGATTCTTATCCGGATGGAATTTCATTGCAACTTGCCTATATGCTTTTTTGATCTCTTTAGCAGTAGCGGTTTTCGCTACACCTAAGATCTCATAGAAATCTCTTTTGTTTGCCATATCAGTGGTGGTCTGTCGTACTTTGTACGTTATTTGCCTACAACAACTTTGGCAAATCTTATGATTTTATCATTTAGTAAATAACCTCTCTCTACAGTGTCTATTATTTTGCCTTTCATCTCGTCAGACGGTGCGGGGATCTCTGTGATCGCTTCGTGAAATTCTGGATCAAAGGCCTGTTCCGTTGTCTCCATCGGTGTGACACCGAGGTTTTCCATCACGCTATAGAGCTTGTTATACACCATAAGAATACCTTCGCTTAATTGCTCATTTGTATTCTCGTCTTCTGCGCTTTTTTTTGCTCTATCAAAGTCATCTAGAACAGGAAGGATTTTTTCTATGGTACGCCTGCCTGCCGTACTCATCAGTTCTAATCGCTCCTTTGTGTTTCTTTTCTTATAGTTCTCAAATTCTGCGAATAGTCTGAGGTATTTGTCCTTAGAGACTGATAATTCTTGTTCTAACTCTTCGACCTTTGCCTTCGAGGATTTTTTCTTGGAGCTGCTTTTCTTAGAAGATTTGTCTCCTATGTTAGTCTCTATGTTAGTCTCTGCTTCGCTTTCGTCTACTATATCCTTCTCAGGTGTTTCATCACTAGTCATCTTAAACGTTTTTTTTATCTTATTTATCAAACCCTTTGCCATCGTTATATCGCCGTCATAATGGCAGTAATTCTAAGCTTTGCTGTCATTTATTTCATTTTAAACGGGCTCTAAGATAATTTTCTATGTCATCAAGAGACAGATTGGCTCCTATAATCTCACCCTTAGGATCTATGAGGAATGCAGAAGGTAGGTCTGTGACCCCATATTTGACAGCTAATCCATCTGTTGCGACGAAAGTAGAAGTCCTCATAATGTG
>CALEAC010000217.1 GCA_937944095.1 uncultured Saprospiraceae bacterium
AGTCAAAAGTGATGATGATTGGGTCAAGGCTAAGTTATCCACAGCTGAAATAGGTGATGTCGACATCAAGGCCAGACTCAAAGGAGACTGGACTGATCACCTCAAAGGGAATTTCTGGTCTTTCCGAATCAAAATGCCCTCAGATAAGAGTTGGAAAAGAATGCAAACTTTTTCTGTCCAAAATCCTCAGACTAGAGACAACCTTTCCGAATGGGTATTTCATAAATTCTTGGAAGCTGAAGATGTTCTAACACCGAGGTATGACTTTGTCAGAATCAGAATGAATGATCAGAATCCACGTACCTACGCGTACGAGGAACATTTCGAAAAACAAATCGTCGAATATAAAAATCGTCGAGAAGGCGTGATCATTCGCTATTCGGAAGAAGAAAACTGGGATCTAAGAAGAAAGGACAAAATCAATTCGACAGGTACCTTCCACCACACACCTGAGCTTCATCGACAAGCACCGATAGAACCCTTCGGTGGAAGTAAGGTTAGTAAGAATCCTAAGCTCGCAGAACAGTATGAAGAGGCTGCAAATCTTCTCTATGGATTCCAGCAATATGAATTAACGGCTGCACAAGTTTTTGATATCGATCGTCTCGCAAAGTACTATGCTATCTGTGAGGTGATGCAGGCCTACCATAGCACAATCTGGCACAACATGCGTTATTATTATAATCCGATTATAAGAAAATTAGAGCCGATAGGTTTTGACGGATTTACCGATAGTGGCGTCTATGACTGGCATGGTAATGCCTTCTATGGTGCTTATCGATCTTCTGATAAAAAAAGTCTAGCTGTAGAGCCAGCGAAATACTTGTTCCAAGATGCCGCCTTTAACGAAAAGTATTGCCATTACCTAGACAAGTTCGCCACGTCTCAGTACCTAGAGTCATTTTTCTCATCGATCGAAATCGAACTAGAGGAAAAGGTAGAACTAATCAAAATGGATAAGCTTGATTATGAATATAAAAGACGCGCTATATTTAAAACTGCTCGTCGAATCGAATCAGCCATGCAGCCTTCAGACGAAATCAGTTTACAGGCTTATACTCTAAAAGGAAATACGAGCCACAAAACAATAAAGGTCACTAACTTTCATGCTTTGCCTCTAATCATCATAGGCAGCTCAACTAATAAGAAACAGATTATTCCTATACAGCAACCTGCATTTATTAATTCTAATCGCAGATCTAAGTCCCATGAATATAGTAACCTGATGATTCCTACTGAGCATCATTATATCCACTATAAAGTGGCCGGTATAGATAGCCTCTACCATTCTTCAATTAAGAAATGGGCTCAACCAACTGCAGCAATTAACCCCACTTCGAGTTCTCAGTCACTGCAAGTGCCATTAGATACATCGAACTATGTTAGAACAGCAGAGTTAATTAAGATCAAATCAGGAAAGTATAACTTAAAAGAACCATTGCTAATTCCTGCTCATGTAAAGTTAGTCATCGAAGCAGGCACTGAATTAGACCTGACGAATAGCGCATACATACTATCATATGGTCCAGTGACCTTATCAGGAACTGAAGGTAAGCCTATACTTATCCACTCATCAGAGAAAAGTTCTCAGGGTGTCCATATCCTGAACGCGAAAGAAAAATCAAACTTCTCATATGTCCAATTCGAAAATCTAAACACGCTCGCCGAATCACACTGGCAACTCACTGGTGCCGTTACCGTACATGAATCAGAGGTCGCACTGACACACGTCACTATCTCAAGTAATCTCTGCGAGGATGCCCTGAATATTATCAGATCTGATTTTACTGCTGAGAGACTACATATCAACAATACCTTTGCAGATGGTTTCGATGCGGACTTCTGTCATGGCACAATAAAGAATTCCAGATTCCTAGATACAGGTAATGATGGTGTTGACTTTTCTGGAAGTACTATAAATATGGCATCTCTGTTTTTTGAGAATATCGGTGATAAAGCGATCAGTGCTGGCGAGCAGGCTACGGTAAAGGCTAAGGATATTACTATCCACAAAGCAGAAATCGGCGTCGCCTCCAAGGACTTATCTAAAGTCACTATCGATAACATTACACTCTCAGAATGCAATAAAGGCTTTGTAGCGTTTCAGAAAAAACCTGAGTTCGGTCCTGCATCTATAAAAGTGACCCAACTGCAAACCGACAACCTCACTTTCTTGCAAATTGCTGAACCTAATTCTGTTATTGACCTACCCCAATCCAAATGACCAGGAGATATGAATTCAAATACACCATTACTGGCCTAGGGATACAAAGTATATTAGACGCAGTTAGATTTCATTTTGGGGGATTCTCAGAAGCTTACCCTTCACGTCGGGTCAATAATTACTACCTAGATACAGCTAACCTAGATTACTTCTATCAGAATATCGATGGTATATCCAGACGCCGAAAATTCAGATACAGATGGTATGGGGATATAAAATCAGCGACTAAGGGCCAACTAGAGGTCAAGCATAAAGAGAATGAATTAGGCTGGAAAGAAATCTTCGATATAGAAATGACTCAGCTTGCAACACCAGAGCTGTTAGCAAAACACTTTTCCAGTCTAGACCTGAGCTTACTTCCTCTGCGGGCTACTTTATATAACAGCTATCTAAGGCATTATTTCATATCAGCAGATCAGAAGTTTCGAATTACGGTGGACTACCAACAGGAGTTCGGTCTACCGTTTCACTTTGGTCAAGCTTATCAATCCCTGTATAAGAATCCTGATATAATTCTCGAACTCAAGTTCGATGAGGCACACTTTGATGCTGCTAGAACAATTACAACTCACCTACCCTTTCTGAGAACCAAGAACTCTAAGTACAGCACCGGCATCTGTGCCCTCTACCAAGATTAACGGCTGACTACTCTATCTTAATCGCTTCATAATCCTTGAAGATATCTAATTTTAAGTTGCGCAGATTCTCGACATGTTTTGGCCAGTTACTTTCGAAAAAGGTATTTATCTCATGGAGAATCTCATCTGCCCTTACTTCTGCCTTTCTTATTGCATGTCGGCCATTATCAGTCGGCGCTGAAGAGGAAGTACCGAGAAACTGTCTCGCTTTCCACAACTGACTATTAAGCGTATGTGCATCATCTACATACTCAGGCTTATCTCGTTCTGGCAACATATATAAATTCATCAAGGAATCTATATTCCCATGTATTGCTTTATGAGCAGCCTTGAGTTCTTTATTCAAGCTGTCTTTCTGTAAGCCGATTATTTGATCATATAGGCCCAGAGATTTTTTAGCTTCCTTGAGGTTATTATATGCCTGAGTCACTTTTTCGACTTTAGAATTAAAAGCCTGTACCGCTTTTGACTTGGCAATCGTATTGATTTTATTCTTATCCATCCTAGGGTCTAGAGCCACTTCTACTGAGGTGGAGTCCTTTTGCTTTTTGTATTCACAAATTATTTTATAGATTCCTGGAAGAATCGGCATACCACCGGGTTCTTGTTTCTCCTTAGGCGCTTTTCGTTGTGGATATGCAACGCCTTTTCTATCTGGGTCCCAACCGACCAAGCTCATTCCCGGCTCCAGCTTGCGCTCGAATTGGCGGACAGTATCACCAGCATTATCTATGACTATAAATTTTGCCTTCTTGTCTTTGCCCTCTTTAGACTTCGGTTTTTTATTATCATCGTCACTATCGACTTTGGCCTTTTCTTTTTTCTGGGAATCAGGCTTAGTCCAAATTGGGATTCTCACGTTGGTAGATCTATTATCACCAATAAATTCCCCTTGCCCTATAAATCGGACGCCCTGATAAGACCGTTTAGCTGTTAGGTAAGCTGTATTGGGTTGGAATAGCTTCAGGTCTTCCGATAATAATTTCAGACCTTTTCTAGATAAATCTCTTAGCGGCTCTAACTCATCTAACACCCAAAATGATCGACCAAAAGTACCTAGCACGAGATCATCTTCCGTTGCTTGTATCTGCATATCACGTATCTGAACAGGTGGTAGACCTTTGCCCCACTTATGCCACTGCTTACCATGATCTAAAGAAAAATATAGTCCGACATCAGTACCTAGAAACAACAAATCATCATGCTTCGGATCCTGTACCACAGAGCAGACGAAGCCTTTCACCTGACTGTCATTAACGATTCTTTTCCAAGATGTGCCCCCATCACTAGTATGATATAGATAGGCAGACCAATCATTCATCCTATAATTATTAACCACCACAAAGAGCTCATCACTGTTAGTCGGTGATTGTACAATTTGAGGTATCCAGGCACCCTTTGGGCAGCCCGGTAGTTTGGCACTAATTTCTTTCCAATTCTGACCACCATCACGTGTCACCTGCAGGAGGCCGTCATCTGTACCGACCCATATAACCTGATCATCATGAGGGCTCGGTGTTATACAAAGAATCGTTGTGTGATTCTCAGCACCAGTCACATCGAGTGTCAGCCCACCACTCTTACTCTGATCTTGCTTGATCGTATCATTAGTCGTCAGGTCTGGTGATCTTATCTCCCAGCTATGCCCCATGTCCTTGCTGTAATGGACATGCTGACTTCCATAATACAGACCATGATCATTATTAGGGTCGAGGGCTAGGGCCGCATTCCAATTATATCTTAATGCTTTGCCTTCTGGATGCTGAGGTTGTATATAATGATTCTTACCAGTCACCTTATCCCACATGGACAAGTGACCCTCCTGTGACATGCCATAACCATAGCGGTTATCATCCCTACGTGCTTTGACATCAAAGCCATCTCCGAATAGGATTTCCTGCCAATCAAAGTTTTTGATACCGCCTCTCCTCAACACATATCCAGGACCGACCCAAGAGCCATTGTCTTGCATCCCACCATATACATGATAAGGGAAGTCATCATCGACTGACACGTGATAGAATTGGCCGACAGGCAAATTCTCTACGAATCGCCAAGTCTTAGAACCGTCTCTCGATATATTGAGACCACCATCATTGCCATCTATCAGATAATTAGAATCATCTGGGTCGATCCAGAAAGCATGGTGGTCGGGATGTATATTATTCCCATAATCCATTATTGTCTTGAAGGTCTTGCCACCATCTTCTGATTTAGAAACATAAGACCATAAGTTATAGATACGATTTTCATTCTTAGGATCTACATAGATTTCAGCATAGTAGAATGGGCGATTACCTATTTCCTTAGTTGACACTAAATGCCACTTCTTTCCGCCATCTATACTTTTGTATAAGCCATTTTTTTTAGCTTCGATAAGCGCATAGACTATATTGGGTTTAGACGGTGCAAAAGCCAGACCCATCCGACCTAGGTTACCTTCTGGTAAGCCGTCATCTGAGCTGAGTTTCTTCCATGTATCCCCTCCGTCCAAAGTCATATAGAGACCAGAACCTTTGCCACCAGAGTTAAAGCCCCAAGGTGTCCGACCGAATTCCCACATCGCTGCTAATATCTTATTTGGATTACTGGGGTCAGCAACCAGATCAGCTATGCCGACTTGATTGCCGACGTACAAAGTTTGCTTCCAGGTCTTGCCACCATCTTTAGTCCGATATACACCTCTATGCTTCGAAGGTCCCCAAGCTGAGCCCATAGCTCCTACTAGCACTGATTTAGTATCAGACTCATTAACGATGACGCGGTGGATGAGCTTTGTTTCCTTAAGGCCCATATAACCCCAAGTCTGACCCCCATCCAAGGACTTGAATACACCTGCGCCGCTATTATGAGAGTTACGTGGATTGCCTTCTCCTGTCCCCACCCATATTTCTGCTGGATTAGCTTGATTAATCTCGATGGACCCGATGGACAGCGTACTTTGTTCATCAAAAATAGGCTGCCAAGTAATACCTCCATTTTTTGACTCCCAGACACCTCCAGAGGCTGCACCGACATAGATATGTGTCTTATCCCGCAGATTTACATCTATGGAGGTGATACGGCCACTCATTCCCGCAGGACCGATATTCCTGAACTTTAGCCCTTCATAGAACTTATTGTCTATAGACTGAGCAGCCATTATTAGAGGAAATAATAGGGTAAAGAACAAATAACTAGGCCTTTTCATTGGTCATTTTTTTCAAATAAAGAAGTATCTCAGCAAATGAAGTAATAATTATTTGTATAATTTGGGTGAACAGCCAATAACATCCTGAATATGCCGCATATTATAGCACTATATCTTAAGCCAAGCCTATTTATACTAATTGTAGGAATAGGCCTTACTGCTGCGACACCAATTACGATAATAGATGAGAACCCTTGTGATATAGAAATAGAAATCGATCCAGAGTTACACTTTTGTCCAGATGAGGAATTGGACTTATGTGCTGAGATATTTGGTAACTATGACGATTATGTCTGGTTAGAAGATGGTGATGAGACGAATTATGACCTCTGCGACCTAATCGATGATCTAGAGGATGATACCGAATTCACCTTGGTAGTGACCTATGAGAATCCTAATAATCTCATCGAAAATGGCGACTTTGAAGATGGCGACACTGGGTTTGACACCGATTATGACTACAGAACTCTTGGGGATCCATTCTGTTATGGCGCAGGTTTTATTGATTGTGAAGGCACCTATTCCATCGTTACTAATCCGATGGAAGGTCATACTGGATTTGACGATTGTAATCATGATGGAAATATGATGGTGGTCAATGGCGCCGCTAACGAACAAGAGATCTGGTGTACAGAAGTCTGCATTGATCCAGATGACACTTTTACTTTCACGTTTGAAGCCAGTTCTGTGAACCCTGGAAGCCCCGGTCAATTTTCTGTTGAGATAGATGGCGATCATGTCGGGGATCTAGACCTTTCGAGTTCGACTTGTAGCTGGGAAGATTTTACGGGCGAATGGACCGCCTATGGACAAGAAACAGTTCGAATTTGTATTCTGAATGAAAACACAGCATCAGGTGGCAATGATTTCGCTATTGATAACATAGAGTTCTATCAGACCTGCTATGAAGAAGTCAGTTTTATCGTAGAGATATCAGAAATGGAGATCTATGCTAACGAGCCTGACACCGTTTCCTGTTTCAATGAGGAAGTGGAGATTATGCTAGATATAGACTCGCGGTTCGATGTGGATTATATCGACTGGGATACGGATGATGGCGATATTATAGATATAGATGATGGTGATGAGACCCTGGTAGCAGGCGCAGGAGGCACTTACTATGTAACTGTTACGGACGAATACGGTTGTGAATTCACAGCTGAATATGTGATAGAAGAAAACTTTACTGAGCCAGATGTCGATTTCGCACCTGTCACACTGATTGACTGCGCTAACCCAAGTGTACCTATAACAGCAATCACAGATATCGAATCACCATTATTCCATTGGGAGGATGAGCTAGATAATGTTATCGGAGACACCCCAACCATCTTGGTGACAGAAGGTGGCACCTACTATGTGACCATTACAGATGCAGCTAGCGGCTGCGAAGAAGATGATGACATCGAGATAGAAATCGATGCTTCCGCGCCCTACTTCGAATTATCACTCAGTAATGAGTTGACTTGCAATATGACGACTGCCACAATCGCGACGCTGACTCCTCAGACCAATGTTAGTTGGGCCTCAGATAACGGTTTTCCTATAACGGCTGTTTCTGACCTTATAACGGTAGACGCACCCGGCGCCTACTATGCGACTGTTACTTTCGACAATGGCTGTGAACATACAGACACTATAGAGGTGAATGAAGTAGTACCTTTTTTCGAATATCAAGAAAACTTCACACCTCATATAAATTGCAATTTACCCAGTTCGCAAGTCACCATAGACTTTGACCCAACTGCATTCCAGATCCAATGGACTGGGACGGCAGCCAATTTTGGTACAGAACCTAGTATTCTTATCAATGAAGCTGGAACCTATATATATAATCTTATCGACAATAACGGCTGTATCAAGGCTGACACACTTATCATTACTGAAGATTTCATGCAACCTCAAGTAAGCTCTGGCCATGCTGACTTACAGTGTGACAACCCATCAGCTTTGATATATGTAGAAGACCCATCCAACTTATATGAAGTAGATTGGATTCACGAAAACGGTACCACCTATGTGGCCACAGACAGCGCCTACACCGATCAGCCCGGTTGGGTCTACTATTCGGTGACAGCGGCAAATGGCTGCATGAGCACAGATTCCGTACTTGTAGAAACTGTTGGAGATTTCCCTATCGTAGCGATAGAGGGTGATACGCTCACCTGTGATAGACAGATGGTCTCACTGCAAGGTATTGCTACAGGTGAGATCGTTTCACATGATTGGATATTGCCAGATGGTAGCATTGCTAATGGAACCATACTGGATGTGACAGAAGCAGGCCTCTATCGTCTGAGTGTGACGAATATGACAGGTTGCTCGTCTACGACAGAATTTCTGGTTGTCATAGATACGATTGCGCCTCGGTTACAACCCTTACAAGATATCATACTCACTTGCAATCAGCCTACAGTCATGACAGATGTTCAGATTCTGACTGAATTTTCCTCTATTTCGTGGACAGGTCCCGGACAGAACTCAGGTGAACTCAATATAGAAATCAACGAACCCGGCGAATACAATATTCAAGTTACTGGAGCTAATGGTTGTGTACAGGAAATGTCACTGTTTGCAAATCTAGACACGATAACTCCTGTACTATTACTAGAACCTGCCCCACTACTCGATTGTGAGATGACCTCGTTTGTACCTATCATCATAGATGAAGAAATCAACGTTGATTATCTATGGACCCTGCCGGATGGAAGTCTCGTCACACAGGCGGATATCGAAATCAATACACCAGGTGCTTACCAGTTAGCTGGTATTGCAGAAAATGGCTGTCGCTCAGAAATCTCTTTCCTTGTGGACCAAGATGTAGACTTACCACAATTTAGTGCAACGGCGACCCCCTTGACTTGTAGAGAAACTTTGACTGAGATCACGACCACCACTGATATATCCTATGACATAAGTTACTTTTTAGATAGTAATGAAGTAGGCACTGGAACTAATCTAACGACCGCAACAGCTGAGCCAATTACTATCGTTGTGACTGATGACAATGGCTGTTCTAATTCTGCACTGATTACAATCGAGCAGGACACCATTCCGATAGAAATCCAAGTTACCTCAGACCAGTTAGGTTGTCAAGTGGCTGGCGTACTCATCAATGTCGATGCAAATGAAACAATCCAAAATGTAAGTATCTACGATGAGGCAAATAACTACCTCGGTGATCTCAATGAAACAATCACTGAAGCAGGCACCTATACTATTGTTGCAGAAGGCGATAATGGCTGTGTAACAACTGAGGCGCTATTGATTACAACTGACACCAGCACAGTGGTTTTCGCTTTAGACACTGACCTACTCACTTGTGACCAGACCAATGTGCCAATAAATATAAACACCCAATCAGACTATACCTCGTCAGTTCTATTGGATCAAAACAATACACAACTATCAGCAGCGGTTTTCCCAGCAACCTTAGAAGACGTTTCTCTTCCCGGAACTTATCAGGTCATCGTAACAGGTACTAATGGCTGTACTTCTATTCAGGAAATCCTAGTGCCGATTGACACAACGACTATCGAGTTTGCTGTGGAAGTGGGTATGATCAATTGCAAATCTGACCCGGTGCCTCTAGAGATTATTACAACTGACAATTATCGATCAGGATGGATTACCAATCTCACAACGCAAGAAGAACAGCCAATAACAGCAGTCAATGAGATCTCAGAAGTGGCCACCTATGAAGTTGTTCTAATAGCAGATAATGGTTGTCTATCATCAGAACTCATCTCTGTGCTTCCTAACCCTAATGTGCCTAACTTTTCTCAATTCGTAGTTGAGACTTTGGATTGCGACGGCAATGCTGCTATTAGTGGGATCAATATAGAAGGTGGCACTGGCCCTTACGATATATATCTAGACGGTAACTTACAAACAGAGGAAATGAGTTCTTTACCTATCGAAGGTATAGGGGTTCATGAACTAATGTTCGTAGATCAGAATGGTTGTATCCTAGATACAAGTTTTACGGTGGAGCCAGTTACTGAAGTCGAAGCATTTCTTACGCCAGAATTGTCAATTGCAGAAGGTACTGACCAGCAACTCATCTTGGAACTCAATAAGCCTTTATCAGAAATAAGTAGTATCGAGTGGCTACCCGCAAACGGTCTTAGTTGCTATGATTGTCTAGAGCCTATTTTCGATGCTATAGAATCTGTTGATTATACTGTTACTGTTATAGACCAATACGGCTGTGAGACGATGCTGACAATCAGGTTATTAGTACAGACTTCTATAGATATTTATATACCTAATATCATGCTCCTAGATCGTAATGACTCGCGGAATGACAGATTCACAATTTTTACTGGATTAGAAGATATAGAAGAAGTAGAGAGCCTAAGCATCTATGATAGATGGGGTAATCAGATCTTCGTAAATAAGAACTTCCAACCTAACGATCTTGATTCAGGTTGGGATGGTTATTACAATAATATCAAAGTACAACCTGGTGTCTATGTCTACAAAGCGAACATCAAATATAAATCTGGTGAGGTAGAGGTTTTTGCTGGGGACGTGACTGTGGTGAGGTAACTGACCTTAATAGTTGGCTATCACAAAAGGGTCGTTTCAGTCCTATTGTCGTTATTCTACCCGTAAGGTATTCCTCGATGATATTTGAAAGGCTTCTCTGATACCTTTTTGCATATGCTTTAGCTGATTCAATTACCTACTCATCAACGGTCAATGTTAATTTCGTAGACATACGTATAGTTATAAGTAAAATTTATTCCTTTATTAACCAAGAATATCGCAGACAATTTAAGGTCATAGCCATTTCTACAATCACATTATCGATAGGCTATATAGGTAGTAGTAGTAAGTAGAAAAGTAATTATTATAATTGACTAATCACTTTCTATTATTAGAACTAACATTCTTAACTGTCTCTCCTAACCATTTG
Organism: uncultured Saprospiraceae bacterium; assembly: GCA_937944095.1. GTDB lineage: Bacteria > Bacteroidota > Bacteroidia > Chitinophagales > Saprospiraceae > RFSX01. The sequence goes on from CALEAC010000217.1 coordinate 10,974, forward strand.
TAAAATTCCCTTTGCCAAACCAAACTATTTTGTGCTGAAAGCACCCAATGATTCTCTTCTGGAAAATACATGAGACGAGATTTTATCCCTTGTAATTGGGCGGCTTGAAAAGCTTCTAGACCTTGTCCGATAGGCACTCTATAATCTTTGCCACCTTGGATGATCATAATAGGCGTATCCCATTTGTCGACAAAATTAATAGGATTAAATTCGGTATATGATTTCTGTGCCGCACTATTTTCTTTGTCCCAATAAGCTCCACCTAGATCCCAGTTAACAAAAAACAATTCTTCTGTTGTCCCATACATGGACCTCCAATTAAAAATCCCATCATGAGAAATAAAGGACTTAAATCTTCCTTCATGTCTCGATGCTAAGTAAAAGACAGAATACCCCCCATAACTTGCACCTATGCAACCCATCCTATCTTTATCCACATAGGATTCTTTGGCTACATCATCAATGGCAGAAAGATAATCTTTCATGTTTTGACCACCATAATCTTTAGAGATCTGTTCGTTCCATTCGACACCGTAGCCTGGCATGCCTCTCCTGTTGGGCGCAACAATGATGTACCCATTTGCTGCCATAAGCTGAAAATTCCATCTAAAAGAATAAAATTGAGATAAGGCACCTTGTGGGCCTCCTTGGCAATAGAGCAGTGTTGGATATTTTTTTGTAGGATCAAAATCCGGAGGGTAGATCACCCAAGTTGGCATGTCTTTACCATCTGTTGTTCTGACAATTCTCTTTTCGATTTTCGACATTTTGATGTCCGCGTAAATGGCATCATTAGCAGCTGACAATTGCTTCATCTCACCAGAATTGAGATGTAAATTATATATCTCCGTTGCATGGTTCATATCTCTTCTATAAACAATTAGGTGGTCACCACTTTTACCAATAATGCCATTTACATCGAATTGTCCATGAGAAATCTGTCTAGGTTTTGACTTTGATTCATCGCCATTTGGAACATCGATTTCAAATGCATGAACGGTTCCACCAACTGGAGCATTAAAGTAAATTTTTGATTCATCTTCACTCCAAATAAACCCAAAGACGGTGCCATCCCAATCTTCCGTTAGATTGACATCTCCTTTCGGTAGACGTACGATAAGGTCGTTTTTGTCAGATTCATATCCATCTCTTTTCATCTGCAACCAAGCAAGCGTTCCATTTGCAGAATATATTGGGTGCGTATCATAACCTTTATTGGCGACAGTAAGATTAGTTGTTTGTTGTGTTTCTATATTATACTCATAAATATCTGAATTCGTGCTGACCGCATACTCAGCGCCCGATAATTTTTTAGTGACGTACAATATTTTCTTAGAATCTGGACTCCATATATAATCCTCATCTCCTCCAAATGGTTTTTGGGGACAATCAAATGGTTTGCCTTTCATTAAATCAATGCCACTATCCTCAGGATTTGAAGTGGATTGAATGAATAAGTGACTATAGGATCCATCTTCCCAAGTGTCCCAGTGTCTATAGTTGAGTTCATCATAGATGTAAACATTTGAGCTAGGCACATCTTCATAGTGATCACTACCATTAACTTTCTGAAGCTTCACTTCCTTAGCAACTAATTTCCACTCTCCATTTGGTGATACATTTTTATCTTCTACCAGATTACCGACTTCGGCTATGCTTTTTATTGCACCTCCAGTCACGGCAACAGAATGGTATTTACTTGATCTATCATTCGACTCTAAATCAAAAGTTGATGTTTTGTAAATGACTTGCTTTCCATCGCTACTTAGACCTACAGCAGAAACCCTATTTAGCTCTATGAGTTGTTCAGCGGTCATAACCTGTGATTGGCTTACGCCAAAATTTAGATTAAAGAAAAAGCAGAGTATTATTATACAAATCCTGTTCATGATAACTATTTTAATTTTTTTATGAAGTCAAGTTATAGATTTAGGGGAATACGCAGATCGAATTTTACTTTTATTATTGATTCGTTTAGAATGGTAAAGACACTAACTGATCGGCTATATCGGGAGTGCTGATGTAGGAGGCATTCTCTGATCACGGCACGTTATGAGCTGCTCTTCTAGCTCTTTGAGTTTATTGTTATCCAACTTTTATCAAAGCCGAGTGCAGATAGAACTTGATTCTTGTCTAGTGATTTTGGCTTTTTTATTGATATGACAAGTGTCTTATCAGGGACAGGTTCATGAATTGTGAATTGAGATCCATGAGGCTGCCAAGTAAATCTTTTCAATTTAGTTCCTTTCTCAAATCCTTCTAAATTTTCATTTTTGTTCCAAATGAAATCGAAAAGTTCTGGATCATATCTAATTGTATCAAATTCAAAAACTGCAACTTGTGTTAAGTCGTTAGATTTGACTAGGACTACCGTTCGTAAATGTTTGAATTTTTCTCTGATTGCAGAAACCCTTTCATTCCAAATCTCTAATACAGATTGACCAACTTTATTTGGATCAGACGTTGTGTCAATTGTTTCTCCATATGAATAAACTGGAGAGTTCCTTCCCGATATTAATCTTACCAATTTAAGATTTGCAAAATCTTTGACTGTAGATTTTACTGTCTTTGCTCCCCAAGCCGTATTACCCAATACAACATCATCAAGACCTACATTTGATGGTTTCCATTTTGCACCAATACAATTTGCAAATATTTCTTCCCATTCGTCACCTTCTAACTTTGGTTTACCTTTGCTAGCTAATAAGTAAACAATTTCTCTTCCTAAAATAAAAGGGAATTCCTTCCCGAATTGATTAAGTGGATATGGTGGTATTGTTTTATTTACAGTTCGAAGTTTTGGTGATTTCTTAGCCATTAGAGAGGATTGTATTTTAAATCATATTCTCTAAGAACCAAAGTTTTATCTACTGTTGATGTGATATAAGGTATTAATTTAAGTGCTACTGCTTCAATCATATTTACTGGAACAGCATTTCCTGCTTGTTTTTTTATTTGAGCATCGCTTACTACTATCTTAAATGAATCGGGGAAACCTTGAAGCCTCAACATTTCCCTTGGAGTTAATCTTCTTTTTCCGTTCACCAATAAGTAATTATGGGAAGCCCCTGCTCTCAATGCACAAGAGTACGGATATGAGCAAATATTGCCTGATTTATTCTCGTGCCATATGGATGGAAAATAGGATGACTTATGACTATTCTTTCTTTTTTGTCGAATCATATCCGAGGCAATGTATTTCTTGTCCACTTTCTTCTCTAGAATTTCAGATAATGGCTTAAATGGACGTATTGCTGATGGAAAGGTGAACATAATTGGCTCTAAGTGTCCAACTATAACAACTCGTTCTCTCTTCTGTGGTAATCCAAAATCAAGTGCATTGAGAATAGAGTATTGGACATTGTACCCTAATTGTTTAAGGCTCTTTAATATGACTTTAAGTGTTCGACCTTTATCGTGTCCTGCGAGTTGTTTCACGTTTTCAAGAATAAAGGATTTAGGTCTTTTTGCTTTGAGGATTCTAGCTATATCAAAAAAAA
>CALEAC010000218.1 GCA_937944095.1 uncultured Saprospiraceae bacterium
TGTAAGAAATTCCAATAAAAATTTATAAAAGAAAAGGAAGAGAGACATATTTCGGCTGGCAAAAAGAAAGTAAGTTGAAAAATGAATAGAATTAGGGTAGTTAGATAGAACAGATAGAAACGAATGCCTTTATGCTGTTGCCATAATTAGTCGTTTATTAAACAAAGACCTGTCTTTTCCTTGATAAGCATCCTTAGAGAAACCGCTGATGGAAGTTTACCTTCTTTATGAAAGTTATTCTCTATTTGTCGAAGTTTGACTTTCACATCCTCTAGGTAGGTATTAATGGTTCGAGCATCTTCTTTGCTTCCTTTCATCAGACCACCAGAGCTATTCCATCTAGACTTATCGACATACCTTTTTAGTGAGAACTCTGATCTTTTACTATTAACTGTAATTCTGCAATAGATAGGGGTAAGTCCAGCTTTGTTGGATTTTGAATTTCTAAGATAGAATAGAATGTGTACTGGGATGTTGCAAGTGTTTGTCATATTTATGAGCTGTTTTTGTGCCTCCTTTCGTAGCTAAAAGATAAGAAAAAGGGCACAGTTATTAAAATTATTGAATAGGTATAATCTGCTGATATACAGTTTGTTGCATAGTGATAGGTGCCCTTTTTTGTATAAGGGTAATAGGCACCGAATATGCCTAGAATAGTTCGATGTGAAGTGGTTTGATATGGATAGGTGGAAACAAAAAAAATGCCCATAAAATGGGCATTTTAGTATAGGTTGTTCCTATATGGTAATGGAATTGTGGAGCCGCAGAGATTCGAACTCTGGTCCAGACAAAGCATTTATATACTTTCTACATGCTTAGCTTGTTCTTGGGTTTTCGATATCAAGCAGGTGTACAAGCAACCAACTGTCAACTTAGCTTCTTAATTTCGGAAGAACACCGAAGCTTTATCCTTCCTAGTCCAAGTGGCAGCGCGAAGCAATACCGGTCATTATACACTGAAGAGCGGGGCTATCAGACTTCCTCCCACACAGTGCAACTTGCTATGCTAATTCTAAATTAGGCAGCTAGTGCGAATCTGTTGTCGCCAATTACAATTGTGATCTCTATTTGTTACGGAGTAATAGATCAATGCTCCGACATGCTTACAAACAAATATTCTCTCCTGTCAATACCGTTCGGCCCCAGATACAAAGAATAAATTTCTCTATGATCAACTTCTTAACCCTAAAGAATACCTAAATAACCTAGGCAAGAACTCATACAACGACCAAAGTCCTCATTTCGTTCCCACCACAAAAATAGTCTAATCATCGGTATCCACGATTATAAATAAACCCCAAGCGAAAGTTCCAGTGTTCTATTACTCACCTTCATTTCCATAGGGCTGTCACCAAAATCATAGCCTGCCGCGACATCCTCGAAATAGTCAACAAATTTGAGGTCTACAATGAAGCGCTGAGTGACCTGATATCCAAGAAGGAAATTGAAGCCGCCTTGTAGCTCCGACTCTCGTCGTTCTATAGCTGTTAAGCTGCTTAGACTTTCGGTTTGGTCCAGACTTACAAGTAACTCAGGACCAAAGCCGACTCTAAACTTCTTGAGCTTAAAGCCGCCCATAGCAATCACCCTAAGTTTGTTCACATCACTTACATACTCTTGTGCTGGGTCTAAGGGCGTATCTCTAAAGCCATTACTGGTCATAAGGAATTTCTGTTGTGACCTCGAATAGAGGACATCTCCCATTATAAAGACTTTGGAATTACTAGACATCAAGCTGAGACCGACAGCATAGCTATTGGTAGGCTCCCCTACTGAGAAGGTCGCTTGTTGGTTTTCCGAGACGAGTACGCGTGTTTTTTCGGGTGTAATTTGAGCGCCAACTACAGCCTTGATTCCAAAATCAACCTGTGCATTAGAGATCACAACACCACATAGGAAAGCTGTTAAGATGAGTATCTTATTCATGGGTTTAAAGTTTTGCAGATTAGTAAAAAAAAGGAGACTATTAGTCCAGCAGAAGTGCTTAAATTATAGTCTATTAGTGTAGTGGTGCTTCGATATAGCTTGTTATCTGAGTGATTGGCTATTAAACGGGAGTGCTTATCTAATTATTATATATTAAAATATTATAATCCAATCTTTGACCCCTGAGGTCAGTTAACTTTAGACAAATCATAACTTAATAAGACGGCTAAGGAGACATACTCCAAAGCTTGCTCATGGGTGGATTCTACTCTGATGGGTGGTGCTACCCCAGCCTCTAGCGCCTCTAACCATCTCGAAATACAGAGGCACCAATGATCACCTGCCTTCAGACCAGGGAAGTGATAGTCAGGAAGTGGGGTCATCAGGTCATTCCCTCGGGCTTTGGAGAACTCTAAGAACTCAGTTGTTACTTTGGCACAAATAATATGTGTACCATGATCAGCTGGTCCAGTTACACAATGACCATCTCGATAGAACCCCGTTTTCGGATCCGAGCAACACATGATTAGTTGTTCTCCTAAGATATTCTTTGCTTGTTTGTTTGTGCTCACTTGGTGTTGTATTTCATGTGACTGCGTCTTAGGTTGGCAACCGTGGGATAATAACAGGCTAATTACAAGTAGAGGTGTCAAGCACCTTAATGTTTTCACTTGCTTAAGAAGTTATTGACATTGGACCGTATTCGTTCAGTGATATCTTTTGTATCTGCTTTGACTAACGGCTGCCCAATCAGCTGTTCGTATAATTCAGCATAGCGTGAGGTAACTTTGGAAACGAATGCATCAGGCATCTCAGGCATCATTTGGTCTGCCTTACCCTGGAAGCCATTCTCCATTAACCATTCTCTGACGAACTCCTTGGATAGTTGCTTTTGTTTTTCACCTGTTTTCTGCCGCGTATCATAGCCGTCTAGTATGTAGTACCTAGAACTATCGGGTGTGTGGATCTCGTCTATGAGTATAATATCATCCTCGTACCTGCCGAACTCATACTTTGTGTCTACTAGTATAAGACCTTGGGCCTCAGCCATCTGCGATCCTCGATAGAATAACTGCAAAGCATAGATAGACAGTTTATTCCACTCCGTCTGTGTGACGATGCCCTGCTCTAATATTTGCTCAGCAGAAATATCCTCGTCGTGGCCTTCTACAGCCTTGGTAGCTGGCGTAATAATGGGTTCTGGAAATCTATCCCCCTCTTTCATGCCATCTGGCAAGGTGACACCACATAACCTACGTTTGCCTGACTGATACTCACGCCAAGCATGGCCAGCGAGATAGCCTCTTACAACCATTTCTATCATAATCGGCTCTGCCTTCTTCCCATAAGAAACATTAGGGTCAGGATTAGCTTCTAGCCAGTTCGGCACAATATCCTCGGAGGCTGTTAGAAAATGGGTCGCTATCTGATTAAGTATCTGCCCCTTGTATGGGATCGCTCTAGGCAATACATGATCGAAGGCCGATATCCTATCAGAAACGATGGTCAACAGTTTGTCCCCCATGAAATAGACATCTCTGACCTTCCCTTTATAATAACCGGTCTGCCCCTTAAAGTTATAAGCAGTCTCTTTGATTCCCTGCGCCATAGATTAATTTTCTTAGAGGACAAAGTAAAAAATATAGGCTGAGTAAAAAAGCTTAACGACAATCACTTCACCAAGAAGTTATATATTCATGACCTAAATTAATGCTCATGGATGTAATTATGCAGCCTTGGCCCTGGTATGTGGCTGGACCATTACTCGCATCGGTCTTATTTCTGATGCTCTTTTTCGGTAAGACCTTTGGGTTTTCCTCTAATCTCCGACATCTCTGTTCAATGGGTGGTGCTGGTAAGACTGCTGAATTCTTTGATTATGACTGGCGGAAGTACAAATGGAATCTGCTCTTCCTCGTCGGCACTGTGGTAGGTGCCTTCATCGCCAGTAACTTCCTGATGCATAATCATCGTGTCGATATCAACCCTAAGACAGCAGCAGCTCTAGTCGAGATAGGTATTAATCCTGATGTGGATAGTTATGTACCTGCTGAGATATTTGACCTAGCCAATTTGGGTTCCCCTAAGACACTGGGGATACTATTAATTGGTGGTCTACTTATTGGGTTCGGGACGAGATGGGCTGGCGGCTGTACTTCAGGACATGCGATATCTGGTATCAGCAATCTTCAGATTCCATCTATCATTGCGACAATCGGATTTTTTATAGGAGGTCTATTGATGACCCATCTCTTATTACCCCTCATTTTCTAACTCATGAAAGCTATCAAATTTCTAATTGTCGGGACTTTCTTCGGTATTATAATGACTAAGTCAGAAGTGATTTCGTGGTTTCGAATCTATGAGATGTTCAGATTCGAATCTTTCCATATGTATGGTGTCATTGGGTCCACCGTCGTACTCGGCGTTATTATTGTGCAATTAATCAAGCGCAGCGCGCTAAAAAGCACTGAGGGACAAACTATCACTATAGAACCTAAACAAATGGGGGTTGTCAGGTATTTAGTAGGTGGCACCTTATTCGGCTTAGGCTGGGCACTAGTAGGTGCTTGTCCAGGTCCTTTGTTTGCCTTATTAGGTGCGGGATACTGGGCTATAATAATTGTGATTATAGGTGCTATACTCGGCACTTTTCTATATGGTAAGTTCAGGAAATACCTACCGCATTAATCGTATATAAAGTAGAATTATGGAGATTAAAAGTGTGACTGTCCAACAGCTTAAAGAAATGATGGACAAGAATGAGGACTATGTGCTGATCGATGTCAGAGAGCAACACGAATACGATCTAGTTAACCTCAAGGGTGAACTGATTCCAATCTCTCTGGTACCAGGGCAAATGGAAAAATTCGATAGAGATGCTGCCAAGGTGGTTGTACATTGTCGATCAGGTGCCCGCAGTGGCAACATCATACATCAGATCCAGCAACTAAGGGGCTACGATAATCTATATAATCTAGAAGGGGGTATTTTGGCTTGGGCCAAAGAGATAGATACTAGTCTACCGACTTATTAATAGTCACTATTGGCTATTTAATAAATCAATTAACAGCAAACTTAACAAACGACTTCACAGCTATCTGGCCATCAGCACGTAGAACGCTGCATCGGTACACACCCGTGCTCAGTTGACTCACATCCACTGCCGTCTTGGAGCCTTCAAGTGACAACGCTCTCACGACGACACCGCTCTGATCGATTAGAGTGACCTGATAGGTTCCAGAATAATCTGTTAGTTCTAAGTGTAACTCATCCATGACAGGGTTAGGATATATAACTAGCCCTGCTGACCCTGCTATATCTGGCACTATCGACGTCGATATACCTAGCATATCAGGTGATAATCGCATCAGAAAATGGAAACGCCCTACCTGAGAGCCATCCCTTCTCTCCCTCAGCACAACCTCGGCTAGGTAATCGCCATTATCTAGAATCAAGGTCCGCACTGGGAACAACTCATAATTCTTCGCCTTAATCTCGAATGACGCAACCTGCTCGATACCTGCTGATGTAGAAGAATAAAAGTTATAATCATGATAATCATCATCTTGCCTATCCATGATATGGTAGATGTAATTACCATAGTCATCCATCTCAAAATAATCTAAATGCAACTCCCCATTATCATCATCTAGAACTACTCTTAACTCACTAATTGGTAGGCCATCATAGTCCATAAGAAAATGACCACTTATAAATTCGCCTGACTGAGTCGACCCCATTCTCACCGCAACCAATAAGCTATCTCTCTTAGCCAGGTAAATAGAAAAACCTCCGTATGTATCTCCATTTATAAGTTCATTTACATAGTCTAAATCTATCCGCCTCACTCTACCCTCTTTGATATGTACTAACTTGACTTCTTTGGCCTGATCTTCTGATTCTTCTCTTGGATATTTTTTATCTGACCAAAATACCGATCCATCCTCTCCAAACCTGTATGACAGAGAAGTACCCATGCTATGCACACTCCAATCTATATCATGACTAGAATAGATGGTATCAGTACTGTTTAGGTATAGACCTTGCAAGTTCAGTGAGTCCACGATGAGCCTTGGTCCTAGGTCTACACTCGTAATCAATGACCAGCACTCTAAGACCGTATCAGAAACCATCCGCATCTGATGCTGTCCACTAGAGTAGGGTTCTATAAATCGTGCCGCTGGATTATCCTCATCAGCATAACAGAGCGATAGCAAGCGACCATCAGAAATATCATACTTACGGACACTCAGGTTCCCACCATGACCACTACCAAGACCCCATGCTAACACGGGCCACGAGAGTAAGCTATCTCGCCGTGGTGTCGTCATGGTCTAACCCCCTATTAATCGGACAAAATGATGGTGATTAATAATAATGATGAATATAGGTCATAATTTTGAATCAGCAAGATGCGAATGCTGGTGATTTTTGTACCGATGGTTGTAAATTGGTGACGTCACCCACTTT
>CALEAC010000219.1 GCA_937944095.1 uncultured Saprospiraceae bacterium
GTCATCCGAAGGTCCTCACCACCATCTGTCTCGTCTTCTATCGTAAATGGTGGTGTCTTGGATGCATTAAGTATCTCAAAGGAGGTCACGTCTATTTCTATATCGCCAGTCTCACGATCTGCATTTTTGCTAGACCTCTCCTGCACCTGACCTATGGCTTTGACAACGAACTCACGACCTAGTTTTCTTGCTAACGTGCACAATTCAGCATTCACATCCATATTGAAGACCAACTGAGTGATGCCATATCTATCTCTGAGATCCACGAAAGTCAAGCCACCTAAGTCCCTGGATTTCTGAACCCAACCAGCTAAGGTGACTTCCGTCCCTACGTTACTCATCCGTAATTCTCCACAAGTATGCGATCTGTACATGCTAATTTCTATTTGAATAGGCCCTAAACCTCCTGTTATATGGGCATCACTGAAAAATCTGCAAATTAAGATATTAATGTCAATTGTGATATGTCTGTGCGGTTGCACAGCGTGGAAACTAAAGTAAAATGGGCCCGTAGTAGTCTAGATCTGGACTCTTATCGCTAATTCGAAACCTAATCGTTCCATTATTGTTCTATATCCGTAATTTAGACGCTTATTATCAAGGCTACAGCTCACTATATCAAACCCACAGTAACGACGGCATCAGACAGCCTGACTAAGTATACCCTGAAGGAAATCAAGGCACCTGTCTTATCAGAGTTGGCAGACTTCGAGAAGAGATTCAAGGAGTCGATGAAGTCCAAGGTCGCCCTGCTAGATAAGATCATGTACTATATCGTACAGCGGAAGGGCAAGCAGATCAGACCGATTATGGTATTTCTAAGTGCTCGAATCTGGGGGGATATCTCAGATAGCACTTATAGAGCTGCCAGCTTCGTCGAGTTATTACACACGGCCACGCTCGTGCACGATGATGTCGTCGATGATGCACATCAGAGAAGAGGTTTTCTCTCTATTAATGCCATCTGGAAGAATAAGATTGCGGTTCTGGTCGGTGATTATCTCCTATCCAAAGGGCTGCTCTTAGCCTTGGAAAACGAAGAATACGAATTACTGCAGATTATCTCCAAGGCTGTCAAGGAACTCAGCGAGGGTGAATTACTACAGATAGAAAAAGCGCGTAAGCTAGATATAGAAGAGGACATTTATTTTGAGATTATCAGGCAGAAGACAGCATCTCTGATCGCTGCTTCCTGTGGTGCTGGTGCTGCATCTGTCATTTCCGATAAGGAGGCGATTGCTCGGACAGTCGAGTTCGGGGAGACCTTAGGTATCGCTTATCAGATTAAGGATGACTTATTCGATTATGGTGATACGGCTATCGGTAAGCCACGTGGTATAGATATCAAGGAAAAGAAAATGACCCTGCCGCTCATCTATGCACTCTCACAAGCCACCCCTAAGGAGAAGAAACATATCATAAAGTCCATTAAGAAAAGGAGCACTGAGAAGAAAGTGATTAAAGAGGTCATCGCCTTTGTCAAAGAGAAGGGTGGGATAGAATATGCCACGAGCAGAATGCACGAGTATCGGACGAAAGCCAAATTGCTACTCAGAACCTTTCCGGAGAATGAAGCTCGGTTGGCTATGGAAAAGTTGATCGACTTTGTGATTATACGAAAGAACTAAGCTTCTTCATCCATAAGCCACTCATAGACACGATCCAGTTCCTCGAAGCTTTTTAATCCAATTTTCTCTTCTTCGCCACCTTGTATGACCAGACCATGATGTGGTAGGTCAACTATGCGATCTAAATCCATCTCACTGATGTCAAGAAATAGCTCTAAGCCCTGGAGGGTCTGCTGATCTAATTGAAGTATCTTTTCTAGGTCATCTTTGACGCTAATGATATATCTACCACTTGGTAGTCCTTTAGTGACTTCATCTAAGGTCGTTCTGAAAAAAGCTTCCTTCGATAAGGGTAAGCTGGCGAACATATTACTGAGGATATGGCCATCTATTTTTTCTAGATATTCTATGGAATTAGACTCCACCAGAATTTTCGGGCCTTCTACCCAGTCGATGATTTCTTCTATTTTTTCCCACGGCAGGAAGTAATCACTGTCAGGTATCATATTGAAACTAAGGTAGCTGACATCCCAGGCTGCAAAGTATCTCGCATCTGAGAGATTCGTAATGTTTTGGGCTATAATGGGTCGGTTCACGGGCTTTAGTTATTCGTCTATGAGCTCTGCATCGACGAGAATGTACATGAGTCGATTGATGTCTTCTGCATTGAGCTGGAGTTTACCTCTCAGGCGAACTTGCTCAGCAGAATATTCGACACCTTCGATGGCTTCTACTTCCATAACGGTCTCTGGACCAGCACCACCACAGAAAAAACACATATTATAAGGAAAGGCAGAAAGGATGAATTCCTTATGTGACTTATAGCCTTCGACTGGGATGATATATCCCTTGACTTCAACAGTCTGCCCATCTAGCTTCTTAATCTGATCGCTGAATACTGGGATGTCTATTTTGAAGCCCATCAAGTTGTCGAACTTCTTCTTGTAAGTGATCTTAGTGAGCGTCTTCCAGAGGCTGGTTTTCTTTTCTACTTTCTCTTCCTTGATAGTAGGCGCAGAGGCGTTTTGTGCTTGCAAGCTTCCGCCGAAGGTAACTAAGCCTAGCAGAGCAATTGTATATAAGGTTCTTATCATGATTTGGATTCTATAAGTTCAGCTTCTTTGAGTGTATATATAAGACCACTGGGGTCAGCTGGTTTAATATGGAGTAAGCCCTTTAGGGTTACTTGCTCAGTGGTATGCGGGATTTTGACTTTGTTCTTCATAAATACTTCCATGGCAGACTCTGGTCCAGCAGCGCCACAGAAGAAACACATGTTTTGTGTATAACGCGAAAAAAGGAAATTTGATTTTTCTGATTGGATATCTAGTGAGATCATGTAGCCTTTGAGCTGTATCTCAGTGCCTTGCAGTGTGGCAGCCTCCTCTTTTGGTCTTGCCGTGACAATAACCATAGCTAGCAAATCATCGAATTTAGACTCAGTATCTACCTTAGCCAGCGTATGCCAGACACTACTATCCTGGTCCTGGGCTCGAGATAGACCAGCACTTATAATAAGTAATATGAGTATAAACAGACGTTTCACCATTCTAATGACGACAAAAATGCAAAGAAATCATACACCTCCTTGGTTAATGGTGGGTTAAAAATTTTGGCGGTAAGCCAAAAAGCAGGAGGTTCATCCTTGATAAATGTCCAATAGGCGTCATTATATGGTCTGGTTCTCTGCTCAGTAGGTCTGTTGTAGTGTATTGTTGGTCCTTGTGTAGTGTATATAATTAAGGTGAGAACTAGGGTTTCCTGTCTTATAAGTACAAAACTTATAGTTATGAAAAACTTTATCACAACAATCACGATCCTAAGCTTAAGCTTCTCAATTGCTTCTGCGACTAACACACCAGAAACTTTAGTTTCTAATGAGGAAATCGAAGTAGTCACTTTGGATATCGCAGATATCGAGATCTTCAAGAGTGCAAGTTTCGACCATGATAGTGATAACTTATCTTTCACGACGCTGGTAGATATCTCAGTTGTTCAGATATATGATGAGAATGGTTCTATGGAATTCCAATTACCTGTCATGTCTGACAATGTCAAAATCAATAAAAATCTTTTCGGTCAAGGAACTTATAAGTTGGGTTTCATGCTGGAAGGAGAGAATCAACTTCGATTCACTGAAGTTGTAGTCAAATAAGGAATATACGAGAAATGTTTTAAGGGTGTTTAAAGTCTCTGAGATCTGTTCAGGGGCTTTTTTTTATGCTTAGTACTGAACTGCCTAGAAGCTACCCTTCTGATAGGTTCCGATGAATATCCATCTTGTAGGCCATCAGAGCGGGAAGTAGTGACGCTAATAAGCCAAGACCAATCGCTGCACAGAACAATACGACCTCCTTACCATGCGTCGTCCAAGCTGAGAACTGATAATTATACTTTTCCTGTAGACTTCCACCAAGGGACATCATGCCCACATGACTCAGTAGCATACCCAAGATAAATCCAATCAAAGCCAAGATGAGCCCCTCGAATAGAATGAGTAAGAGCAGCTTACTTGGTCTTCCGCCCATCACCCGCATCAGTGATAACTCATATTTTCTTTTCTTGAGCGAGTTGAGGAGTGAGACGAAAATACTGATAGCGGATACTGCTGCAATCAGTAGAGCAATCAGTTGTAAAGCTTTGGTGCCGATACCCATCATGTCATATAGTCGATTGATCTCATAGGCTGGAGAGGCTGCCTGTAGATCCGTATTCTCATTGATATTACGGGGCATCTGCAAGGCCTGGAAATTCTTTTTACTCTTGAATTTGACCAGGATAGAGGTGATGTCTTCTTCTTCATGTGTGAGTAGATGACTCCTACTAAGGTCATTGCGATGGTCTGTGTTATGATTGTGACCGTGATGCTCATCATCATGAGCGTGACCACTATGGTCATGCCCTTCATGGTCGTGTCCTTCGTGGTCGTGTCCTTCGTGGTCGTGTCCTTCGTGGTCATGTCCTTCGTGGTCATGTCCTTCGTGGTCATGTCCTTCATGGTCGTGTCCTTCATGGTCATGTCCTTCTTCGCTATGATCGTGCTCATCATGGTTATGGACGGCCCAGACTGATTCTGTGCTGACTAGTATCAGCTGATCGATGACACTGCCAGTAGGTTGTAGAATACCAACAACGGTTAGGCTTCCATGATCGTGCTGCATATCTTCATCATCGTGGAAACCATGTGAACTCTTGAAAGTAGACCCTAACTTAAGATCTAAGGTGCTTGCAATTTCACTACCGATGGTGACCTCATAGAGGTTTTTCCATAATTGGCCTTCGGCAATATGAGCTTTATACAGTTCGAGAATACTATGGTCTGTGCCTATTATGCGATAGCCCTTATGATTGTCACCAAGAGAAAGTGGGACGGAAGTCTCGATAAGGGGGTGCCCCTCACGGAGGAATGGGGTTGCTTCTTTGATACTGATATTTCCAGTAGGGGCATCTATATGATACATCGAACTTAGAATCAGTTGCAAGGGACTGCCCTTAGCACCTACAACCATATCGACACCAGCTAGATTCTGTTCGAACTTATTTTTCAGCTGATTATTCATCATCAGAATGAAATTAATGAGTCCGATGCTCAGTGTCAGCAATATTAGATTCAGTAGGAGGGTAAGAGGTTCGTGAGTGATATTCCGCCAAGCCAGTTTCAGTAGATGCATATCAGTTCAGGGTGACGTGGTCAGTGAATATATCTTTCAGTCTATTGTCATGGGTTACTATCACTAGTGCTGCACCGACTGCTGCTGCTTGTTGTTGCAAGAGTTGGACGACCTCGTGACAATTCTTATCGTCTAGTGCTGAGGTCGGTTCGTCCGCTAGGATGAGCTTAGGGCTATTGATTAGGGCTCGCGCGATACTAAGACGTTGCTGCTCACCCTGACTCATCCGATAGGTCCTAGAGTGGGCCTGTTCAGAGATATTGAGTTGTGAGAGCAAGGACTTTATGTTACGCTTATCAGGTTGTTGTCCGGCTAGTCGAGCTGCTAGTTCTATATTCTCTAAGGCAGTTAGAGACTGGACGAAATGGGGCTTCTGAAAGATAAGACCAATGTAACGACCTCGGAAAGTATCCATATCTGCAGATGAGCCACTATATAAGGCATGACCATCTATGGAAACAGACCCCTTATTAGGCCGAAGAATGCCGGCTAGAATATGCAGCAACGTGGTCTTGCCGACGCCTGATTGCCCCAGTACTAATAAAGTCTGAGCATGATTGCAGTTTATATCAGGAAAAGAGAAACTTTGCCCCTGCGAGTATCTATGTGATATTTCTGATGTGACTAACATATAACAATCTGACTGCAAGATAGTAAGCCTAAGTTAATGCGCCTCCAAGAAACGATAAAACTCTTCTTTAAAGCTGTCAAAGGTGAAGAGATGGATTATACCAAGGGCACGCTTAAGCGGGCACTCTTTCTGTTATCGATTCCTATGATCCTCGAAATGATCATGGAATCACTGTTTGCAATCGTCGATGTGTTTTTTGTCGCTAAGGTCAGTAATAATGCAGTCGCCACGATAGGGATTACCGAAGGTTTGCTCATGCTGGTGGAGTCAGTGGCTATCGGTATTGCTATGGCTGCAACAGCAATGGTCTCACGACGCGTCGGCGAGAAAAACACAAAAGAAGCTTCTAAGGTTGCCGTGCAAGCCGTCTTTCTAGGTGTGGTTGTCAGTCTGATTACTGGTGTATTGGCCTTCCATTATGCGGAAGAGATCCTCCAATTGATGGGTGCCGATGCAGATCTGGTCGCAGAAGGAAAAACTTATACTAGGATCATTCTCTCGATGAATTTCATTCTAATGTTGCTTTTTGTTTTCAATGGTATCTTCAGAGCGGCGGGTAATCCAGCAATAGCTATGAGAACTTTGTGGCTGTCTAATGGGCTGAACATTATTCTAGACCCGATATTTATATTTGGGATCGGTCCGATTACTGGGATGGGTGTGACAGGCGCAGCGGTGGCTACTTGTATAGGTAGAGGGTCAGGGGTTATGTATCAATTGTATGTGCTTTTCTCTGGAGGTTCTCTCATCAAGGTATATAAAGAATACCTCAGACCTCATTATGGGATTATGCAACGTATGGGTCGTGTTGCAGCAGGGGGAGCGGGTCAGTTCTTGATCTCGACTGCGAGTTGGATTTTTCTGATTAAGATTCTAGCTGAGTTTGGCAGTTCTGTCTTAGCAGGATATACAATTGGTCTTCGGATCATAATCTTCTCTATTTTGCCTTCTTGGGGATTGGCAATGGCAACTGCCACCTTAGTTGGTCAGAATCTAGGCGCCAAACAACCCGATAGGGCGGAGCGCACGGTATGGATGGCCAGTAAGTATAATGCCCTCTTTTTGCTAATCGTATCGGGGATTTTTATCTTCTTTTCTCATCCTATTGTCTCCCTGTTTACTGCTGATCCGGCTGTCATTGCTGAGGCGACCTTATGTCTTGTCATCTTGAGTTTCGGGTATGTATTCTTCGCCTACCAGATGACGATTAACCAAGCTTTCAATGGTGCCGGGGACACCTATACACCAACAGTTATCAGTTTTGTGGTCATGTGGCTAATTCAGATTCCAGTCGCCTATCTGTTAGCCTTGAAATTGGGATATGGTTCCAAAGGTGTATATCTAACTATTGTACTTTGTAATGCACTGGCAAGTATGATCTCAGTCTATTTGTTTAGAAGGGGGACATGGAAGACGATGGTGGTGTAGGATCATCTCTTATAGAATTCTTAACAACACATTCATTGTCAACCTCACTTCACAATAATTTCATTGTTAAGTAATGATATTAAAGATTCTAAGGTGCATAGGAGTAACAAAAAATGAGTACCAAGGCGGGCATCCTTGATACTCAAGAAAAATTAACTAAGTGTGATACTATTTCTTTACGAAAGACCTGAATAGGGCTTGTCCTTTTTCATCTTTGATCATAAGGATATACTGCCCTGCTTTCAGTGATTCGATTTTAATTTCATCAATCTTAGAAGAGGTCGAAATATGATTACTCGCTTTTTCTTTTGGTTGGAAAATATACCAGTTTAGTAGTTGGTTGGCTACGCCCGTCAGTTTGACTTTCAGGAGATCTTTTTCTTGATCAACGGTTATTTGTAGGGTACAATCAGGGATTCGCTTGATGACCTTGGCGTCTTTGCCGGGATTGTTGTCTGTTGCTGTGGCAAATAGTTGGCTTATAGACATAAGCGTGGCTATAGCCAACATGATTGTTGTCTTGAGCATAAATAATGATTTAAGGAAGTTTTACTAATGGATTAGAAGTCTCAGATCTTTTCTGTGTGCTTCTACTTATATATCTCCTCAAAGCACAAAACGTTTCCTCTACATTAGTTTTTTTTCTACAAATATGAATGAAGACCTTTGGATATTATAGTCCTCGGAATGCCAACGCAAGCAAAAATTGTTGTGTCACTCTGCTGGTGAAACAATAGAGGCACTGCTCATTACCAGACAGAATCACAATTTACGAAAGGCTATTTGCTGATAACTGAGGTGTTATAACAGCATGGTATGTTGTCATAGTTGTTACTGAAGCAGTAGAGCTAATAGAGGTATTATATGACTTGGAAGTAGAGGCGATAATGAGGTAGCCATTTGTCAGTAGGTATAGCTACTTATTTGAACTCGATGCCTAATTTGAGCATAGGTCGGATGAGAAGACTCTCATAAGAACCAGTGACACGGGTACCATTTCCAAACCAAGTAGCGCGATCATATGAGCCACTCACCTTTTGGAAATTGAGACCATATTCTACTACAAAACGAAGACTCCTCTTCGCAGCGAAAGTCATTCCGATACTTGGCATAAAGTTGAATGACGCATTATAGTTATTGGAGAGGTTCTGGTCGATTCCTAAGTTTGGCGCTAAGCCATATCCTACCTTAGCAGACGTAAAAAATCGCTTATTACCAGTGGTTAGATTATATCTTCCGTAGATAAAAGGGCTAAGGAATACAAACTCCTCACGAAGAATGTTATTAAGACTTAGTCCAAGAATATTAAGGCCTAGACCTGCACCATATGACAGTCGATTATTATGGCGTCTGCCAAGCATTAGTGCTCTTATTAAAGAATAATTTTGGTTGGATATATTGTTGCCTGACAGGTAGGTAATGAAGTAACCTGAATTATAGTGGCCACGTTGTTTCTTGTAGTAGGTAAGTCCTTTTCTTTTCGTTTGTATCCGACGGATGGTTGAGGGATCCACTTCTATTTTCATATCGTTTTCATCGATAATCGTTAAGAAGTGATGTTCTCCACTGATGATGGTTCCATTAATTACGGTGCCACCTCTCAGGTATACAAAAGCCTCTCTTGGTAGTAATCGACTGCCGCCTAGGTAGTGTCTCCACTTTCTACTAGAGTTCTTACTGATTGTAGCGCCATGAGGGAAAGTGAGAATAGATTGTTTTCGGATTTTGGTTATCTGGTCATAATCTAATCTGAATGTATCACCCAACATATCTATAACAGTCACATAATCATTGTTATCTGCGATAACCTTTGCAGCAATAACTGGCAGGTTCTCTAGATGGATATGTGCATCGTATGGTAGGTCCTGATTACTGTTCTGTGCAGTGGAGGAAAAAACTGCTGCCCCTAGAAGTAGAGGCAGCAGAAATATGATAATTCTTAGATTCATTATCTTAGTACGATACTGAACTCAAAAAGCTTAAGTCAAGTGAACCATTATCTTCATACTGTTCTAGACCATTAGGTCCTGCAATCAGGATGATATTTTCTGTTGGATGCAAGATGACATCATAAGCTTCTACCTCTCGATTAGTTGCGACTAGAACTGGTGCTTGTGGATCAGTGATGTCAAACATTTTCAAGCCATTAGTCCCCTCACCAACAAATAGAAAGTTCTCAGAAATGGTCATGCCATATGGGCTGTCCATTGGAATCTGTTGTAATTCGTTAAGCGAAAAGTTGTTGCCACTGCCAGTAAGATCAACAACGTCTAGTACGTCCAGGTCTCCTGGGCAACTGCCTTCTGATCTGAGTGTAACATATGCTACTGTCTCATGAGGCAATACAGGATCACAAGATTCTGGGTGATTATATTCTCTTATTCTTTGAGGAGCTGAAACATCAGAAATATCTACGATTGTCATACCGTTCGTTTTTCCTATGAATAGCTGTCCGTCACTGTGATAGACCGTTTCCATACCCCAATCAAAACCTCTTTCAGCTGTCAGTAATTCTAGACCATTGAAATCATTGAATACGTATAGATCTCGGTTACTGACCATAAATACGGAAGTACCAGCTACAGCAATTCTATTAACTGTGCCTATAGTCCCAGCACTACTGCCTGCAAATGAAGAAGGCACAGTGGATGCTGGTATCAAGTTATTATTCCAGTCAAAGAAATTGATGTCATTTGCTATAATCTCTGTATCACAATCTATTGTTTCTGTGACGTCTTCGTAAGTGAATCCGACTAAGACTCTATCATTAGCATCTGTGAGATCAGTAAGGATAATGTTTTCTGCTCTGCTCGTTAATCTAGGTGCAGTTACATCAGAGATATCTATAGATACAAAGTCGTAATGTGACTCTGCATAGATTATCGTTCCTTCTACAAAGAACTCCTTGTTATGAGGTATGTTAAGAAAGATGGTGTTAGATGGACTACTCTTTGTTCTGTTATCAAAGACATGAATCCCTTTTCCTTCTTCACCTATCAAGAGGACGTCTTCGCCGACATAAATTTTTCCAGCATTTTCGATTTGTCGAGCTGATTCGATTAGTGGTGTTGCTCGTAGTGATTCTAGATTGTCATAGATCGCAGTTGCTTTCGTATAACTAATCGTGTTCTTACATTGGTCTAGGTCTTTACCACAAGAGACCAAGAGTAAGACCATTGGTAGGATTAATAAGGCAATTTTCTTCATAATGATTAGATTTTTACTTTACGGAAGTTAAGACAAATAGAGATATCTGACACAGAATAATCGATATCTTAATGATTTTATAAGACATATAGCAGTCACAAATAGACTTCTTTAACAAAAGCGGCTACGTTATTAAAACGAGGCGTTAAGGCTCAAAGTATAGGCGTCCTACAGATTTTATAGAATAATACTGATTACTTAATCTTCGTTGATAACGACTGTCCTGAATTTCCAGAAATAGTCGACGAAGGATATAACTGTAAGAATCATCGAAAAGTAGATGACAAGCATATATTGCTCTATGCCGAGCAGGAGTAGTATAAAACCACCGAAAAGGATGGCAGTCTTGAATTTACCTATAGGGCTGGCCTTGATCTCGACTCGGCTATAACTCGTGTAGATGCGCATGCCCATCACGAAGATGTCCCTATACAATATAACGAAAGTGACCCAACAAGGAATCTTACCTGCTGCGGTAAAGACGAGAAGTGCAGAGAGGACAAACAACTTATCTGCCGTAAAATCATGTATCGCACCGAGATAACTGGTCTTTTTTTCTAGTCTAGCGACATAACCATCAAAGAAATCAGTCAACCCAGCAACGATCACAGTCACCAGCAGGAATATTGTCTTATGTTCCCAGTCAGATAGATACACCAAGGTAAGTGGCGTAAAGATCACTCTGAGAAAACTGATAAATTGGGCAAGATGAAGATGCTTCACGCAAGCAAGATAGGACTTATATCCATGCACTTACGGTAGAAGAATGCCATTTTTGCATCAAGTAGTCAGGAAACACAGTCATTTTGGCACAAAACACGTGCTGGCATCGGTTTTGACTATAGTTGAGTGTTCTAAATAAATTAATTGAAATCCAAATTTTCTAAGCAGACATGGAGAAAGGTAATATCTCAGTAACGGCGGATAATATATTCCCGATCATAAAAAAATTCCTCTATTCGGATCAGGAAATCTTCCTAAGAGAGCTCATATCTAATGCAATCGATGCGACAACCAAGATCAGTACGCTGGCTTCTAAGGGGGAGTACAAAGGTGAACTAGGTGATCTGACCGTCGATATCATACTAGACGAAAAGGCTAAAACGCTCACTATTAGGGATAGAGGTATCGGGATGTCAGAAGCAGAGGTCAAAAAGTACCTTAATGAAGTGGCCTTCTCATCAGCAGACAGTTTCCTTAAGAAGTATAAGGACGAAGCCAATATCATTGGTCATTTCGGTCTCGGGTTCTACTCAGCCTTTATGGTCGCCGACAAAGTCGATGTGATCTCTAAGTCCCACAAGAAATCAGCTAAAGCAGTCAAGTGGTCATGTAAAGGTGATCCAAAGTTTCAGTTATCAGATGGTGACAGGGATTTCCGCGGCACAGATATCGTCCTGCACGTCTCTGACGATAGTAAAGAATTCCTACTGAAAAGTAGAATACAGCAATTGCTAGACAAGTACTCTAAGTTCCTACCTTTCCCGATTCGCTTTGGCACTAAGACGCGTACTGAGTGGGAAGGCGAGGGCGAAGACCGAAAATCCAAAGAAGTTGTAGAGGATAATATCGTGAATAACACGAATCCACTCTGGAAGAAGAAGCCTAACAAACTCAAAGCAGAAGATTACAAAGCTTTCTACCGAGAGTTATATCCGATGAGCCAAGAGCCCTTATTCTGGATACATCTCAATATCGATTTTCCATTTAGTCTGACAGGGGTCCTCTATTTCCCTAAGCTGAATAACTCTATGGAAGTCCAGAAAAACAAAATTCAACTGTATAGCAATCAAGTGTATGTCACAGATGATGTCAAGGAGATTGTACCTGAATTCTTATTGTTGCTGCATGGTGTTATCGATTCCCCAGATATTCCACTGAATGTGTCTAGGTCTTACTTGCAGAGTGATTCCAATGTCAGAAAGATCACTTCTTATATCACGAAGAAGGTGGCCGATAAATTAAAGTCGCTATACAAGAAAGACAAAGAAAGCTTCGAAAAAAATTGGGATGATGTCGGGACTTTTGTCAAATACGGCATGCTCTCCGATCAGAAGTTCTATGATAAAGCAGATGCCTTCTGTCTCGTCAAAAATAGTGACGGTGACTTCGCCCTATTCGATGAGCATATCGAAAAAGTCAAAGCCACTCAGAAAGATAAAAATGAGCGAATTGTTTTGATCTACGCTAATAATGCCAAAGAACAACATAGTTATATAGAATCTGCCAAAGCCTATGGCTATGAGGTCTTGCTGATGAATAATGTAATCGACAATCACTTCATGCAGCACATGGAGTCTAAGAAAAGTGATATTACTTTTGTTAGAGTAGATTCTGATACTGCTGATAAGTTGGTCCAGAAAGATGAGGAGAAAGCGTCTGTCCTCTCCGAGAAAGAGGAAGAGAAAGTCAAGACAATATTCACTGATTCTCTAGGGGATATGAAAGGTGGACATATAGAATTAAGGCCACTTTCTCCAGAAGATAGTCCAGTGCTGATTACCCGACCAGAGTTCATGCGTCGTATGAAAGAGATGCAACAGATGCAAGGGATGGGTATGGGCGAGATGCCAGATATGCATAACGTCGTGATCAATACCAATCATCCACTGATTTCAGAAAAATTACTTAGTAAGATTAGCAATGAGAAGAAAGGGCACTTCGCTAAGTACCTGTACAATCTTGCTAGGCTAAATCAGAATATGCTCAAAGGTGAAGACATGACAGAATTCATCAAGACGAGTATCGAGTTTATGAAATAGAAGATTTAAGTTATTATAAATAAAAAGGGGCTTTCATTAATCGAAGGCCCCTTCTTATATGTGCTTATTTCTTCATCTCAAGGATAGATTTGATTCTGCTTCTCAGATCCAATTGGTGTCTACCAGAAATAGACTTTGTATTCTTAGCCTTCTTGACTTGTTTATAGATCGATAAGAGTGACCCTCTAGCAGCTGCTTGGATATCGCTGATCAATACTTCTTTCTCCTCTGAACTTAATATTTCTTTCATTTTTTCGATATAGACTCTCTGGAGATTACGACGGTAGGGGTCATTATCCATACTCTTACCTAAGCCCTTAAAGACATGATTTTCTGTATCAGTGAATAATTCATGTACAGAGTAGGCGTTGCTGGAATTGACACTCTCGTTTTCTGTCATTCTTTTCAGCCTATCCGTATTGAATAGCTGGTTCAGTACATTAGATTGTATTGTCTGGACACGATCTATAATACCGTCTTCTTCGAAATTTCTGGTCAAGCTGACATTCGCTAACCAATGAGGTGTCGTGAATAGCTGCTTATTTAGAAAGGCGATAGCTCTTTGTTGTTTTGCTCTAGAAACATGAGTATAAGTGGCTTCATCCTGGTCATGTGTCTTGCTGATTTCTATGACGCCGCCGATATTCGCGACGACATGACCCATATATCGTCTGAATTGATTGAAGACTTGATTGTAGAGGTCTTTTGTTTCTTCGAAGTCTTGACCTTCTTCATAGGTCCACTCACCGATATGAGGTACGATGCGTTTCAGATTTTTGATACCGTATTCGCTGGCACGCATTGCATCATCTCCTATATCTTCTGTCTGAGCGGTCGGATCGAGAGGAAGACCACGTTGGCGGCCATATCTATATAGAGGGTCACCTGAGTGTTCTTTGACCCATCTGTTGAGAATTGGTCTTTCTTCTTCTTTCGATGTAGCTTCTGGAATAAGTTTGTAGCCATAATAAATAGACCAATCATCATAGGTGCCGATGTTAGGCATCAGTCCGACGTCGCCATCTTCTGGCTGGGCAACATAATTAAACCGAGCGTAATCCATGATGCTTGGCGCCGTTCCCATCTTCTGAGTGAACTGAACTGAACGAAGCGAATCCACAGGATAGGCCACACTCGCGCCCATGTTATGTGGTAGTCCTAGTGTGTGACCGACTTCATGTGCGGCAACGAATCTGATCAGCCTGCCCATCGTTTCTTCTTTGAAGTTCACGCCACGTGCTTCTGGGTTGATTGCAGCTGTCTGAATAAAGAACCAGTTCCTGAGTAATTTCATGACATTGTGATACCAGATAATATCAGATTCTAGAATCTCGCCCGTCCTGGGGTCATGCACATGGGGTCCCATGGCATTTTGTATATCTGTACTGACATATCTGATGACGGAGTAACGTGTATCTTCTGGTGACCAATCGGGGTCTTCTTCTGGTGTCGGTGCCTCCTTCGCATAGATTGCATTTTTGAAACCTGCTTTTTCGAAGGCAGATTGCCAGTCATTGACACCCTGCATGAGATAAGGCTTCCACTTGTCTGGTGTTGCAGGATCGATATAGTAGACGATAGGTTTCACTGGTTCGACGAGTTCACCTTTCGCGTAAGCCTCAGGGTCAGAAGGCTCTAATCGCCATCGAGTTATAAATCTTTCTTTCTCAGTGCGCTGATCATCTAAACTGTAGTTCGTTTGTGAGATAGAGAAATAACCGACACGATCATCATAGTATCTTGGTTCCATAGGTTCTTCTGGCAAAACGATAAATGACTGATTCATCTCTACAGACATCGTTCCAGTGATCTGATTATCTGGTAGTTTGTCACCACCATTGTAGGTGAGTATATGTCTCACTTCGACATTGGTGGGGTAGCTTTTCATGGAAGTGATCATGCTCCTTTCTGAGTCGAGGCCTTTGATGCCGAAGCGCTCTTTTTGTTCTGAGCTGACTGCGCTGATCATCGGAATGTCCTTAGTGAATAGTGGATTGACTTTGATTAATGAGCTATTGGGGTCCGTGGCTGCTAGTTCGAAAGTCATAATAATCGGTTCGAAGTTATTGTTGACCACGGACTTGTATATCGGATCCTCGAAGCTGGCGACACTGTTGTAGGAAACAGAGCGTAACACGATTTTTTCACCAATCTTTTGCCATCTGATAACTTGCTGTGGCTTGGACTTGACACCTGCGCCACCGAAATTAAGATTTTTGACGAAGCCCGATATTCGAGATACAATGAGGATTTCTTTGTCTAGGATGTCATTAGGTAATTCGAAGTAATGATCAGAGCCGACGGTGTGCGTCTTGAATAGGCCATCTGAGCTGACTGCCTTGTCTGTGATGATATCGGCAATCGTTTTGGGTTTGTCTTCTTCCTTCTTTTCTTCTTGTGTGAAGGCAAAGGTGGCAGTGAAGAGTAACATTAAGAGTAGTAAGGATTTTTTCATTTTTCTAGTTGAGCAATGAAAATAGCCAAATTGTGCTGAAGCGCTAATAGCTTATTTTAAAAACTTTGGTTTTTACGCGTTTGCTGATCTGGCCGTTTCCTTCATCTTGTTCTAAGATGAGTCTGTGCGCGTCAGGCTCTGAGAAGACTTGCGATAGGTCCTTAATTTCCCCGACAGGGACTTGCGCCTTATTGCAGGCTGCGATTAGAGTGGTCGATAATTGGGCACTGATAGCGCTGGAGAGTTTATTATATAGCGCTGTTCTGTTTTCGACCCTGGTGTGATTAGTTAGGAAGCTAGGGTTATCTAAGAGTTCGCTTAGTTCTAGTATCTGACATAAAGCGGTGAATTGCTTATCTGTTCCGACAGCTAATATAATTGGTGTAGAATCTCTGGTGTAGAAGATTTCTCCATATGGAGCGATATTAGGATGTTGTGATCCTTTTCGCTGTGGTATCTGACCTAGATTCAGATAGGTACTTGCCTGATTTGCAAGAGAGGCGATAGCTGTGTCATATAGAGAAACGGAAACGTGACAACCAGTCTGTCGTTGTTGCCTTTCTAGTAAGGCCACTAAGAGGCCTTCTTTGAGCTGGTGGGCGGCGAGTAAGTCGATAAGGGCAACGGGCATTTTTGTTGGCGGTCCGTCTGCCTGACCATTCATATGCATCCAACCTGTCTCTGCTTGCAGCAGTGCATCGAAGCCAGGTCTTGGGTCTTTTTCTCCATACGCGGATATGGTTCCTAGTATTAGCTGGGGAAATTGAGTTTTCAGACTAGGGTAGTCAAGCTTAAGCTTCTCAGCAGACCCAGGCTTAAAATTACTGATAAGGATATCTGTTACTGCCAGAAGTTTATCTAGTAGGTCTCTATTTGTCTTGTTAGCAAGGTCAAGAAAGCGTGTTTCTTTATTCCAGTTGACTGTATGATAATATGCGGATAAATTGCGTTCATTAACCTCACCAGCCATTTTCCATGAGCGAGTGACATCGCCACCTGTGGTCTTGTTCTCGATCTTGGTTACCTGAGCACCGAGTTCGGCAAAGAACATACCGACTGCAGGTCCTGCGAGTACAGAAGATAATTCTAGAACTTTTAGCTTAGAAAAAAAATTGTCCATGATTGTTTTAATGAGGTGGGAGCTAGACCATAGCTACCTAAACCAATTCCATTCTAATCGTAAATATAATTTGACCATCTGGTCACCTTGGATAATATTATCATCATCTGTGTAATACATTAGTCCTAGGTCTAAGCCTCTGGAGTATGCAAAGTCCTTAGCTCTGAATGCTTCTCTATGCCAGTGCACACCTGCTCTATAATCTAGAGTAGAAAGATTTACAACACCTGTTTTGAGACCAATGTAATTCTTGATGACTTTGTCTTTTTTGGACTTGTATCGAGACCCTGTCATGAGGTTATAACCACCGAGGAGACTAACGCCATTATAGAGATTGACTGATTCTATGTCATCGTTAGAGTCTAGAAGGATTTGCGCGGCCATCGCAAAAGAACCGATAATCTCCCATTGGTTTTGATTGGGTTGGACGATTTTGACTACAATGCCAGCTAAGCCTTCACCGAAAATAGAGAGCCCAACCGAGCGCTTAGGACCATATTCTACAGGTACATATTCGAAGGCTTGGGCCTGTATACTTGTCGCTAAGCTCATAAGGATAGCAGCCAAGTAGAAGGTTTTTATATAGTCTGGCATATAAAAACGAAGGTATAACATATTAGAATAATGTTTCATCTGTGAGATAAGATATCTAGATTTGTAGCATGTCTAGAATCTGTTCCATATTGTCCCAAGGTGTTGTTTTTATATTAATTGCTGTTAGTGCAATAGCTCAGGACGAGCAGCCAGTGACAGGCTTTATGGTTAGTCAGGATATGGACCACTATGCTGATTTCGCTCGCACAGGTCTGATGGCGAATCGTAACTATAACTACGCTTTAGGCATCACGCTGTTTGGAGAGGAGATGAATAGTAGTTACTTAGGCTTGCCTTATGTGAGAGCCGCGATTGATAATTTTATTATTACCCCTTTTCTGGAAGAAACAGGTTTCCGATTGGACAAGAAGAAGCATGCATTTTCCTTTCTAGTCACAGGTTACACAGCTTCCTTTATCTCTGATATAACAGACTCATACCTGTTTGAGCGGACTCAGGGCTATACATTTGCTAATGATAGGCCCTTCTCTTCTTTTACCGGATTCAGGTCGTCTAGACGCCTAGAAGGTAATAAGTTATATTCTAAGTCTGCGAGGCAAGTATATATAGCAGTGAATTCGTCTTTCTCATTTGGTATAGCTGGATCAGGTATCGTAGATAAGATACAGCGGTTCTATTATAGTCGAGATGCTTTCGGCACTTCACGTCCTGAGCCGACCATATGGAAAAGAGATCAGTCAAAAGATTATCCGACCGGTGAGGTCATGCCAACAGGTATTCCATTGCCTTTGTATAGTTTATCATCAGACATCGTCTTAGCGCGATTCTTAAGGTTGTTCCAATTTCAGTTCAGGCCAGAAATAAACCTAGGCTATTATACTAATCTGGGAGTCGGTTTTGATTTCGGTAAGCGAATGAAGGGGGACAAGTTCCTAGACGTGATAGGGTATACAGATGCATCTAGAGTGCCAGTTATGTCAGTCGCTAAGAAGAATGTAGCACTGACTTTCTTAGTCGGTGGTACGGCTAGATTAGTGCTCTATAATGCGCATCTAAGTGGGGTGCAAGACTGGTCGGACCGAAATTTCTTGGCATTCGGAGACATCCGCAAAGTGGTCATGGAAGGCTATGTAGGCGGTAAATTGCAATTACTTAGGAGGCTGGAATTCATGGCTGCTGTCAATGTAAGAACGGCAGAATTCAATAATCCACAACACGCATATCATTTTTGGGCGACAGCCACTATGAAAGTGATTCTGAATCCATTCTAGAATCCTGACAAGTCAG
The DNA here is from genome assembly GCA_937944095.1 of uncultured Saprospiraceae bacterium. GTDB lineage: Bacteria > Bacteroidota > Bacteroidia > Chitinophagales > Saprospiraceae > RFSX01. Next base: position 18,685 of record CALEAC010000219.1, read on the forward strand.
ATACTTGTTCCACAAGGTGGATATCTGAACACACTTCTCCTTATCAGTTATATCAGCTAACAATAGCTCCTGTAGTGGATTCGAGTCATATTGTTGTCTGAGAAAACTGTTGAATTTAGAAAAGTTTATCGCACCGCTGTCTGCTTCCTTCTCAAGTGGTGCGGCATCATGTCCATAACGTAGATACTGATAGGCAAATACAAGTAAGTATACAATTAGAGAATTATATTTCTGTGCATGAGCCAAATGTCCAACTTCATGTGCTGACAGTCTAAGCCACACATGTAAGTTATTGGCGTAAGCACTGCGACCATATAGCTCTATATCATCTGCAAAGAAATTCTCGGTAAATGTGATACTTTGCCATGAGGCAGTGCCAAGTGTGATCGCACCGCCACCTTTAGCAGCAGGATACCAGGGCAAGTATCTAGAGGGCGTTCTGGAATACACTTTGGAATTATGGATGAGCTCCTGATCTACGCCTGAGACTAAGGCTAATAATAAGGTGATTGGTTGTCGGAAGCCATAAGCTTTCTCCCTAGGTATGAGAATGTGCTTATAGAGTATGCTATTCGGATTAGGCTGCATCAGTAATAAATAGGTCGCTTATAACTGAATCGGCAATCAATTTTCCTTCTGGGCTGAGGTAGTAATTATTATCTATGGATACGATAGTCCCATTTCTCATAGCTGTAGTTAGATTTTCTAGAAGTTCTGAGAATACAGCGGGGCACAGCTCTCTTAGCTGTAGGTGAGAACAACCCCATTTGGTCCTAAGGCCAGTTAGCAGGTATTCATTCAGTTTGTCACAGGGTGATAATGATTCTTGTTCGTAACAAAGTTCCTCATTGCTCAGTGCATCCATATATTTCTTATTATGTGCAAGGTTCCATTGTCTAGACAGTCCATTAAACGAATGTGCCGAGGGCCCGATTCCTAAATAGGGGACCTTCTTCCAATAGTTTGTATTGTGTCTAGAATAGGCACTGTCTTTCGCATAATTAGAAATTTCATAATGCTCGTATCCTCGTTCGGACAGCAGTTCCATCGTCTTAGTGAAATGGGCTAGATTCTCTTTCTCATCTGGTGCTGTTACTTTACCGAGGTCGATCATTTTTTTTAGGGCAGTCTGGGGTTCGACAGTGAGACCATAGCATGATAGATGCTTGATATCCATCTCTATAGCGGTGAGTAGGTTGGTCTCCCACATATCACGAGAGGTCGTGGGGTTACCAAAGATTAGATCAATGGATAAGTTGTCTATACCAACTGAGTAGGCAGATGCTATGCAAGCTTTGGCCTGACGGGCATCATGCGATCGATTCATCCACTCTAGGTCGGTATTATGAAATGATTGGACACCGATGCTGAGCCGATTGATTCCTAGGGAATGGCACTCTAGTAGCTTTTCCTTAGTCAGGTCGTCTGGGTTGGCCTCTAGCGTCAGTTCTACCTGAGAGTCGATTTTATACTGCTTATGGATACAATCCAAAAGGCGACCTAGTTCATTCGAGGTAAGTAATGATGGGGTGCCACCACCGAAGTAAATAGTCTCTATGGCGGCTTGTTCTAGATAGGCCTTTTGCAGCTCTAATTCGGTAATCATAGCTGAAACCATCTCTGATCTCATAGCTAGGCTCGTCGAAAAATGGAAATTACAATAGTGACAAGCTTTCTTGCAAAACGGAACATGTAGATATATACCTGCCAATGACCTTATCTTTGGGAAACAAAATTACCCTAATTGATCGTCAAAAGGACAATCTGCATTTTATTCCTCTGCTATGGCTACTGGGCTACTGTGACCGCTCAGTCTCCTTCTATAGCTGTGATACAGACTTGTGAGTCCAACTTTCGGTTACCTGATTCTATTCCTATCATAAATCCAGAATTACCTGTGCAGCAGAGTATTAATGGCTATCTGAGTGAATTAGTGACTCAGGATCGGTTAGAAGCAGGTTTGGATTCTCTGAGCTTTGATGAAGAGACAGGTGGCTTTACAGCATATATACATGTCGGCCCTGAGTATAATTATGATAGACTTAGTCTCGATTCTCTGAGCAAAGATTTGCTGAAAAGACTAGACTTGAGATCTCCAAGAAATACCCTGGAGTATATAACACTCAGAGAGCGCTTAGCTACTTATTATGCTTCGAAGGGTTATCCCTTTGCTCGGATTAGATTATCAGACATAGAGCTAGATAGTGGCCGTGTATCGGGTTATCTGGAGATAGATGAGGATAGACTGATCACCATGGACTCCATTATTATCCATGGCAACCTGAAGTTGAGGCAAGGTTATCTGAAGAATTACCTCGATATATATAAGGGAGGTTATTACGACCATAGTAAGATTACCTCAGTCAGACGTAAGATGGATCAGCTTAATTTTTTACAAATCACCCAAGACCCTTCGCTGACATTTATCTATGATTATGCGTCTCTGAATCTCTATGCCAAGGGTAAGAATACCAGCAGGTTTGATCTAATTTTCGGGGTAATACCTACTAATAATATTGCTGGAAGACAATTATTTCTTTCGATGGATGCGACTGCCGAAATGCTTAATAAGCTAGGCTATGGCGAGTATATCTATTTCGAATTTGAGAGGCTAAGACCTGAGCAACAAAGGCTAGAATTGAAATTTAATTATCCATATATCTTGGACACCAAATTTGCCATCGATACAGAGCTGGATATTTTCAGGAATGCTTTGGCTTATCAGACTTTGGAAATGGATCTAGGTGTCCAGTATCTCGTTAATAATCTGGATAAGGTCAAAGTGGCCTGGAATTATGAGTCATCACGGATAATTACAATCGACACCTTAGCTGTACTTAATCCTAATCGGTCAGTACAAGAAAGGGATGTCAGCGTGGTCCAGACTGGCTTGTCGTTAAGTGGCTCCATGATCAGATTAGATCATCGATTCAATCCACGTAAGGGTCTCTCTGTAGAGCTAGGTGTCATAGGTGGTCAGAAGAAGATATTGGTCGACCCCGTTGTCGTAGAGTTCAGGCCAGATTTTTATGATGAACTAACGCTTAGTTCGTATAGGTTACAGTCGACAGGTCATCTTGCTTATTTCTTTCCTGTGGGACGGCGAGGTACCATAGGCACTCAGTTCAGGGGTGGATATCGATATTCTCCAGCAGGCTTATTCCGGAATGAGTTGTTTCAGATCGGTGGAAATAAGTTGCTCAGAGGTTTTGATGAGGCCTCCATATTTACGCCCTATTATGCCGTCTTAGGTTTAGATAGTCGGTTACTACTTTCAGAAAATTCTTATCTCAGTGCGCCTTTCTTTGAGCTGGGTTATATCCAAGACGAAGTATCAGAAGGGGTCAACGAAGGCGTCTTGACTCTAGGCTTAGGGGCGGGGTTAGTCTTAGAGACGAAGGTGGGTATGTTTAATTTTTCTGTGGCTGTAGCTCAAAAAGGACGTGATTCATTCGATTTCTCTAGGCCTAAAGCGCATTTTGGCTATATATCACTTTTCTGATCCATTTTTGTTATCCCTTATTCTTATCGCCTATTCTGATTATTTTTTGATAATAAAGTGGACGCCATCATCGATAGCCAGAATCAGATTTTCTACTCTTTCGTCCTGATGGACCTTCTTATTAAAGGCATCGAGTCCCTGACATAACTTGTCATTTCCAGGGTTTAGAATTTTTCCTTTCCATAAGACATTGTCTGCGAGAATGACACCACCAGGCCTAAGCTTAGGGAGGATTAGATCAAAGTAATTCACATATTGCCGCTTAGCCGCATCGATAAATACCAAGTCCCAGACTAGGTCCAATTTAGAAATTAACACAGCCGCATCGCCTAGATGGCTGATGACCTGCTGACCGAGCCCATTTGCACTAAGATGTTTCTGTGCCGCTTCATAGTGGACTGGGTCCAGTTCTATGGTATGTATCACACCGCCGTCAGGTAACCCAGCCTTCATACATAGCGTGCCATAACCCGTAAAAGTCCCGATTTCCAACACCTTCTTAGCATTAAGAGTCATGGTCATCATTTTCAGGAATTGGCCTAGGTACTGTCCTGAGAGCATTTTTTCCTTTCCGATAACGGACTGGGTGTATAGAGCGACTTCTTCCAAGTAAGTATCCTGAAAAGATGAATGCGCTTCGCAATAGCTCCTTATGCTGGTCGATGTAAT
>CALEAC010000220.1 GCA_937944095.1 uncultured Saprospiraceae bacterium
CAGCTTTGACATACAAAAGAAATGGCGAAAATCAGATTTCCCTGCAGGCCCTCAGACGATCGGCGCGCTATTCGAAGGTGCTGATATTGATACGGATGCAAGTGGCAGAATAATACTCTTTGGCGATGCGGATTTCGCCATCTCCCAGGGTAGAAATAGTCGTAGTAATGCCGATAACTTTAGCCTCCTGGTGAATAGTATCGATTGGTTATCCGATGATACAGGTCTAATCGATTTGCGGACTAAGGGTGTGGCTTCTCGGCCTATAGAAGAGATGGAAGATAGTAAGAAAAACATGCTTAAGTGGGTCAACTTTCTATTACCTATTGCTATGGTTATGGGTCTAGGACTCTTTAGGAATCAGAGAAGAAGAAACCTAAGAATTAAAAGGATGACAGAAAAATATGAATTGCACTAAATCCGATAAAGATGAAATTCAATAATAAAATCTTGGCATTGATTTTCTTTGGCTTAGTAGGTCTATATCTAGGGAAAAAAACTGTCTCTAAACCTGAAGTACGGAGTTTCAGAGCAACTCTAGTGGAGATAGACACAGCCATCGTCGATAGAATGCACCTATATCCCGAAGGGTCTAATGGCAGTCCGATAGAGCTGTTAAAATCTGGATCAACTTGGACTGTATCTAAAGACAATATGACACACCCGGCAACATCCGCTGCTGTTAGCAATATGATGCGGATCCTGACTGAAATAAAGACCAAAAGACTTATATCTAAATCTAAAGAGCACTGGGCTGATTATGAATTAGATGAAAATACTGCGAAAAGGCTAGAAGTCTATTCTGGCGAACAAAAAGTAGATGCCTTCCTGATTGGCAGATTTAATTTCGATCAGACAACCCGTTCAGCGACAACTTATATGAGAAAAGTAGACGAAATCGACATCTATTCAGTGGATGGTTTTCTAAGTATGAGTTTGGATAAAAAAGTGGATGATTTCAGAGATAAGCAACTGTTTAGGTCCTTCGACAAAGAAAACATCGATAAAATCGAGTATACCTCTGCTGGCCATAATAAGTCCATCTCGCGAGACTTAGAAAATAATTGGAGAGATGAGGCCAATCGATTGGTAGACTCGACTTCAGTTAGCCAATATTTAGCTAAGCTCAGCGCTATGAATGGTAAAGAGCTTGTAGATGATTATATCGAGACCCCAGAAGCCCATTTGTGTGATTTAACTTTTGTTAGTGACAAACAGGTGACTAACAACATAAAATGCTATGCAGAATCTGGTGACTTTAGTTCATTTTTGCTGTTTAGTACCTTAAATCCTCAATGCCACTTTAGATCCGACAGTTCTGGCATATATAATAGCATAATTGAGGCATTTTTGGAGTTATAAATAAGTTTTTGGCATAAAATTTGGCATTTCTAAGACGTATTAGAGGGGACTTTAATACGACTAGAAACCTGAGAATGAAAAAGTTAGAATTTGGCATATTGACCTCATTGGTCATACTGCTGCTTTTTTTAGCAGCTGGATGTACTGAAGACAGAGTAGATAACTCTGCAAAACTTGATTATAGGCTTTCCGAAGCGATTTCCAAATATGCACCAGGAGATGGCGGCGCGGACTTCTATGTCCTGCCTGATGAACGGAACCTCGAAGACATTCCTCAAGACCCCAAGAATCGCCTCACACAAGCTAAAGTACAATTAGGTAAGTTTCTATTCTTTGAGACTGGATTTGCCATGGACTCCGAACATAACAGCAGTCGGCAGACCTATTCTTGTGCTTCATGCCATATACCAGAGAAAGGTTTTAGACCAGATAACGTCCAAGGCATTGCTGATGGTGGTATGGGATTCGGTGACCACCGTGAAATGAATCCTGATTACAACGAAGATGAATTAGACGTACAGGAGGCTCGTCCACTTAATCTCATCAATGTCGCTTTTGTCAAGAATACCGCCTGGAATGGTCAGTTTGGGTCTACAGGAGCAAATATCGGAACCGAACACGTATGGAACGAACGAACGGATACAGGTCGGAATTCATGGGGTTTCGAGGGCTTAGAAACCCAGAACTTCCAAGGGATGAAAACCCATAGGTTCAAAGTAAACAAAGCACTTATAGAAAAATATGGCTATCTCAAGCTATTCGATGAATCCTTTCCAGAATATGATCCAGCGAATCGTTATTCGCTTAATATTGCTTCATTAGCGATTTCCGCCTATCTCAGAACAGTGATTTCAAATAGAGCACCGTTTCAGGATTGGCTCAAAGGAGATTCTCACGCTATGACACAAGATGAGAAAGAAGGCGCCCTATTATTCTTCGGTAAAGCCAATTGTAATAGATGTCATTACAATCAGAATCTAGGATCTGGAGAATTCCATGCCTTAGGTGTCAATGATATGGACCAACATCCTCAATCTGTCAAAGCGGATAACCCTCTAGCGAGAAGGAACCTAGGCCGTGCTGGATTCACTTTAGACAAGGATGATCTCTACCAATTCAAAGTACCTGGTCTCTATAACATCTGTGATTCGGACTTCTTCTTCCATGGATCTAGCGCTACGACAATACGTGACGTAATCGACTACAAGGACAAAGCTGTAGCTGAAAATGAAAGGGTTAGTGACTCTCAGATGTCAGCTAAGTTTATTCCTCTTGGTCTCACAGATATCGAAAAAGAACAACTTAGATTATTCTTAGAGAACAGCCTACGAGATCCTGATATGACGAGATACCAACCTCAAACTATTCTTTCAGGAATGTGCTTTCCTAATAATGACCCGATATCACAAGCTTACTTAGACTGTCAATAATCCACCTATCTATGTCCACAATTTTCTAGGATAGACACCAGTCTGTATAAGCTTCTTAATACGTCTGACGACTTCAGGCTTATCATTTTTATAGGTCACGCCGAACCAACTTGCGTTTGATGTTAATACTTTGACTTTCGCCTCTTTACTATTAATCATATTATCTAAGGTGAAAGGAATGAAAAATTCAGATCGTAATTCTAGGCCATCTGCTTTTAGAAAATCGATTAACTGCTTAGTTGTTTTCTTGAAATAGCTGGGAAAGAATCCAAACATATTCATACTCACCAAAGTTCTTGGCGTCAAGACACCTACCCCATCGCCCTTGGGATAAGTTATTTTTCCTTGCTTATCCTTAGCTATCTTAAGCGTCTCTTGGATGTCAGTCAGGAAGCCTTGCTTATCCTGGAAACAGATACCTCGATTAACCGTTCCATAGGCAGACAAGGTATTCTCTAAGAGGTAGGCAACGACCGCAAACTGATCCTGATCCGTAGACTGCTGGAAGTAATTCATAAGCGTGACATACGACTCAGGACCATAATAATCATCTGCATTAATTACTGCAAAAGGACCGTCTATAACCTCTTCTCCCATAAGGACTGCATGGGCTGTTCCCCAAGGCTTCTCTCTTTCAGCTATGTATCTACTACCGTTAGGTAATTTGTACAGCTCTTGTTCCACAAAAGACATAGAAATATGATCACCTATACGTTTACGGAAGTAAGATTCGAATTTCTTTCTAAAGTGGCGTCTGACGACAAAAACGACTTCATCAAAACCTGCTTTTTTGGCATCGTATATAGAGTAGTCAATTATCGTCTCTCCATTAGGTCCAAAAGCATCCATCTGCTTCAAACCACCATATCTGCTTCCCATACCAGCTGCTAGAACCAGTAAGCTTGTTTTTACTTGTTTCATATGACAAATATCTTCATTTGTACGAAATAGACATAACTATTCAGCTTAGTTAGCGTTCTATTATTCGTAAAACGATTGTCCGTCATGATACCAATTGCTGACCAACATTTCCATTCTTGCCCTCTAACTTCCTGAAGGGAGCACTTCAGCCCGCGCTAAAGATGCCCTTTAGGGGATTATGGGGTGAG
>CALEAC010000221.1 GCA_937944095.1 uncultured Saprospiraceae bacterium
TATCTCACCATTCCTGATTGTATAAGTCTTATTAAAATCGACACCATCACCTGCCAAGCCGCCAGTTATACTTATAGAGTCATCTAATTCATTAACTAGACCCTTGACCAGTTCTGCGCCATTGACATTGAGACCATCACTAAATATCAGGACATGCCTGAGGTCTTCATTATATAAACTTTGAGAAAGCGACACACCAGCTTGAAAACTGGTTAGCTCATTTTTTGAAATACTAACACTCTCTAACCTTAATTCAGTTTTTTCAAATTTGATAGCATTCATAACGATGCTGGCATCATCGACAGTTGTATTCATTATTTCACCAGAAGTAGAACATCCAGTAACTATAGCAGTAGGATACTGTAGAGAAATATTTCTAACAAAATTCTTTTCGTCAGAATATTCGGGAGAGATAAAAAGTATAATCAGATCTGGTATAAAGTCAAGTTCAGCATTATCAAACTGTTCACCTCCTTTGATAGACCTTTGGTATACTTCCATATCTTAAACTAATTATCTACTTATATCAAGTTAATACTATTCATAACTATAGACTTGTGAGCTCTACTAATTGGAATCATCCTCTTAGATATTTGTATAGAGCAATCTTCTATATCTATAACCTTATCTAAATTCACTATAAAGGATCGATGAACCTTTAGGAATCTAGGATGGCCTAATTTTTCTGCAAGGGTTTTTAACGCACCATGGATAATATGCACCTTATCGTTAGTGATGACCTTTATATAATCACCGACGTTTTCAAAATATAAGATATCATCATACGGAATACGAATCAATTTCCCATCTGCACGAACATACAGCTCGGAAGCAGCACTACTCAGTGCGATTTTATTTCTTTTCTCAAAACCTTGTGTGGCCTTGGATATCGCTTTTTTGAATCGCTTGGTTATTAGCGGCTTTACTAGAAAATCTGTAACATCATAATCAAACGCATCAGAAGCATACGCCTTATTTGAGGTCGTCACAATAATCAGAGGCTGATAAGGCAATTTCTCTATCAGCTCCAATCCTGACATGTCGGGCACTTCTACATCTAAGAAAAGTAAATCAATTTTTTCTTTAGATACATGCTCTAAAATTCCAGCAGCTGTATCATAGGTCCCCAATAATTGCACCTCAGAATCACTGATACAAAGTTGCTGCATCATCAGTGCATCCATCTCATTATCCTCTAGTATGACCGTATTCATTGATTACAACTTAGATGATCAGACAATCTAGTGTATTCTGTATCTACAGTGACACGTTCTTGCTTGAACAATGATAAAAATTCATTGAAATCATCCTTCAGCGTCTGACTCTTGTTGCCCGCAGCCATTTCTAGCTTATACATTACACTGCTTAATTGTGGCAAGCCCACCCAAGTGAAGTTATTCTTAATCTTATGTGCTACGCCTTTGACGTGGACATAATCCTTAGCATGTATAGCTAATTGCAAATCTTCTAGATCTCCATCTATCGACTCTAAGAATATCGAAAACATCTTCTTTCCGAATTCAAGGTTATTCCCGTATGATTCTTGTAGAAATTCAGCATTTAGTTTGTCGCTGAACTTGTAGCCATGGTTGACTTCAACCTCCTGTGTACTTTTCATTCTCAATGTACTATGGGCACACTTATCCCATTCCCTTAAATATTCTATCACCTATAAGACACTTATAGATAGACCTTACCCCTATTCTGATTTCCTGAGCCCTGTAACCGCTAGTAGACTAGCTACTGCGATAATCACAATAAAAGGCTCGAATCCTAGGCATAGTGTAATTGGTATTATCTGGTAGTAAAAGCCAAGCAACAGTAGTAATCCGACAATAATCGACAAGATGCAATTGAGTGGGTTGGCACGATGTCTGATCAGAAGGTAACTTGTCGGAAATAGAATAGCTAAGCCCGAGAATGCCATCTTACCCATGTCAAATATGGTATCAAAAGGGTCTATAGCAATCAATAACCCGATAACTGCTAGAATAGCAACCATGATGCGACCATACAACACTTCTCTTTCGAGTGAGATTATCTTCTTTGTCACTGGTATATAAAAATCTCTGATAGCCATCGTGCTCAAGGCCAACAACTGAGAATCCAAAGTAGACATAAATGCGGCTATTGCACCCACCATCACTAGCGCAGAAAACAACTCGCCCACATGCTCAGAAAGCATCATAGGAAGGATCTGGTCAGCTTCCTTTCCTACCAGGTCAGGAAAACTAATATGACCCCACACGCCAATCATGATAGGCAAAATAGAAATAAACAAGGGGATAAGACTATACAGTAAGGCTGATCTTCTGAGCGTCTTGAGGTTTCGGGCTATATAGAATCTCATGAATAATTGAGGGAACATGGGCACACAAAAAAACCAGAAAACCATGAAACTAAACCACTTCTTAGGTGAGTAGAAGTCTCCCCTTCCTTCTGGGCTAAAGGCCTCTGGCACGATCTCGGCTGCTGCCTTATTTGCAACTGTGAGTCCGCCTAGATCGGAACCGATTAATATAACAGCGACAAACATAAAAACAATCATGAGCAAACCTTGCTTGACATCTGTCTTAGCGACACTCTGCATCCCACCTATGATGACATAGAGGATAGTAACGATTGTCAACAGCACGATCGAGAGAGGATAACTAATCTGACCAGCTGTTAGACTTTCCAATATAAGTCCACCACCAACCACTTGCAAGGCAAGATAGGGCAAGGTAAAAACGATCATCACAATCGTGAAGAGATAGCTTAAAGTCCGACTACCACTCTGCCCATAGATTAATTCGCCAGGTGTCAGGTAGCCCATTGTTTGTCCTAACGACCATACTTTAGGTCCGAGTAACAGAAAGGAAAGACCTGCGAAAGCGGTACCCAAAGCCATGATAATATAAACACCATAACCTATGCGATAGCCTTCTCCAGCAAAGCCAAGAAAATAGAAAGCGCTAAAGTTAGTCGCTAGAATCGTAAAGAATAGTGTTACCGTTCCAAGGTCTCTTCCAGCTAAGAAAAAGGCCTCTGGTGTGTCATTCTTAAGTTTATTCCCAAACAAACTCGTCCAGAAAGTCAGACCTAGATATAATATAAGTATCCAGTAGATCATGAATGATCGATACTTTGCTCCTGACTAAATAGGTATAAAAAAACTAGAAAGACGACATAGGTTACAAGATAATAGAACAACCAATCAGGAAGACCAAACAAGAAATGATCAGTTCCTATGGGCAAGAAGGTATGCCCTAGTGCTGCAATCAGACATAACAAGAAAATCAATATAAACTTCATTCTAGGCTTGATACATTACCTAAATGTAAGCTAGATCACCTTACTAAAATAAAAAAGGGGATCATTTCTGACCCCCTTATGGTTTCATTCCTTTATCAATCTATTGGACCGTAATAGACACATTGTCTGCACCTTGACCCATCCCTTTAAAGGAAATTTGCTTATCGGATACACCTAGCGTAACGAGCATGTCATGCACAACTTCTGCTCTGATCTTAGACAATTTCTCATTCTCTTTGCCATCAGCGCCATCGTTAGTATTCACTTGTACCTGAATCTTAGAATCAGGGTAAGCCTTAAGTGCCGCTGCTAAGCCCATTACTTCTTGCTTAGAGAAAGAAGTAATCTTATGTGATTCTGTATCAAATTTTATCTGAGATAGACCATAAGCAGATACAGCAGCACCTTCTGCTTTTTTCTTGAACATTCCACCGAACACATCCTTGAATGCATCTGCTGTCTTATTAGCAGCACCTGCAACTGCACCACCGACTGCTTTGCCAGCATCACCAATTGCTTGACCTACTTTTTCTAGTAGACCTATACGCTTACCTGATGCATCCAAATACTGACCATCCTTAATAGAGAATTCACCTTTCTTGTATAAGATCTCACCGTCCTTTACCAGGTTGCCAGCATCATCTACAAATAAGCCCATCACTTTACCACCTGTTGCAGCAGTTGCAGCAGCTGCAGAAGTAACAGCATCCGTTGCTTTCTTCGCCACGCTACTCTTATCAGCTGTCGTGCCATGCGAATGTCCTTCATGAACAGTCCCATCTGCATGTGTATGAGTTGCCTGATGTGTCGCTTGCGGCGCCTTCGGCGCTGGGGTTTTGACTTCCTGCGTTGTAGCAGTTGCATTTGTCGTTTGCGTTGATTCATTCTTATTCTGTAGGAAGAACCATGCAGCAGAAAGTAACAGGAATAATGGAACCAGCCATTTCATAATGCTACCACCACCACTTCTTCCAGCTCTCTCAGTATCTGTTGTATGCTTTGCTGTGTGAGTCGTTGCAGAACTCGTTGCACCTTTTTGCTGATCATTTTGCTTAGCTAAGAAAGATTGGAGACCCTTAGCATCCAAGTTTTCAGCTTTCACGACTTTACCTAATGAACCTAAAACAACTGGTGTCGCCATATTCAATAACTTAGAAGAAGCACCTGCATCCAGTCCTGTACCAGCAGTCATGGTCTTAAGAGAAGAACCAAACAGAGATTCGTTGAGCTTGCTACCTGTCTTTAGAAAGTTATCAGTTGCATCCCCGCCGCTTGCAAGTGATGAGAGCTTCCCGATAGTACCTTCTCCTAGATCATTATCCTTGATCATATTGAGTAAGGACTGAGCACCACCTTCTGTAGATCCCTTCTTAATCAAGCCACCCATGACAGAGGGTAAGAGCCTGCTGATTGCAGTTTGGGTCACAGTACTATTGGAGCCAAGCATGCCTGCTAACTTAGTTATAACACCGTCAGAGAATGCACCTTTTACGAGGTTTAGAATATTTACCATTGTTTTGAAGAATTAATTTGTGATTAGATATTTGAGTCAGTTATTCGTACAAGCTCTTGGGAAGAGAAAGAAGTGGAGACAAATCACACACTAATTTAGACGTATCGAGGAAATATATGTCACATAACTGACATTATATCAGTCTATCTCACAAAAAAAGAAGATTTATTTATGATTGTCCGTAATCATACCAATAGCTAACCACCATTTCCATTCATACCCTTTAACTCCCTGAACGGAGAACTTCAGCCCAAGCCAAGGATTACCTTTAGGGGATTATGGGGTGAGCAGAGCATTATCTGAACTTCTAGGTAAGATTAAGGATACTCAGAGATTTATTTTCTTAAAATCATCCAATCGTCAGTAATCAAGGAGTTCCTGAATCGCTATTGCAACCTTAGAACTACTCGGCAACATTTCTTGCTCGAGCACTGAGTTTAGTGGTATGGCTGGCATATTTATAGCGCCAACTACCTTGATAGGTGCATCTAGGCTTTCGAAACATGATTCCTGAATCAGACCTGCAAGACTTCTAGCAAAGGAATTCCCGACTGGTTCTTCTGTCAATACTAAACACCTATTGGTCTTCCTTACTGCTGCAAAGATGGCTACTTCATCTAGGGGGTAAAGTGTACGCAAGTCAATAACTTCGATTTGCCCAGGGAAGTTCTCAGCTGCACTCAATGCCCAGTGGACTCCCATTCCATAGGTTATAACTGATATACTGTTTTCGGCCTTAGCTGAGAGACAAATATTGGCTTTACCGAAAGGTAAAATATAATCTGCATCAGGCTCTACAACCCTCGCACGGTCAGTACCTGGCACTTTAGACCAATAGAGGCCTTTGTGCTCAAATATTACAACTGGATTAGGATCTAGATAGGCTGCCTTCATGAGGCCTTTCATATCAGCACCATTAGAAGGGTACGCTATTTTAATCCCTCGGATATTAGTTACAACGGACTCTACACTACTGGAATGATAGGGACCACCACTGCCATATGCACCTATAGGAACACGTAAGATCATACTTACCGGCCACTTGCCTCTAGAAAGATAGCATGACCGGCTGACTTCTGTAAAGAGCTGATTCAGACCTGGCCAGATATAATCCGCAAACTGTACTTCGACTATAGGTTTCAATCCGACTGCTGACATGCCCACTGTAGAACCTATAATAAATGCTTCTTGTATTGGTGTATTAAATACCCGATCGTTCCCAAACTTCTGTGCCAAGGTCGCTGCCTCTCTGAATACACCACCTAGACGATGTCCGACATCCTGACCATATAGCAAACATCTCTTATCATCTCGCATCAGTTCCTCTACGGCATGCAAGGCACAATCAACCATGACCACTTCTTCGCCACCACTTGGAGTTCGAATTCCTTTCTCTTCCTGTACCGGTGTTTCGGCAAAATCATCCTCCAACAAACTCTCAGGAGTTGGCTCTGCTGCTTGCTGTGCTTCTACAAAATCAGCTTCGACAAGTTTCTCTGCAGCTTTGATCACCTTATCTATCTCCTTTTGGCTGATGCCAAAAGCCAATAACTGATCAACGAAAATAGGAAAGGGATCCATTGCTTTTGCAGCTTCTAGATCATCTCTATACCACTCCATCCGGACTCCTGAAGTATGATGATTAAGCAGAGGTACTGTGGCATGTACGAGAAACGGTCGTCGCTCCTTTCTAACTGTCTTAATGACTTGTTGCATCGTTGTGTATGACTCTATAAAGTCATTACCTTTTATAGTCACCGCCTCTAATCCTTTGAAACCTTGCGCATACTCGTAGGCGTTTTGAGCTCTTACTTCATCTGCACTTGCTGATATATCCCACTCATTATCCTGAATAAGAAAGATTATCGGCAGCTGCCTAAGTGCTGCCATCTGGAATGCCTCTGCAACCTCTCCTTCTGTTACAGAGGCATCGCCTAGCGAACAAACAACAATTGGTTTCTTGGTTTGTTTTTCAGCGATGCCTTGAAGCTCTTTATATTGTATACCTAGTGCTGCTCCTGTTGCTGGTATCGCCTGCATACCAGTTGCAGAAGACTGATGTGGAATTTTAGTTTTGTCTTCATCTCTTAGACTAGGATGAGAGTAATATGAGCGGCCACCAGAAAATGGATCTGCCTCTTTAGCTAAGAGTTGTAACATCATATGATATGGTCTCATACCCAGAGACATAATCAATGCATCATCTCTATAATATGGAAAAGCAAAGTCCTGCGGTAACAAGTGCATACCTGTTGCAATCTGAATAGCCTCATGACCCCGAGAAGTAGCATGGACGTACTTGGATACGAGCTTCATATTCGCTTCGTATAGCTCTGTCATAGCCTTTGCTTGGCAGATTAATTGGAATCCCAGTAGAAGGTCCTTCTTCTTTATTTTGAGTGCCTTAGTTGTAGTCATCCTAGAATTTAGATCAGCCCAAACTGGGAAAAATGATGGTGGGTATGCTTTCTATTGAGCAGATCCCACTCGAATTTAGTTAAATATCCAAACATCGAATTCAAGGTCTTAGCATCCTTGTGCGTCTTGAAATAGATTTCGTATTCTTCTTTCGCTCTAAAGTAACTTTCTATCGCTATTTCCAAGGAGTCATAACGAAGCAACTCAGGCTCACCCTGGCTTAATAAGGGATGTCTAAATCCCCGCATCATCGGAATATGACTATAGACCACTTCGATCACTTTATCTAACTTATCTTCTGGTGTGACCATCCGCGTGTGCATCTCCTCTGTTGCAACCCGATATTGATACTCTAGATGTTCGACCATGTGCTGCGCAGTCATAAGACCCCACTTGGCTTGCGTATCCGAACTCAGTTTATTAAGTGCAGTCCTTACTGTCTTATTGTCGAGTTCGATGAATGGATTCTTCTTTTGCACCAGCGTCAAAATGGTCGCCATAGCGACCAGCTCATCATCCTGATCAAACATCTCGACATACCACTTCACAACACCAGCTGGCAAATCTCTACCCTTAGAATCACGCTCTACTTTCTCCTGACAAGTCAATCTTACCTGTATCGTATCATTATGATAAATCGGTCTGATGAATCGGCATGACTCCAATCCATAGTTGGCACCGACAGGGCCCTTGTTAGGCATCACAAACAATCCAGCAGCAGCAGCTAACAAGAAATATCCATGTGCCGTCCTCTTCTCAAATATGCTGCCTTCTAATGAGGTTATGTCTGTATGCGCATAGAAATGATCCCAAGTCAGATTGGCAAAATTGATGATGTCGCTATCAGTTATTGTTCGCTTATGCGTCTTGAGCGACATGCCCGGCTTGATATCTTCGAAGTGATAACTAAAAGGATGCTGGGGACTCTCTATATAATCAGCATTCGGCTGATAGATTCCTGTAATATTAGAGATCGTCGTCGGTGACCCCTGTATGGCACAACGTTGGAGGTAATGCTTTATCCCACGCATACCACCCATCTCCTCACCGCCACCTGCACGACCAGGACCACCATGTACCAAGTAAGGCAGCGGAGATCCGTGTCCAGTACTTTGCTTTGCACTGGTTCTATTGATGACAAGAATACGGCCGTGGTGTGTTGCTGCTTCGATTACAAAGTCACGCTCGATCTTATGGTCATTAGTTGCAATAGAGCAAACTAGCGAACCCTTGCCCATCTGAGCTAAGGTGACGGCCTCATCTATCCCATTATAAGGCATCAGCGTACTTACTGGACCAAAAGCTTCTACTTCATGTACTGCAACATTCCTGAATGGTTCTTTTTCTAAAAGTAACATCGGACTCAGAAAAGCCCCTTTCATATTATCTGCTTCCATTAGCTCTACCTGATCTAGCTGACCATAAACTATCTCAGCCGTGGCCGCTAATTCATTAACTCTTTCTCTGACTTCCTTGACCTGATCATGGCTTACTAGTGCACCCATCCTCACGCCCTTAATCCTGGGGTCGCCTATCTTCACTTTACTCAACGCTTGTCCAAGAGCTATTTGCACATCTTCGATCAGTTTTTCGGGAACGATGATCCTTCTGATCGCCGTACACTTCTGACCACACTTAACGGTCATTTCATTACGGACTTCTTTTACAAATAAATCAAATTCTGGTGTGCCAGGCACAGCGTCTTCTCCGAGGACAGAACAATTAAGTGAGTCTGCTTCCATATTAAAAGGAACAGCCTCTGATATAATGCGATCCTGACGCTTCAGCATTCTTCCAGTAGTTGCCGACCCCGTAAATGTTACCACATCTTGTGATTCCACATGATCTAGTATGCCTCTTGCCGATCCACAAATTAACTGTAAAGCACCTTCTGGCAAAATGCCTGAAGCGATGATATCTTTGACAACGGCCTCAGTGAGAAAAGAGGTAGAGGTTGCTGGCTTGACGATGGCGGGTACGCCTGCCATCCAGTTAACGGCACACTTCTCTAGCATCCCCCAGATAGGAAAATTGAATGCATTGATGTGCACGGCAACACCACGCTTAGGGACCATAATATGGTGTCCCATAAAATCACCGCCTCGCGATAGATCTATACTCTCTCCATCTACATGGTGTGCTTGGTCTGCGAAATTTCGTCGCAAAGAAGCATTAGCAAATAAGTTACCGAAACCACCTTCTATATCTATCCAGCTATCCGATCTCGTCGCCCCCGTCTGATAACTAACCGTGTAGTAGCTCTCTTTCCGTTTATTGAGGTATAGTGCTAACTTCTTGAGCATATTACCTCTCTGCTGAAAGGTCATCTTTCTTAGCTTAGGATTACCTACTTCACGTCCATACTGCAGCATCTTACCAAAGTCAAGACCCTTAGTTGTCGCATAGTGGATCAGATTACCAGTTACAGCATCATGAATTAACTCTCCATCGCCTTCGCCCTCTACCCACTGGCCCTGTATATAATTCTGTAATTTCATTGTTAGTTCTTAGTTAAACCTTATACTAGGTCATCCTTTATGTGATCAATATTTTATAATTGGCAAATAGCTAACCTGACCTTGATGCAATACCTTCACTACATAATATCCTAGTTCTAACTCACTGATATCTAAACTGAATTCTGTGCCATAGAACTCACAACTGATAAGCTTCTGCCCATTCATATTAAGGAGTTCGATCTCATGACGACCGTCTGCATACGACGCTATAGATATGACGTCTTCAGTTGGATTCGGGAAGAGCGTATAGGTCTGCGCCGACTCAGATTCATGTACAGTGGCCGCAACACAACCTAGTTCAGAAAATTGGTCTATGTATTCTAACCCAGCAGGTCCAGTATGGCAAATCATTCGAGTTACGACCTGATCACCTTCTATATCAAACAGAAGTCCAGCATTAGTACCCAGACCCTCGATGATCTCAAGAGGGAAGCTCTGATTACATTCGTTAGCAATAAATTTATCTGTTACATAATAACGTCTGTCATCTATTTCATAAGAATCAATGACTCTAACTTGTAGAGAATCTCCTTCTTGATCAACCAACCAGCGCGTATTACATAGATACAGATTATAATCGAGATACAGGAATGTCTCTTCCTCATCCGGGTCATAGCGCAACACGAGATTAGTGCTCGTGGTCTCGCCTAAATACAGCTCACCTACCCTGTAATAATTCGAGCCCTCGAATTCAATAACCTCCTCAGTGGGCTTTACAATCAAGGTCTCTTCGCAATCTGCCGTCACTACTTGTTCGAACGATTCTCCTATCGCCCCTAGGCGATCTGTGATGCCCAAGCTCCTTCTTACATAAGACTCATAATCAGATATACTTCCTCGTCTTTTTTCTATATGCTGCGTTGCACCAGCAGGAATAAAGAAATAAGTTGGTATACCAATAATATCAAAAAACCTAAACTTTTGATCTACAGAATACATTGGAAAATTCCAATCATATTCCTCTTGGCCTCTGACAACAAATTCTGAATTATGCCAGTTTTCTTGCTCCAGGATAATAAGCTCTACATTATACTTCTCTTTGAGAATGGCTTGCTTCGCTCTTAATTTGGTAACCGATCTCCTACAAGGGGAGCACCAGAATTGTCCTGCCTTAATAATATAACTCACGCTAGGATCTAGACGCTCGGCTAAGGTCTTCACACTACCGTTGTGGATATCCTTAGTTATTGCGGTAAGTATATTATTAGGATCTTCTTGGCCAGACAACGACCAAGTCAATACTATGAAAAGATATGTTAATAGGGCCCTCATTAGATTCTAGAATAAAATGTTCTATTCATGACACCAAGCAGCTGATGACGATCTTGTTGGAATTGCAATACAGCAGAATAATAATCTAGATTAGAAGGCAGAAGGTGTTCGAGATATCCCAGTCTATATAATTCTTTGATTGTATAAGATTTAAGACAAGAATCATAATTGACTGGGAGTAAAGATTCGATTTCACACAGTTCTTGAGACTCAGGCACTATTGTTCTAATGGTAATCCTTTCTTCGTCACCAGGAATAATCAGATACTCTGGTGCTGATTCTGCTCGATAGTATTCACGGGTACCATATATAGCTGGGATAGAAATTTTATCAACCTGAGCAGGTTGCACCAGCTCTAAATATGAATATCTTATCTCCGTTGTATCTACACATGAGTGGTCTATTCCTGACTTATTAGCAACCCTTGTATAATAAACTTTGTTTTCTACAGCTGCTAGATTCTCCTTCATGGAGCTTGCTGGTATAGCGAGTCTCAAGTAGGATCTTTCTTCCCACTCATAGAGCTTTTCAGTTTCTTTGTAGCAATACGCACCTGCTGCTGTATAACCAGATAGACAAACATCGAGATAACTAGAGATGACCGTATCCGTAGATGGTATCACTGTACTATCAATATCTAAATAATCAAAAAAGTAGGGGCCTCTAACCATACTATCATTGAGTGAATAACTATAGTTAACAGACCTCTCGATTAATGGGACTGAACCAGTTTGCCATTCCCTTTTATAAAAATCAATGCCTGCTTGTATTTCCTTCTCCAAAACTTGTTCCGTCCTAGTCTCTAATATCGCCTGCTCTATGTTGTATACTTGCTCACTAGGCTTAGAAACATAGCTAATAGAATCTAATTCCAGAATTGCCTCAGGACAAGTAGAAGTTTCCGAAATAATAGTCTCGAAAATACTATCATATACAGCAGGTATCACAAATAGGGAATCATAACTATCTGAGATTAGGACCTGCTCTATTATCGTATCATAATATATTTCTGACTCCAATAATTCCACATACCCCATCGTATCGACAGCTATGACATAATCTCTATCAATAGTATCTCGGAAGATCGGACAAATAGTCTTAAGTGTCGATTCAGCAAAATCAGAATACAAACCCTCACCAGCAGAATAAAGTCCCCTAGAAGTATAGACTAGAACATCCTTAGAACCACAATCATAATACTCGATTACTTGGATAAAATCTATATCTCTAACGATATGATCAGGTACATAAACTTCGGTAACCCAGCCAAACATCTGATCGGTGACACGCGGAAAATCATAGAAGCAGCCTAACCGATCGACCAATTCTTCTTTCGAGTGAAACGCCCACATCTCTAAGGTGCCTACTTCTTTTTGAACATTATTAAATATAAAGAAAGCATCATCGAAATACATCTGATCCTGAGACGTCAGTAAGGTATCATAAGAAGGATACATTTCCGTTGGCTCAAATCTAAAAAAATCAAGACAGCGCTGAGCAGTAGTTAGACCAGAGGCGAAAACAAATAATATGGCAATTATTATTTTCATTTAATTAACTAAATGAAGTTTGGTTCTCAGCAACCATCCGACGTAGAAGTGGGCAGCAACGATATCTATCTTCATGATATTCGTTGTACAACGCATCGATACTCTGCACCACCTCAGCAATACCTATTTCTTCAGCCCAGGCAAATAAGCCATTGGGATAGTTCACGCCTTTGGTCATCGCTATTTCGATATCATCTTTTGTTGCAATTCTAAGAAACAGTGTATCTGCAGCTTCATTAATCAGCATGATGATAATCCTGAAAGATATAATCTGGCTTAATTCTAAGTCTTTATTTGGTGTAGGTTTCGGCACACCTTCTGAGTAATCATAATATCCGCGTCCAGCTTTGCGTCCATGGTAGCCAGCTTCTGATAATTTCTTCTGTGCAAATGCAGGTTTATATCTAGGGTCATAGTAAAATGATCTCCACACTGTTTCTGTCACAGTATAATTAACATCATTACCTATGAAGTCCATTAATTCGAACGGGCCCATTCTAAATCCACCGATTTCTCTCATCGCCCAATCTATCGTGGCAACATCAGCAATACCCTCTTCGTATATACGGAGAGCTTCACTATAAAATGGTCTGGCGACTTTATTCACTATAAAGCCAGGTGTATCTTTGGCTTGAACGGTGAGTTTACCCCAACCGTCTATTATTTCTGTAGTCCGTTCTGCGATGGTGTTGCTCGTCTGAAGCGCAGGTATAAGCTCCACCAATTTCATCAGAGGTGCAGGATTAAAAAAGTGAATGCCTATAAACCTCTGAGGATCCACTAAGCAAGAAGCTAAGTCTGTTACTGACAAGGAAGAGGTGTTCGTTGCGATGATACACTCTTCAGAAACGATAGACTCTACTTCCTGGAAGACCTTTTTTTTAATATTTGGATTTTCTATAATGGCTTCGATGACTAGATCTGTTTCTTTGAAATCAGCTAAGGTCGTTGTGTATATGATATTCTTCTGGATGCCATTTTTTCGATCCTCATTAATCCTTTCCTTCTCTATCAAGCGTAATAGAACCTTCTCTAACTTCTGGGCACTTCGATCGAGAGCTGCCTGATCTATATCATATAGATAGACCACCCAGTCTGCAGATGCGGCTACCTGAGCAATCCCGCTCCCCATTGTACCACTCCCTATGACACCTAATTTCATCATTTACCTATAAATGTTGGTTTTCTTTTTTCTACAAAGGCTGCTGTGCCTTCCTTATAATCATGTGTATTTCCAGCCTGTACTTGCAACTGGCGCTCAACTTCTAATTGGTCCTCGAATGAATTACAGAGGCCGAGGTTATATGCCTTCTTAGTTAAGGCTAACCCTTGAGTCGGCATCTTAGATACTTTCTCTACTATAGCCCAGGCATCCTTCTCAAAAGAGGCATCTGGAAAGTACTTGTAGATCATTCCTATTCTTTCTGCTTCGACTGCTGGCACCTTCTCACCGAGTAATGTCAAAGCTAACGCTTTCTGAAACCCGACTAATCGAGGCAGTGAGTAAGTCCCGCCTGTGTCAGGTATCAGACCTATACTACTAAAAGCCTGTATAAAGCTTGCTGATTCCGAAGCCACAACAATATCACATAGCAAGGCTAGATTAGCACCAGCACCAGCCGCGACTCCATTCACGCCTGCTATAACAGGCTTTTCTATATTAAAGATTTTTCGCGCTAGTGGATTGTAATGTTCTGTAACAATCCTATTGAGGTCCAGTCCATTATCTGGGTCTAGTGCTTCCTTGAGGTCCTGACCAGCACAGAACGCCTTTCCTATACCTGTCAGATAGATAGCTCTTATATCATTATCTTTCTCACATGTATTAAGATACGCTAGACAATCCATCGCCATCTCTCGGACAAAGCTGTTATACTTATCTGGGCGATTCAGACAAATCTTACCAATGTGACCTATTTTTTCAAAAGTGACTAGTGATCCAGACATAAGTTATTTTAGACATTTAAAATAATCAAAGGGCTCTAAACAATCTTGGCACTGGAACAGCGCCTTGCAAGCCGTAGAACCAAATTGGCTTATCATCTTAGTATTCGTAGAGCCGCACAGCGTACACTTAAGCACCCGTTCACCATCTAACAAGGCGCGCTTATCCTGTGATTCGCTCAAGGGTGCAGCGACACCATATGCTTCCAATTTACTTCTGCCTTCGGAGGATATCCAATCTGTCGTCCATGCAGGGGCTAGAATCAATTCTATATTCGTCGTATATCCAGCTGCCTCAAAAGCCATCGCAATATCAGCAGCTATCGTATCCATCGCAGGGCAACCAGAATAAGTTGGTGTGATCTTAATATCTACTTTCTTTCCCGTCGCAATCACTTCTCTGACAACACCTAAATCGAGAACAGTCAGAACTGGTATCTCAGGATCTGAGACCTTCTCTAAGATAGACCTAAATTTTTCTTCTATATGTGGTTTTCCTATTACCATTGCATATTAGGATAACTGCGTTGCATAAACTGCAATTCGCTCAAGATAAAACCCATCTTCTCTGTATGTATACCATACTTCCCTTTACTTACACGAGGTGGGTGCTCCGGTACTTGTAGACCTGCAATTCTAAAATGATCATCGATAATCGCATAACACTCAGCTTTTATTACTGACAAGTCAGCGCCGACGCCCTGAGCTCGCATCTCCTCTTCTACTTCTGTCACATGGAATAATTCATCTAGAAAGGGGTACATATGATCTATTGCCGCTTGCATTCTTTGCTGACTCTCATCTGTACCACCAGCAAGCCTCTTTAGCCACTCGCCAGAGAATCTCTTATGATACTTTACTTCTTTCAGTGACTTGTTAGCAATCGCTGCGATAGTCTCATCCTTACTGCCTACCAGAGCCTCCAACAATAGGAAGTGATAGATATCATATAGATACTGTCGGCCTACCACATGTGCAAAATCTTCATTAGGTTGCTCTACCAGAATAACATTCAGTATTTCTCTTTCGGTTCTGGAAAAGGCAATCGTGTCTTCAGTTGCTGACCCTCCTTTTACTTTGGCAGCATACTGGAATAGACTCCTCACCTGGCCGAACAGATCTAAAGATATATTCGTCAGTGCGATATCCGTTTCTAGATTAGGGCCATGCCCACACAGCTCAGATAGTCGATGACCAAGTATCATCGAGTTGTCACCAAGCATCAGTAAATACTTATATAAAGATACGTCCATTACTAGATATGCTTAAGTTCGATCGGTAATTCGTAGAAGGTTGGATGTCGATATACTTTATCCTTGGCTGGCTCGAATAATTCTCCTGCCTTCTCAGGATTAGAAGCCATGATGTTCTTAGACTCTACGACCCAGATGCTGACACCTTCCTGTCGACGGGTATACACATCACGTGCATTCTCTAGAGCCATGTCAGAATCTGCTGCATGCAACGAACCCACATGTCTATGCTCTAGTCCATTCTTAGAACGGATGAATATCTCGAAGAGAGGCCATTCCGAGGAATTGCTTTTAGATTTCGGGCTTATGTTGTTAGATTTTTCTGTCATTTTTTGCTCTTTATTATTGGGTCGAAGTGGACGGTTAAAGGGTTTATCCATTTCGTCCTAGAATCAATGTTTATTGATTTGGGTTAATTGCCTTCTGTTTTGTTTTATGGAACTGATACTGGACTTCTAGTAAGCTGATTCCTTAGTCCAAAAACTCTCTTAATCCCAGCACTTAGTTCCACAACTTTATAAACTTTAACAGCCAATTCCTTTGACAACTGCCAAAACTTTGATTTCTGAAAATCGCCAATCAATTAACCATATATCTATTTAGGCTATCTTACTTTGAGTTTTGTTTTCTTGAGACTGGCTGTAGGCCATTGCGGCTTCTCTGACCCATTTCCCATCATCCCACGCTTTTTGTCTAGCGGCGATTCTTTCCTTATTACAGGGGCCGTTGCCTTTGACGACTTGCCAGAATTCATCCCAGTCGATGGCGCCGAAGTCATAGTGTCCTCGGTCTTCATTCCATTTCATCTCTGGATCAGGAACAGTAATACCTAGGAATTCTGCTTGCGGTACGGTTATATCTACAAATTGTTGTCTCAGCTCATCGTTGGTCTTACGCTTAATCTTCCACTTGACAGATTGGGCGGTATTAGGAGATTCTTCATCTCTAGGTCCGAACATCATCATAGCGGGCCACCAGTATCGATTCAGTGCATCTTGTGCCATGGCTTTCTGCTCAGCCGTACCTCGACATAGTGTCAGCATGATCTCATAACCTTGTCGTTGATGGAAGCTCTCTTCCTTGCAGATCCTGACCATCGCTCTGGCATAGGGGCCAAACGACGTCCTGGTCAGCATCACTTGATTGATGATGGCTGCACCATCTACCAGCCAACCGATAGCGCCTATATCTGCCCAACTCAAGGTGGGATAATTAAATATCGAGGAATACTTGGCTTTGCCACAGAGTAGCTGCTCTGTCATCTCGTCTCTAGAGATACCGAGGGTCTCTGCTGCTGAATAGAGATATAGACCATGCCCAGCTTCATCTTGGACTTTGGCGAGCAAGCCGACTTTACGTCTTAAGGTTGGTGTCCGAGTGATCCAATTTCCCTCAGGCAACATACCCACAATCTCAGAGTGAGCATGCTGAGAAATCTGGCGAATATGCGTCTTCCTATATTTTTCTGGCATCCAATCCTTCGGCTCTATCTTCTCTCCTGCATCGATGCGATCTTGGAATCTTTGCTCTAAGTCTTGAGTACTCATGAT
This sequence comes from uncultured Saprospiraceae bacterium, assembly GCA_937944095.1. GTDB lineage: Bacteria > Bacteroidota > Bacteroidia > Chitinophagales > Saprospiraceae > RFSX01. The sequence continues at coordinate 17,314 of CALEAC010000221.1, forward strand.
TTTAAAATAATTTGATTATGCGTCAAAATCGACAACAACTTTGTCTGTTAGCGGCAAAGCCTGACAAGTTAATATATAACCCGAATCTAGCTCATCTTGTTCTAATCCATAAGTAACAGCCATATCTACCTTTCCTTCCAATAACTTTGCTCTACAAGTACAGCAAACACCGCCCTTACAGGCATACGGCAAGTCTGCCGAGTTATTGAGTGCCGCATCTAGGAGGTTATCACCACCCAAAGCCAATTCGAATTCCATACTCTTACCTCCTTCGATGATCGTAACAGTACAGCTCTTCCCCTTGAGCTCATCACTTAGCTGCTGTTTTATAATCTTCTTTTCGCCAGGAGCAGTGAATAGCTCGAAGTGGATTTTTTCTTTCTGTACGCCTTTTTCTTCCAGAAAATCCTTTATGGAAAAAATCATTTTCTCAGGACCACAGATGAAGTAGTGGTCTATCTGATCGATATCACAAAGCGTCTTGAATATGGTTGTCAGCTTCTCTTCATCGAGTCGACCATTGAACAAAGGAATGGCTCTATTTTGTTTAGTTAGGATATGGAAAATTTCCAACCTATCCATAAAGACATTTTTTAATGCCTCTAATTCTTCTTTGAGAATGATGGAACTGACGGTCCGATTGATGTAGAAGAGCTTAAAAGTGGACTTAGGCTCTGCCTGAAGGTGTGTCTTAATAATGGAATACATCGGTGTGATGCCACTGCCTGCAGCAAAACAGACATATTCATGTTTCTTCTCTGGATTGCAGTCAACGTAGAATTTTCCATTGGCCGGAAGGCTCTCTAAAATATCACCTACTCGGAGAATCTCATTAGCGAAAGTCGAAAATAGTCCACCTGGCACTTTCTTGATCCCAACCTGCCATTCATTATCTAAAGGTGAAGAGCACAGAGAATAAGACCGTTGTACCTGTTCGTTATCTATCTCAGCTCTCAGCGTGAGGTACTGCCCTTGCTTATAAGCAAAAGCTGACTGCTTATCCTGAGGTACAGCTAACGATACGATGACACAATCATCAGTCGTCTTTCTGAGGCTTGTTACTGTAAGTGGGGTGAATCTAGACATGTAATCCAAAGCTACACAGAACACCGTAGATATTCAAGACAAAAAACTAACAGTTGTTAGTTTTGGTCAATAAATATCCAAATATCTGATTTACAAGTGTTTACAATGATGAAATTAGGCCTTGCAACAAGGTTCTTTTAAGTTCTTTTTTGAGCAATTCGACCTTGATTCCTTGCTTAGTATACCATGAATAAAGCCAGCGTAGGGTGGATAGTGTCGAAAATAGGGCGACATCTACATCAACTTCTGCGATACTCCCCTCTTCTATGGCTGCTAGAATAACGGCTTTGAAGGCGTCTTCGTAGTTTTTCCTCAGGGTAACGAATTCTTTCAGATGGGGCTCCTCTAAGTGAATCCACTCACTCGGCACTAGAGAAATTGCGTCAGTATAACCGACTGTCATATCCACATGCTGGTCGATTAGGGCCTCCAACTGTTCCAGCGCAGTCAGGCTAGAACTTTGGATCTGTTGCATACCGACTGTGAATCGATTAGCAATGTCCATTAGTAAGGCATTGAGAATAGATTGCTTCGAATCTATGTGGTTATAGAGGCTAGCAGCTTCCATTTCCATAGCCCGGGCGATATCTCGCATGGAAGTCGCCTTATATCCTTGTTTTCTGAATAAAGAGGCGGAGCAATCTAATATTTCCTTTTTGCGATTGATGTGTCTTTTTTCAGGCTATTATAATTGGCCTTATGGCTCCAAGGTATCAAGGATAGTACAGGGAATCCTGTACTCAAATCAGGTTCGAGTAGGCAAAGCTCATTGCCTAAAAAAAATCAAGCCCCTGTAATAAAATCGATTACAAGGACTTGAAAGTACTAGTGGTTCCACAAGGGCTCGAACCTTGGACCCTCTGATTATGAGTCAGATGCTCTAACCAACTGAGCTATGGAACCATAAAATGTTGGGCAAATATAATTAATACCCTAGATCAGTATCAATCTATTTGTGGAATACTTAGTAATTTTTAGAAAACTATGGTAATCCTGAATTACAACTTAACGAACTTAAGCTCCCGCGTGTAACTATCGATGTGCGCACGCATACTGTATAAGCCCTTACTTAGCTGTGTGAGATCCAATGATATTCGGGTACTGGAGGTGCCAGGTGTAAAAGGCACTCGTCGATACAGAACTTCATTTCCGAGCATATCCCAGATATATAATTTTACCCAAAAGCCAAATTCCCCAACCTCATTGAGGTCCAACTCGACAGTGAGGGTTTCTGCTGTAGGATTAGGATACACATGGAACCATTCAAAACCAAAGAAATCTTCGGGTCGCTCTACAGAAAACGATTCGACGACATAGTCTGAGCTAACGGGGACCAAGCTATCAGAATCGCAAATATTATATAGCAACAAATCGAACGTCTCAGGATACGCCTCATTATACATAGAAAAGTAATTCGTATCCACTAGCTGTGAGGTCCATAGGCTATCCTGCTGTCGCTTATGCGCTAGCAAGGTCTGTGTCACACGCTCACTGGAGCCCCACGAAATAGAAATCTCATTATTCTCATCATGTACTACTAGATCAGAAGGTGCATCACATACTACAGCACTGATGACCTGAGTGCCCTTAGCAACGACATCCATCAAATGCGTCAGGACGTATTGCCTCATGTAGTGGCACTGCCCTTTGGTAAACATATACATACAGCTATCATCAGAATAGTCCATGAAGTTCATGACCATATCAGGTGAACCACAACTCTTAGCCTCAGACAAACAACCATAATGGGCCTCACTAGTAAGTGGTGTATCGGCAATACCATCATCAGAGTTACAAGCTTCTGAACGACCCCAAATATGATTTAGCCCGAGATAATGACCCATCTCATGGGTCAAAGTCCGACCTAAGCCATAAGCCGATTCGACCTCAGCTGGTAGACAATCATAACCTAATAAGGTCGCACTATAATCTAACCTTATCCCGTTATCACGCCCGTTACCACCTAGGGGAGACAGACCATAATACGGGAAAGTTGCTAAGTAGATATTAATATAATCTCCGAAGTTCTCTGATATCTCAGTGTAGGTCCGATTATAGGTGATCGCTGGTTGCCCTTCTATCATACCTGGGAAATCTGGATGAGAATGACAGGCCATCATGAAATGAATCTGGCTTACGCCAAAGTTTATTGTCTCCCCGAGCTCATTTGTGAACGACCAACCATCTTCTAACTCTTGATTGAGGCCGTTAAAGTCCTCGTTAAGCCTACTGACCAGTTCGGCAACTAAGTTCTGAAGGCAGTCATAATCGACACGCCCCTCAAGACCACTGAAGTGGAAAGCCAAAGGTAGCTGGATATCAAAATCAGAACTCCTAGTTGAGCCATTAGGCAAATCTATAATTCTATATGGCGATCCACATCGATGCTGACTATACGTCTTACCGAAACAAAACAACAAGAGTATGACTATAAATTGCCCTTTCATTGTATCCCAAAAAAACCTGTGACCATATCGGCCACAGGTTTTGGTTATTAAAATTTACGATTGTCCGTAATGATACCAATAGCTGCCCACCATTTCCATTCTAACCTCTAACTCCCTGAAGGGAGAACTTCAGCCCGCGCCAATGATGCCCCTTTAGGGGATTATGGGGTGAGCAGTGCATTATCAGACTTAGATTAAAATTTATTTGTTTTTACGTTTAAAATTATATCTCGTAGAATCTTAACTGAAGGACTCTAAGACCTTGGTTGTCATAGTTCCAGAAATAATCCTGAAGGTCATCATCAAAAAGATTCACAGTTTCTGTATCTGCTTCATCGATGATACCGTCACCATTGATGTCTCTAAAGTAAGCATCTATAGATGTCAATTCCTTGGTGATATTGGTAAATTTAGATCCGCCTTTCGTTCTCATAGAAATGACATTCTCTAGTGAACAAACTTCTTCTCCTTCGTAAGTCGCACAAGTTGTTGTGATAGACTGTCCACCTGGTGTACCTAATGGTCTAGCCATGATCTCATAGTTTCCTGGTGCTGGAAGAGAAAATGCTGCGCCGTCATTATCAGTACCGTTAGCATCTAGAACACCGAAGGCACCTTCTGATAGAAGTATCTTAGCTCTTCCCTCTAGTGGCATAAAGATTCTATGACCGTTGTTGCCATCCATATCAGCTGTCTTGTTCTTAGGAACGCCGATGATATTTAGGTTATAGTGGGCTCCAGAAGGGCCGCCGTTGCCAGTTGTCCCGTTCTTGCCTCTAGCCTCATAATCAGATAAGCTTAGGATTTCTACTGAGTCTTCCGCGACTTCATCTTGAGTACAAGAAAACATGAAGAACATTGCGAAAGCAGAAAATATTAGTAAGTAATTTTTCATTGAGTATATGTTTTGGTATTAAAAAAGGAGCCACAATCGGCCAACATATACACGACAAGATATCTACAGACTAACCCTATATTCATCTTATAAATTGACTTCCAGCTTACAAAGTGAGTTCAGGTCAGACAATTAGTGACAACTTGCTTACAGTTTCCATTTGACAGGCAACCACTCATTTGTAGCTGGGCTAACAGTCCATATAGAGCTATATTGTTCTCAGTCCTGCTTTGAGTTCATTACAACTACAGGATTAGGCTAAGTGGTAGGTTTGGAATTTCAAAAAACAAACCTTCTATTTGATTTTTTAAAAAGTACGATATTCGGGGCTGGCTAAGCTCACGGGCAACATAATATATGAAGGCACTCATACTTAACGACGACAAAACACTAAAGCTCACCGAGCACCCTCAGCCTAGACCACAACAAGGAGAGGTCCTCATTGCAGTCAAAGCCTCAGCACTCAATCACAGGGAGATATGGATCCAAAAGGGTCTCTATCCAGGCATGGCCCTGCCGTGCATCTTAGGTGCTGATGGCGTCGGGAAGATCATAGAAACTGGAACTGGGGTCGACAAGAAATGGTTAACCAAAGAAGTTATTATCTATCCCGCTTACGATTGGGGTCCAAGGGAAATAGCACCCAACAAAAGTTTCAGGGTATTAGGCATGCCTGATCCTGGCACAATCGCGGAGTACATCTGCATCCCTGTGGACAATATTGTTGAGAAACCAAGCTACTTGAGTTGGGCTGAGGCGGCTGCAATCCCAGTGGCTGGCCTGACAGCATGGAGAGCCTTAGTTAGGCACGGTGGCATTACATCAGACAGTAAAGTGCTTATAACTGGCATAGGTGGTGGCGTCGCACAAGCTGGTCTAGGTCTCGCCAAAGCCTTCGGTGCAGAAATCTATATTACCAGTTCGAGCACCGATAAAATAACACAAGCAATCTCCCTAGGTGCCGCAGGTGGTGTCAATTATAAAGAAGCAGATTGGCACCGCCAACTGAAAGATCTATCTGGCGGCATCGACATCGTGTTAGATAGTTCACCTTTGCCCAAGCTGGACAACTACTTGAGATTCATGAATTATGGTGGTCGTATCGTCGCCTATGGTTCTACCGGTGCTCCTCAGACGACGATTAGCATCAGTAAGTTCTTTCTGAGACACATACAGTTTATCGGTACAGCGATGGGCTCTCCTCAAGAATTTGCAGACTTAATTGCTTTCATGGATAGGCAGCAACTAAGACCCGTCATACATTCCGAATACAACTTAGAAACGGCTGTCGAAGCTATCGAAGCACTAAAGGAAGGAAAGCAAGTAGGTAAGATAGTGATCAATCATAGTTAGTCTATAACTAATCCATACTTAGCTAACAAGCTGATCACTTCTGGCAGAGAAAACTTAGCGCCCATGAGGCTATTTCTTTCTGGATCGATTGCGTAGTTAGTTGATTCTCTCAGATCTGCCTTAATAAGAATAGTCCTATCAAAGGTGGCCAAATCCAGATTACACTTAGTCATCAGAACGCCTTGCATATCAGCTTCCGTGAAATCGGCTTCTTGCAATTGGCAATTATGGAAACTGCACTTAGTGAGCTTCATTTGGTAGAATACAGAATTACTCAGATTACAGTCATGTAGCTTGATAGAAAAATTGAAGGTCTTGCAATCATTCCACTGTAGGCCCAGCATCTTACAAGTGCCGAACCTGACGCCTTGGAATGAAGTCTCGACTAGAACAGCATTGCTTAAATTGCAATCAATAAACCGACAGTCAATAAATCGACAACCACTTAGATCTGAACCTGAGAGGTCACCGTTTCTAAATTCACAATTCTCATACTCCGCTACTTCTAGCGGAATCTTGATGGAGCTATTGTCGAAATGAGTGTCACTAAAATATTCCATATTCATGACTTATAAGATGACAAAACCAACCGATAGGGTGTTTCTAGTGTCTATTATTATACTCCAATTCATTGGGCTATAAATTAGCAAAAAAAACGCCTTCATGATTCATGAAAGTACCTACTTTTTTATTCAGGTCTAATCTACTGCCGTTGTAATTCGTAGCACGCAGACCCAATTCGTGATATATACATGCCGTCGCAGCATAATCCCATACGCTGCCGCCGCCACTTTCCGTTTTAGGTCGCTTCATCATACAGGCTGGGCCGTTTTCTAGTACCAGGATGGCATTCAGTACTGCTCCTGCGCCAGCTATTTCTTTGACTTCAGTCAAACTCAGTTTCTCTATCGTTTCATTGAGCAAACTGACTAGGTCGTCAGCAGCAGGTGTATCAACTAGCTTTCGATCAGTCACATAACTTAGATGACTATTAGTATGCTCAATTTCCCAAGGACGGCTATTTTTATAAGCCCCAATCCCCCTGATGGCATGGTACAAGTTCTCAGTGCTAGGATCATACACAACGCCTATATTTGGTGTCCCATCTTTGGCGACTAAGGCAATCGATACAGAAAATCCAGGTTGCTTATTGATGAAGGCTAGGGTGCCATCCATCGGGTCTATACACCAAAAATAATCTTTGTCGAAGCGCCCACCATCATCTGTCCTCTCTTCAGATAACAACGCTATATCGAAGGTCTCACAAGTCGGTAATAGCAGTGAGAGAATAGCAGTCTCACAAGCTCTGTCTACGACAGTAACGACTTGCGAAGCATAGTTTGTACCGCCATTCTTATGTTCTATAGTTAGATCCTTGTCGATATACTGCTGGATGATTTCGCCAGCGGATAGGGCTGCATCGATGGCTATACTGCATAGTTGTACCAGATTCATATCTATAGATTTCTTATAACTGCTGCTGTGACACGTTCGCTATAACTGTTAATCTTCCAGTGACTAGGACTCCAACCTTTTAGAAAGCGATGAAAGTCGGCCCAAGCGACTCGATATAGCGATCGCCACTCCTGTTCGAGTGCCATATTCTTTTCTTTCATTTCTCTTTGTAGATACTCAAAATAGGTATCCAAGATTTGGTCTTCTAAGCGCTCACACTCACTTTCGTTCAGACAACTGCCTACAAAGTAGGCGACATCTTTCATACCGCACCCACCACCGACATACTGAAAGTCGACACCACTCACTTGCCCATCAGTTGCAAAACAGAAGTTGGCCAGTTTGGCATCACCATGCACGAAGGTTTTATACTTACAGCTATTCAGTTTCTCATCTATAGCTTGCGCTGCTGCTTTCAGACTATCGTCATCCAATATAGCCAACTCCTGAGGTCTGGTATCCAAGTGCCAATAGGTGCCTACCGCCCATAATCCAACTGGACTCTTACCCAAATAACTTGCATGAAATTGTGCTAACCAATGCAAACAAGAAGAAATTTCTGGCCAGTTCAGCATCTGCTTACGCAAAGGATAGCCTGCTGCATCCAGATCCTCCAGCACTATCAACATCTCATCATCCTGCTGCTCTATGGCTATGCAGTGCGGCAGCCGTGGCTTGCAGCTCTTGCTGTAAGTTTTATACCAGGTCGCTTCTACACTGTAAGACTTAAGCTTCCGTTGGTGACCGATATCGGTGTGCCAGCCACGAGTATGATGATGAGTATTAGGTAACTGTACATGCTTGACGACGACACTATCTACAGCAGCATTCTCTAAACCAATCCGAATAATTTTTCCATATCCACTCCACAATTCCTGAATGATCGATTCTTCATACAACGAAGAAGCACCAGTGCGCTGCAAAATGACCGATGTAAAATATTCATTCATAAGTCGACAAGGTAAGTAAATGTGATTGTGGTATTTGGTCCACTATCGTGATAAACTCAATTTTACTAATTGAACTTTCTTTGTCCTTGTGCCAAGCATGAAGATTCTAATTTTCCTAGTATAGTGCAAAACTTGTACTATGATTTTACTCATTTCTAAAAAACTAGAAATCAGAATTTGTAATTAACTCCAAACACTAGGCTTAATCCGAGGTCATCAGCGAAGTATCGTTGCCTATTCAAATAATCTCGATATTCTATATTAAAGAGATTAACGGCTTTGACGTAACATCTAATCTTACTATAAGAGGAAATTATTTTCGTAGAAACCTTAATACCAAGAAGATTATATGTCGGTGGAGGTGAGACAAAATCCTGATCTGGAAGAAGATTATCTTGTCTTAGAACCAACCGATTGTTTATTTCAAATTCCAAATCTACCATCTTTACATTCGGTAAAATTCTAATTGGGTTCTTTGCTCTATAGATTAGGCTTCCAAAAAGGCTGTTAGATGGCATAAAAACCAAAGGTCTACTATTTTGGGAATCCGTTCCTTTAAGGTAACTGTATTTTAAAATACCAAAAAGTGATTGCCCTACCGTAAATTGACTTGACACATCTAAGCCATAAATATCAGCATCGGTTTGTTCATATTTAAAAACAGGGAAGGCACCACGAATAGTCAGTCGAATCTGATCTTGTGGATTAAGGAAAATGTAATTATTAAAATTTTGATGATAAAGCAAGGTAGTAATAGAGAAATTGGGATCAGGACTCCACTTATACTCCAGTGTATTTTTAATTGCATTTTCGCTAACAAGGTTAACATCACCTTCCTCGATTCCACTGACCCCTTGATGTAAACCGGCACTAAATAATTCATTAATAGCAGGATTCCTTATGGCATATCCTGTATTTATACTTATCGATTGTGCCTTGGAAATATCAAAATTAATTGCGAGAAGACCACTAATATTATGAAATTGATTTTGATATCGGATAATCTCTTTTGGAATGCTATTACTTATCGTGACTACATTTTGTAATTCGTAATCATACCTAATTCCAAAATTGATATTCGTTTTTTTGAATTTTTTTGAAACCGTGCTAAACAATCCGCTTCTCCAGGCAAAATAATCAGGGATTAAAGGTAGAATGCCTGTTTCCGGGTTATTCACATTGTCTGTCGTTATATTTTGATTCCCAATTTTAAGTTTCAACTTGTTTCCGAAGTCATGAGTGTATTTCCACTCTAAGTTTAAGGAAAATTGAGTGAGACTCAACGCTGGAATACCAGATCTATCACCTCTCCTAATGTCAAATTCTTTTCGATCATTAATCTGACCTGCTACTACGACTTCTAACTTTTGATTTTCTTTGATATAATATTTGGCTTTTGCTTTTGCCAAATGATGAGACACCTTCTGCTTAGGTGCATCAAGTTGATAAGAAAAATCTGGCTCGGTAAAAAAAGGAACGTCATTTACTAAGGCTATTTCCAAGTCAGTAAGATTTCCAATATGCGAGCCTCTCATTACACCAAGCTGAGTATTAAAGGTGCTTATATAAAGCTCACCAAACAATTTATCTGCCCAGGATTTCTCTAGCTGGATAGCAAGATTGGCTTCTTCTATGCCAGTATTATTTAGATAATAATTTGGTGATTTTCGATCTCCGTATTTCTTCAATGTTCCATTAATTCTCCAAGCAACGAATGGAGAATATTTTTGTACACGCGTATTCAAATTATGACCCCTCCCATTGGTTTCAAAAGCATAATTAACCTGACCGTGAAGATGAGGTTCTCGCTCGATGGGTTTGGGTTCCACGAGTATCGCACTACCTAAATTACCGCCCCCGTATTCAATTGCACTTGTACCCTTGAGTACGGTGACCCTATCAGAGGCAAATGGATCTATTTCTGGACTATGATCATTGCCCCATTGTTGTCCACTTTGTGCAATGCCATTATTCAAAATGATTAATCGATTACCATAGAGTCCGTGTACTACAGGTTTGGAAATGCCACTACCGTTTTTTAGGAGATTGACGCCAGCTTCATCTCGGAGTAATTCAGCTAGATTCACATTGGTGTTGTCTTCGATCGATTTCCGATTAACTGAGAGACTTGGTTGATTAACATCATTTGACTCTCTTTTTCCATCGATAATTACTGTCCCGAGGGAGGAAGGCGTATGGGATAATCGAACTATTATGATGGTATCAGAACTAAGATCTAGGTGAATTTGCTCTCCTTCACAGCCTATATGAGAAAAAGTAAGATGATAATGCCCTGGGCAAATGTTACTAAGTAAAAAATGGCCTTTTTCATCACTGGTCGTTCCTCGGGCAAGTTCCTGAATAAAAATATTTACGTAAGGCAATGGCGTATTTGGCGCTTCGTCGAAGACACTGCCGTTGATTGTCAAGACACAGTCCTGAGCGTAAGCATTGAGACCTGTAAGGATAAAAGCAATTAATAAAAGAATATTTTTACTGAACACTTACTGGGAATGTTACTTCTATATCAGTTTCCCCACCAGCATTTGAAATATCACCAACTGATACTCCAGAAGCTGACTTGTCTGGTTGATGCCTCAGGATAATAGTAATACTACCAGAACCAACATCACCTGTTGTTAGTGTCGTAGTTAGACCAATGGGATCTCCATTGTCATCTTGATCAGTATAAGCAATGGACAGATCTGAAACAGTGGTTTGGTAGAAGAATTGATGTTCGTCATCTTCTGCCTCAATTTCCATCGTGATATTATCAGCAGGATCTACTGATTCATTCAAGAGTTCTATTGTTCCAGAATAGGTTTGATTGGCAGCAAATATGCCACCTGTAATTGATGGAGCAGTTCCTCCATCTCCATCTAAATCCTGAAAGCTTAGCATTACTGGGGGTGCACCTCCACTTGGAGTCAATGTATAGTTTAACGTGGTAATTACTTCTGGCTCTACTGGTATTTCGGGCTCATCCGGATCACATGCGCAGAAAAATAATGAGATTAAAACAAGTATGACCCCAGAAATGTATTTGTTCAACATAAGTGTTATTCTATTGATTCAGCTATAAAGATAATAACTTATTGCAACAGTGTTGCATTATTGTTTTTAATTTCGACGGATACTAGTTAAACTTTTGAAACTGGA
>CALEAC010000222.1 GCA_937944095.1 uncultured Saprospiraceae bacterium
CCCGGTTCGTCTACATTAATGGAGGTGCTATTAACACCAGTCGACCATACTATAGCAGCGATCTGAAACATTTCTGATCCTGGCTGTGCATTAGCAACTAGTGTTAGCCCACACGTATTGAGATCTAGACCCTCTGCACTCAGTGTCACACTTGGATCTGGAACATCTAGCTCGGCCGCCGTTACAGTGATCTCAGCTGTGGCTGTTTTGCCACAATTATTCGTTACGACAACAGAATATACACCTGGTTCATCTACGATGATAGAGGTACCGTTAACGCCATTAGACCATAGGATAGAAGAGACCTGAAGGTTATCTGACCCTGGTTGCGCAGCAGCGACTAATATTAGCCCACAGGTATTAGGGTCCAGTCCTTCTGCACTAAGTGTTACACTCGGATCTGGTATCAGAAAGTCCTCAGCAGGCACCTCTACGGTGTCATAGGACTCAAACCCACAACTATCTGTGATCGTTACAGAAAAAGTACCACCTGGCTCAGTCACTTGAATAGACTGTGTCGTCTCACCATTGGACCAATTATATTCATAAGGATTAAATGGTGAAGGGCTGGTCGCAGCTAGATTAATTATTCCGAATTCACATAATGGAGAACTATCTACGACGATGGTACCGACCTCACTGGGATCATTAGGTAAGACAATTGAAGCTTCTGCAGTATTCTCGCAAGAATCAGTTATCGTCACAGTATAGACATTGCCTTCCACTGCAGGGACAAAAATAGTCTGATCTGTCTGTCCATCAGACCATAGCACTCCGCCAGCAATATCAGTAGATGAGCCAGCTATTAATACATACTCACCAAACTGACAATACCGATCAAAGCCAATCTGGACATTAGCTATCGGGAACTCGCCCTGAGTCACTGAAACCGTATCACAAAGTGTAAAGCAAACTCGCTCGTCTATCGTTACAGTTACCGCATAATCTCCAACTTCTGTGACGGTTATCACTTCTGTTGTGTCACCAGTACTCCAAGCATACATAACGCCGCCATCTGTCGTCGCATCTAAAGTATATATCACAGGGTCTTGTGGACAAAAATTAGTGTCAGGCAGATTTACAATAGGAATCAGGAATGAGCCACTATAGTCTCGCTCCTCAAAATCAAAATCAACAACTTCGGTTATATCTTCTGTCAGTTCATTGATAATCAAAGTATCAGAAATCAAGTTTATATCAAAAACTGCTTCCATGTCTACGGTGTCGTGGCACATCGCACCACCCTCTTGGTCAATTTTGAGCACCAAAGGCGCAAAAGCCATAGCCCCTGACTCAAAACCTGTCGTCGTCATCAAGGTCGTTCCATCTGGAGATTGACTTAAGTCTAGACCATTAGGCAATATTTGGCCACCATTAACTAGTGGGATCCCCCAAAGACTATTTTCAGAAATATATTGTTGTTGTCTAATTACATTACCAGCTAGGTCAAAGAAGAAACCTAGATTAGCCGGTACGCCCGTCGTCGCATTAATTGCCTTAGCTCCTACGAGAATCTCATTAGATTCCGTCACGATGATATCTAGTGGTAGGGTAAGAATCGTTGCAGAATTAAGGAGGTCTATCACTTTCGCCCATGACACAACACCTACAGAATCAGTCTTTGCAACCAACCCAAAAGGTAATCCAGTCGCCAAATCTATCACTACCCCTGTCGTCACATAGCCCGTATCTGGCGTCGCCGATATAGCTGAAAACTGAAAAATATTAGTCGGGAATAAATCTGTCCTATACTGATTTGCATGAATAGGTTCACCTAAACTATCGAGCTTTATCATACCTGAAACATCAAGAATTGTCCCAATTAGTGTTGACACGATATATCCTGAGTCCCTCGTCATCTCCACATCTGTATGATTGAGCCCTAAGGGGAGTGTATCTTGATCGACAGTGTAGTAGGATCGATCGGTCACCGAGTTATTATCGGTATCAAATTTTCGCCAGTGTATCGCAATGGTATCAGCTGCATTATGATTAGCGAAATAGTTGATGCTATTATCTGGTGCCCGTAATACTCTTGCTGTCGGTACGATACCGAGGGCCGTATCATCTAGTTCAGAGATTTGCTTAGCCCATGCTATCTCGCCTGCCATGGGTTCCAATTTCATCAGATATCTTTCTCCTGCCATATTAGAGGTTAGGGCATTACTGGCAACAATCACTAGTGTGTCACCGGCTATCGTTTGGCACTCGATATCCTTATCTATGTCAAAATCAGTTGCAGGTATAATAATCTCCCTTGCCCAGAAGATATCCCCCTTGACCTCATGCTTTGTGACGCTAACACCTATTTCTGCTGAATTGAGATCCAGAAATACATTGCAGAGGTAATATCCGCCGCCATTAGTGGGGGAACTGCAACTATGGAAAAACCATCTATCCTCAGCATTGAATAATCGCTGATACCCCTGTCCGAATCCGACTTGGACAACGAACAACACAAGCAATAACATACTAAGTCTACTAAAGGTCCTATTGAGCATATGATTGATATTGTATTAGATATAAAGCAGTCGTGCACCCTCCAGCGAACGGCTCCTATTTCATCCAAAAATAGCCAAATATTCTAAGGGATCTAGTCGCCAATACTATAATGTGACAATCTATAGGAAAGTGATATTATAGCGCGTACAAAAAATCAGAAATCACACATTAAATAAAAGCGTAATATTGTATAGCAATCTTGATAAAATGAAAAAACATAACTTCTCTGCAGGTCCAGCTATTCTGCCTGAATCTGTCAAAAAACAAGCTGCAAAAGCAGCCTACAACTACAAGAACAAAGGCCTCTCACTGATGGAAATGTCCCACAGAGGCAAAGACTTTGTCGGCATCTTAGAGAATACAGAAAGCCTGGTCCGTGAATTGCTCAACATTAATGATGACTATGCCGTCCTGTTTCTCACTGGCGGTGCGAGTACCCAATTCTACATGGCAGCCATGAACCTCTTCAAAGATAGCGACAAGGTAGGCTATGTAGATACAGGTGTCTGGTCTACCAAAGCCATCAAGGAAGCCAAGAATTATTGCAAATTGCAGGTTCTAGCTAGCTCAGCTGACAAGCAATATTCCTATGTACCCAAAAAATATAGTATACCAGCTGGTCTGAAATACTTACACCTGACCACTAACAATACCATCTACGGCACGCAACTGAAGTCCATGCCCAAGACCAAAGTGCCAATTATCGCAGATATGAGTTCGGATATCTTCAGTCGACCTATTAAGATTAATGATTACGGTCTCATCTATGCTGGTGCACAGAAAAATGTCGGACCAGCAGGTGTGACGCTAGTCATCGTCAAAAAGCAACTCCTAGGTAAGACCAAAAGGTTCATTCCGACTATGCTTGATTACCAGACCCATATAGCCAAAGGATCATCATTCAATACGCCGCCTGTCTTTCCGATCTATGTCACGATGCTCAATCTACAATGGATCAAGTCCAAAGGTGGTGTCAAGGCTATGGTCGATAGAAATAAAGAGAAAGCCAATCTGCTATATGAAGAAATCGATCAGAATCCATTCTTCGTCTGTCCGGTGGCCAAAAGAGACCGTTCTCATATGAACGCTACTTTCCAACTGACTAATCCTAAACTAGAGAAGAAGTTTCTTGCTGCCTGTAAGAAAGCTGGTATAGAAGGGATAAAAGGACATCGTATCGTCGGGGGTTTCCGAGCCTCTATGTATAATGGCCTAGAACTAAGCAGTGTCAAAGCACTGACTAAAGTGATGAGATCGCTCTAAGCCATGACGACAACACTAGACTATGCTGGTGTCAGAATTCCGATCAAAGTCAAACAAGAAAGTCGGAGCAGTATCCGCTACTCTATTACAAAAAAAAGTGTCAATCTTCTGATGCCAAGATGGATGCCCAAAAAGACCATCGAATCAGAATTAGTTAAGGTTAAAAATTGGTGCGAGAAGGAGTTCGATAAAAATCCAGCTTTGCTTAATCGGTTCCGCGTGATTATCTATGAGAATGGGGAATTCATCAGAGTATTCGGCAAGGACTTCAAGGTTCTTATTTTCAAGGAGCCTAGAAAAGGGATTACTGGTCAGATTATCAATCACAAATATATCGAATTCAGAATCCCACAAAATGCAGATGAGACCATCGTCCAAGAGGCCATCGGAAAACTCATGTCTCGGGTCTTAGCGGCCTACTTCAAAAAGGATATCGAAAAACGCGTCCAATATTACAATCAAGAATATTTCCAGGAACACATCGAAGCTATCCGACTAAAGAACAATCAATCAAACTGGGGCAGCTGCTCTAGCAAGCGCAATATCAATCTCTCTAGTCGGCTCCTATTTGCACCGCTCGATGTCCTTGATTATGTCATCGTACATGAATTAGCGCATCTCAAAGAAATGAATCATTCGCCTCGATTCTGGAACATCGTCCGATCAGTCATGCCCAACTATGAGGAAAAAGAGCAATGGCTCAAGGAACATGGCGAAACTCTAAAGTACTAGAGAACTTAGGACCAGAGAACTTTCTTCTTAGAATGTCGTTAATAATTAAACCTGCCTGAGACGCTAGGCTGTGTTATTGCGTTTATATGATAACAAAACATGAATAAAACCAACCAATTGTTACGTAATCCTATACCCATGATCATATTTAGTATCGCAATGATCGTTTTGTTATTACATAGCGATCAGTTCTTGCAAAATGCTTGATTACAAGCCCAAGAACACAAAGACTTTAAGCCTGAACTCTTCGAGTTCAGGCTTATTTTTTTTCTAAGAAGATGTGTATGATGACTACTGTACCGAATCGTACATACGCTGGACATCCTCCTGAGTAAACTTACCCATCAGACCAGTCTGGAAGAGATATTCTTGATCTCCCTGTATTTTGTAGTAACGAAAATCATGGTTGACACGGTCATCTATTTTCTTCCGATAGACAAATCCATGGTCATCCTCTGAGATCAATGCATCGAAAAAAGCTGACCTTTTGACTTCCTCTAGCTTTTTAGTTTTGAGATCCACCAAGTCCGTTGTGGTCGCTATGCCACTGGTGATTTGTATGAAATAGTTGTCAGTACTTTTGACTGTAATGTCTTTCATAACGCCTAGGTCACTCGCGGTCACAATCGCGTCAGCAGGTGCTTTGATTTTGATTGGCATGCCATGCTTCATGAGATCTAATTCATTAGCAATAGCTGAGGACCCTCCAGACCCACAAGACCCTAACACACAGATGGCCAGAAATAAGATGATTCGCATAGTTAGCTTTTGGACTTAATAGAACAACCGATTGCCTTAGTCACTGCTGGATCTGGCATTTCCCCAGCTAACAAAGCCTGAATAGCGTCTTCTAGAAAACGCTCCTCTACCTCTGCCGCAGCCCGTGGACTGTCATCTATCGCTCCGATATACCTAACGACTCTATCTTGATCTAATAGATAGACATGTGGTGTCTTAGTTGCCCCGAACAGTGGGTATACTTTCTGACCTTCATCTAGTAGATAAGCGAATGGGAATTGCTTTTCCTTTGCTCTAAGCTGCATATTCTCAAAACTATCATCTGGCTTTAGTTCGGTATCATTGGGCATAAGTGCAACGACTGGATAGCCTTGCACAGCATACTTATTGTGCAATTCGACTAATCTGTCTTCATACATGACTGCATAGGGACAGTGGTTGCAAGTAAAGACAATAACATAGCCTTTCGCCCCTTCGTAAGAACTAAGAGAAACCATCTCACCGTCGACATTTTTGAGGCTGAAATCGGCTGCCGTATCGCCGATGTTATATCCTGACTGAGCACTTAACATTCCACCTATAAGTAGCATTACGCCTATGAAAAATTTATTCATTTGTAGATTTTTTTATAAAACGATTTACAATTTCTTCTAATTCTGCAGTAGTATGGAATTCAGTTTCGTGGAATTCTCTTTGCTGGCCCTTATACACTATTGTGATCGGAATAGCACCTGACCAACTGGGGTCGACCCGATCTATCCATCTATGTGCTTTGCCATCTAGAAGTACCACTACTTCGGAACAGATCTGTTCCTTATTGAGGAAGGGTACTAGTTTATTGCCTAACTGCTTACGCATATCAAGACTAACTAGGATTGTCTTGTAGGCTTGGTCTTTATACTTTTTATTGAGGGCTTCTATATAGGGCAATTCTTTGACACAGGGACCACACCAAGTCGCCCAGAAATTAATTAGGTAGGTGGTGTCATTGTCATACTCTAGAATATGTTCCAACTCATCGAAGGTCTCATACTGCGCGATACGGTCTATTGTCCATTCTTGACCTGATAAGGGACTGAGTGTTAGTAATATTACTAGTACTATGAAGTAATTCCTATTCATCTTTCACCAAAGTTATGACATTACCAGTCTATAACCATTTTTAAGCTCCAAACTATTCTGTATGCGACGTTAGTAAGGCCCTCCGAGACTAATTAAGCTTATAACTCAAGCCCATTTCTCTAATCTTTTCGATTAACTCTGAGTCTACATTGATTTTATGTCCAGTCACATTGAAATCTGTATCTAACTCTTCTTCTGGTTCTAATATCCGAATATTAAGGCGATGCTTGCCCTCATGATCCGCACATATCGTCTTCATGGCTTCTATGAATGCCGCGTCGATTTGTTCTAGTGGCACTCTAAGTGTTAGCGAAGTTGTCAGGTCCTGGCTCAGAGAAGCCATCAATCGGACATCTAATATTTTGAAAAAATAATTATCCGATTTGTAATACGTCTGATATTTACCCTCTACGTAAATTACCCGACCGACGATGAGCAAGTCTTTGAACTTCTCGTAATCTTCTCGGTAGACTCCTAGCTCAAAGGAGCCTCTGTAATCCTGCATGGTAACACGCGCATAGCCCATGTTATTTTTCTGGGAGACACCATGTATCGCTGTGGAGATGATACCACCTATCTTGATGACAGAGCCTCTCATCTGTTCCGCATGCTCTAGGTCTACGTTGGTATAATTCTCGAGCTCCATCCTGAAGTCATCTAGCGGATGACCACTAATATAGATGCCAGATACTTCCTTTTCTTTTTCGAGTTTCAGGGTCTTAATCCAAGGTTCTGAAGTTGGAATTTTGGGTTCTTGGAAGAGCTGCTCATCATTATCACCGAACAGTGACACCTGTGACGACTCTTTATGGGCTTGGTAAGCATTACCAAACTTAAGTGCATGCTCTATATAGGTATCGTATTTTTCTGTCGGTGCAAAATATTGTGATCTATTATGCCCAAAACTATCTAGACCCCCGGCATATGCCAGACTCTCTAGAGACTTCTTATTGATTGACCGGAGATTGACTCTTTTAGTCAGATCCATTAGTGAGGTGTACGCTCCTTTTTCCCTTTCTAACAACAACTCCTCTGCTGGCCCGACACCGAAGCCTTTCAGCGCGGATAATCCGAATCTAATATCCCCCTTCTGATCGACAGTGAATCCGATGCCACTCTTATTGACATCAGGACCAAAGACGCCAAGCTTCATCCGTCGACATTCTCGCAAGAAGAAGTTAAGCTTACTGGTATCTGACTTATTATGATTCAGGACAGCTGTCATGAATTCCGACGGGTAGTGGGTCTTCATATAGGCTGTCTGAAATGCAATCAGCGCATAACAAGTCGAGTGGGACTTATTAAAGGCATATGAAGCAAAAGCCTCCCAATCTTTCCAGATTTTCTGAATCTTATCTTCTGGGTGTCCGTTCTTAGTACAGCCTGCTACAAACTGCGGGTACATCGCGTCGATGACTTTCTTGTCCTTCTTACCCATCCCTTTTCTAAGCTTATCAGCTTCACCTTTAGTGAAGTTGGCTAGCTTCTGAGATAGGAGCATCACTTGCTCTTGATAGACAGTAATGCCATAGGTCTCTTCTAGATATTCTTGCATATCAGGAAGGTCATAGCTGATCTTCTGCTTACCATGCTTTCGCGCAATGAAGTCAGGAATATACGCCATAGGACCAGGCCTGTAGAGTGCATTCATAGCTATCAGATCCTCAAACTTGTTAGGCATTAGATCCTTGAGATGCTTCTGCATCCCCGGGGACTCATACTGGAATATACCGATCGTATCACCTTTATGGAAGAGTTTATAAGTCTCTAGGTCTTCTAGGGGTATCGTATCCAGATCGATTTCTACATGCTTATTTTCTTGGACCATTCTGACAGAGTCCCTTAGTATAGTCAGGGTCTTAAGCCCAAGAAAATCCATCTTGAGTAAGCCCGCCTGTTCTGCGACACTGTTATCGAATTGGCTAACCAATAGGTCAGAGTCTTTGGCAGTCTTGACAGGCACATAGTTCGTGATATCACCTGGTGTAATAATCACACCACAGGCATGAATTCCTGTATTCCGAATCGAGCCCTCTAGTCTTTTGGCGGATTGGATCATCTCGCCGATATTATCTTTTTTCTCTGCGAGTTTTCTGAATTGATAGGCCTTATCGACGTCCTCCTTATTCATTGCTTCTTTCAGCTTAGCACTGATGTCACCAACATGCAGTACGTCGTTAAGCGAGGCACCTAGTTGCTTCGGAAACGCTTTGGCGACACGATCCACATCGCCAAGTGGAATATTCATCACACGACCGACATCACGTAAGGACATCTTGGCAGCCATCGTACCATAAGTAATAATCTGAGCAACTTGATTCTGGCCATATTTGTCGATGACATAATCGATGACCTTAGATCGACCCTCGTCATCGAAATCGATATCTATATCCGGCATAGAAACCCTTTCTGGATTCAAGAATCTCTCGAATAGCAGGTCATACTTAATAGGATCTATATTCGTGATCCCAAGACAATACGCGACTGCAGATCCAGCAGCTGAGCCCCGTCCTGGACCTACTGCTACACCCATCTGTCGCGCTGAGGAGGTCAGATCCTCTACGATTAGGAAATAACCTGGATAACCTGAGGCATTAATAACTTGCAACTCAAAGTTGAGGCGTGTTTCTATCTCAGCAGTTATCGAACCATACCTTCTTTTGGCACCCTGGAAAGTCAGGTGCCTGAGATAAGTTTCCTGATTATCGAAGCCTGCAGGCAGTGGATAGTTAGGCAGTAGGACACTACTCGCCAGATCCATACTCTGAATCTTGCTTTCTATTTCCATCGTGTTCGCGATGGCCTCAGGCACATCACGGAAGAGGTGATTCATCTCTTTCTGTGACTTGAAATAGAAATCAGAACTCGGAAACTTAAATCGTCTCTCGTCATCTAGGTTAGAACCGGTATTGACACAAAGTAGGATATCATGCATCGGCGCATCTTCCTCTTCTAAGTAGTGGGCATCATTCGTCGCGATAAGCTTGACTTGATATTTTTTAGCAAGCTTAATCAGGACTTGATTGATATCTTCTTGAGAGTATTTCGAGAAGGTTTTCTGGCCATTCTTATCGTAGATATCTATTTTTTCGAGGCCTCTATGACGCTGTAACTCGATATAATAGTCTTCGCCGAATAGATCCAGCCACCACTTGAGTGCTTTCTCAGCTTCGTCGAGACGATCCTGAGCAATCAGCGCTGGAATCTCAGCACCTAAGCAACAACTACTCGCAATCAGCCCTTTATGGTATTTTACTATTAACTCCTTGTCCACTCTAGGAAAACCCTGATAGACTCCTTCCGTAAACCCAAGTGAGCACAGCTTTATGAGGTTCTTGTAGCCTGCCTCATCTTTAGCTAGGAGTAACTGGTGATAACGCTTATCACGTTCCCCCTTAGTCCGGCTGAATGACTTGATGTGCCGATCATCGACGAGGTAGAATTCACAGCCTAGAATCGCTTTTATGCCTTTTTTCTTTGCTTCGGCCGCAAACTTGAAGGCGCCAAACATATTACCATGATCGGTAAGGGCGACTGCCTTCTGACCATCTTCTGCCGCCTTAGCCATCATCTTAGCTATATCATTGGCACCGTCGAGCAGTGAGTATTGTGTGTGGCAATGAAGGTGACAGAATTCTGGCATAGCTCGGTTCTACTGTGAAGATTAAAGAGGAATAAATATATCAAGAAAAACGGCGACCTGATCACATATATTCTAGAGGTCGCCTTATCCATGTGGACTTAGGGATCAATTAACTAAAAATGCGGCCTATCTCCAACTCCACTTCCCCAAAGTCCATTAGAGCATTGAATAATCGAATTTGCTCGTAGGTGTGCAGTGAATCTGCACTGATATCTGCTTCATGTATCCTGTTGTCATCCAGCAGTCGCGCTCTACATGTGCCAGGAAGTAAGGGTTTCCTAGGGGTATACCAAAGGCCTTCTCGCAATAGGGCAACATTGCAGTAATGACTATCCGTGATTAAGCCATTCTTACATATAAGTATATCATCGTAGTGCCTTCTTAATAGGTAGAGCTTGTCCAACTTTTGTCTGTCCTCGTATTTGTGTTCGTAGGTGATGCTGTCAGATATAACGACCCTTAAGGACGAAATCTCCTTTAGCTTGTATGGCGTACAGGTATATTTGCAATAGTCTGAATTATAGATGATTCTGAGCTTATGCCTCGTAGGAGCTAGTGACTCTAAGGTAGGTTTGAATTGATCAAAGTTAATTCGAGCAGCTATGCCACATTGGTCTTTCAGGGTTCGAGATATCCGGTCGAGATGGTATTCGAACTGCCAGATCCTATTCTCTTCGACTTTGATACTCTCTATGAAATTCTGTGGAATCATCCAGTCGGCAGGTAAATCTTATCCAAGATTTCTAAATATTCTTTTTCTACCTCACTCTGAACTGTGATGCCACCTCCTGCTCTGTAGTATTTCTGCTCACCATCCTGCTCTATATAACGTATCAGCACACAAGAATCAAAATCTTTTCCATCGAACACACCACAGATTCCAGTATAATAACCCCTAGGAATGCCCTCTGCTTCTTGGATGATTTGTACAGTCTTCTTCTTAGGTGCGCCGCTGATAGACCCAGCAGGAAGCATGGAAAAAATAATATCACCTAGATGATTAATATAATCCTCAGGTAACCGTCCAGTAACCTTTGAACTGGCCTGAAGCAACTCTTTATCCTGACTCTTAATCTTATCTATATATCGAAACTGCTCTACTGTAACTTCCCTGGCATGTATACTTAGGTCATTACGTAAGAGGTCCACGACGGTGTAGTGTTCCGCTAATTCCTTTGTATCTTCTAATAGAATCTGCTTCGCATTCTTTATTGACGCATTGATTGTGCCTTTCATCGGATAGGTAGAGATGATGCCGTCTTCGATCTGTACAAAAGTCTCTGGCGAAAATGAAACGAATTCGTCTTTTAGATAGACCTTATACTTAGCAACTGACCGCTTATAAATCTCCTCTAAGGATAAGGCTGTTTGGACTTGTACTTTGGAGGTGAGATTTATCAAGAAGGTATTGCCATAAGCTAGCTCTGCCCTTACCTTTTCGAAGGCATGGTAGTATTGCTTAAATGATAGATCTTCAGCTTCAAGTTTTAATACTGCCTTCGTATCAGGTTGTCTTTTCTGAGCATCAAAATCGTACAATACCTGACCCCCAAGTTGATCCAAAGGAATAACCTTCACCTTGGTCAACTCGAAATCTGCAAGTAAAAGAAATGGTGTCCTCTCCCTAGAATATCGATTGACTTGGTTGATATATTTTTCCATTCCCATTAACCTGACAGAGGCCCTAGGACCTTAGGCTGTCTTTCTTTGCTTAAAGAAACTGTACAAGCAAGTTACAGCGAAGAACGCCCATATCGCAAGATACAACATACCAGGAATAGCAAAGCCAAAGATCCTATCCTCGCAGAGTGGACAATTCATAAGCTTATAGCCTATATTAAATAACGCTAAGATTCCTAAAACAAGATTAATGATTCCTCTCATAATGTTTTTCAGTTATCGGGCTAAGATAATGTTACTAGGCAGGATATCAACTCTATAGACTAAAATGAAGAGATCCCGATCGGCATCGCTGTCGGGATCTCCTAATGTATATTTTTATAAGTTCTACTTACGCTGCTTTTCTATTATGATCTCTTTTTCTATGACCTTATCCTTTTTACCAGAGTTCATTACCTCTTCCCAGGTTCCGAATTCGAATGGTTCGACTCTTTCTTGGAGTACGACTTCTGCACTCTGTGTCTCACCACTGCGTTCATATTGCATGATAACGATGTCATTCGGCTTGTGTTGGCTGACTTTATTAACGAGGTCTTCGATGGTTAGGGTTTTCGTGTCATCTACCTGTGTGATTATATCACCGATCTCTATCCCAGCCCGCTCCGCTGCAGAATCAGGAATCAGGCCAGTGACACGTACCCCAGTTGGATGACTAGCAATATTGACACCCAGCTGTGCTTTCCCACTACCACCCTTCGACCCTTTCTTCTTGATGACTTTCACTTCTGCTTCGCCTTTCTCATTGATCAGTTCTTCGATATCTATGCCTTCTTTCTCTAGTATTTCCTTAAGCTCTTTTGGCAGTTCATCTCCATCAAATTCGAAATTCATCTCCTTCATATCACCGTCACTATCTTTGATAATCATGACCTTCTTCTTGGCACTTTTCTTATCACTCTCCTGTTCTACTTCGACTTCTATTTCTATCTCCTCACCGACTTGCTTTTCCTTAATCTTGATATGCTTGCCAGGTTCTAGCTTGATGTCATTTTCGTCCATATGCTTTTTCATCTCCGCAGGCATCTCGCCTTGGCCATCCCATTCTAGCAATTTCTCTTGGCCATCCTCATCGATAATCTTAATTCTGTAAGCTTGCTTCTTGACCATTTTGTGGACAGTGTCACCTAGGTCTATGGTATCACCCTCTGAACTTATCCAAGTATTACCGCCTTGTGAATTAAGATAGTCTTCCGCTTCTTTACCTTCCTTGACAATCTTTGTTTCTGTGATATGACCATCAGCGTCTTCCGATTTCTCGATAATGACAACTTTGGTGGCTTCTTCCTTGACTTGTGCCAATAGCTCATTCATGCTAAGTGCTGTCAGAAAAGCGATAATGGCAACACAGGATAATTTCTTAATCATTGATGGATATTTAGATTAGCAAAATTAGCTTTGTCGGCTATGGTATTATCTTAAGGTAATCATAAGGTAAGATCCATGTTTTTTCAATAAAATAGCTCACATACCGTTAGATAAACATGTTAATCCATAAAATTTCTCTGACCTCAATCATCTTGAGCTGCCTCATCCTAGGGAGTTGCAAGCAAAATCTGATCACCGTCAAAGATGATCAGGGCAATATCACAGAAAAATATGCTGTGAATGACCAGAATCAGAAACACGGTAGTTATGAATCTTATATCAATAATACCCTCATAGAAAAGGCCAATTACCAAAATGGCAAATTGGATGGCCTAAGACAGCTCTTCCATACTAATGGCGCTGTAGAGATAGAAGAACAGTATCAGAATGACCTGATGATTGGCGTATATAAAAACTACGATCACAAAGGCAAGCTCATACTAGAAGCACCATACGAAAACGGTGTTATGGAAGGTATGCTAAAAACCTACTACCCTGATGGTACGCTCAAGGAGGAAGTCACTATGGTCAACAATGAAGAAAACGGCGCCTTTACCGAATATCACTCTAACGGTCAGATAAAATGGAAAGGTCAATTTCTGAATGGCGATAATGAATTTGGGCTCCTACAGGAATTTAACGAGGCAGGCACCCTTATCAAGAAAATGGAATGTGACTCCTTAGCAGTATGTAAGACCATATGGACGATCAACAAAGGTGATATCAACCCATGAGCCAAAAAACAACAACCTTAAGCCTAGGGCTTACCGTGATACTATTGACCTTATCATTAGGTAGCCAAGCACAAATCGGAGGTCAACATGCTTTTGCTTCCTCATCATTACCCACTAATGCGCGAGTCACTGCACTTGGTGGCAGTCTGATTACAATCGGCGAGGATGATGTTGCACTGGCTCAGATGAATCCTGCAGTCACAGATAGTCTGATGTCAGGACAAATCGCCATCAATCATAACTTTCATTTCGCAGGGATTAGTCATGGCAATTTGGCTTATGGTAGATATCTGCATAAGTACAAACTAGCGACCCATATCGGATTACAATATGTCAACTTTGGCTCTTTTACAGAGTCTGATGCCTTTGATAATATACTTGGTGAATTCTCTGCGGGTGAAGTCAGTCTCATCGCTGGTGCCGCCAGACAACTCAATGAAAGAATCCGAGGAGGCGTCAATCTCAAAGTACTGACAGCCTCTTATTATTCCCAGAAAGCGATAGGCTTAGGCATGGACGCTGGTATCACTTATCAGAATCCAGAGAGCGCTTCGACATGGGCACTGGTATTCCGTAATATCGGTGGGGAGATAGAACCCTTGGTCGACGATCGACGATCACTGCCTTTCGATGTCCAGCTAGGTATGTCCAGACGACTAGCACACCTCCCATTCCGATTCTCCATAATTGCTCACCATTTGCATAAGCTATACATTCGCTATGATGACCCTTCTGTAGATATCCAAAGCAGTTTTACAGGTGAAGTCACACAGAAAAGCAACCTTGTCAAGAACATCGACAATCTATTCAGACACCTCACCTTGAATGGAGAATTCCTAATAGGCAAGCGCGAGCAATTCAGACTCAGGTTCGGCTATGACCATCTAAGGCGGCAAGAGCTCAAAGCCACAACCTTCCGTAGTCGAGGCGGATTCACCTTTGGCGTTGGTTTCAATATCAAGAAGATTAAGATAGACTATGGCGTCGGCAATTATCATCTAGCTGGAGCTACTAATCATCTCAGTATCAGATACGACCTGGGTCGATTCTCGTCTAAAGTCTAAAAAACGAATAGTTTCGTAGATTGGCTATCATACCTTATGGCTTATTTGTTACTTTTGCATGGAAACGGTAAAAGAAGACGTATAACGATTTTCTAATACTTCTAATTCACTAATTAAGAGGAATCTATGCTAATCGATTCGACTAATAAAGCCAAGACCATTTCTAGTTGGACTGTCTTTGTCTTGGCGATGATCGTCTATTATTTTTCGGTAGAGAGAACGGGTAGTCTCTGGGATGTGGGCGAGTTCATTCTAGGCGCTCATAAGTTAGAGGTGGTTCACCCACCAGGTGCTCCCCTATTTATGCTAGTGGGCAGGTTATTCGCTTGGTTTGGGGATGTCGTTTCAGATGACCCAGCTAATATTGCCTTTGCGGTCAATATGCTTTCGGCTATCTGCACCGCTTTCGGTGCCTTTTTCATAGCACGTATAACTATTATCTTAGGGAAAATGGCCCTAGTTGGTCGAACTGGAGAAACAGCTGGACATGAGAATGTAGCTCTTTGCCTTGCAGGTATTGTTGCTGGTCTTTCGACCGCTTTCACTTCTTCGATTTGGTTTTCAGCTGTAGAAGGTGAGGTCTATGCGATGTCCACGTTCTTTACAATCATGACATTCTGGGCTGGCCTTAAGTGGTATACCCTACCTGATACGCCTAAGACAGACAAATGGCTCATCGCCGTCGTCTATATGGCTGGTCTCTCTATTGGTGTTCACTTGCTGAGTTTGCTTACTTTTCCAGCATTGGCTCTCCTCTATTATTTCAAGAAATTTAAGAAGCACAGTCTTATTGGTGTGGTCTTCAGCTTTTTGGCGGGTGCGAGTGTAATCACCTTCATCCAGAAGTTCATCATCGTCGGTATACCTTCCCTTTGGAAAAACTTAGAGATCCCATTAGTCAATGGCATGGGTATGCCATTTCATTCTGGACTGATCCTAGCACTTATTCTATTGGCTCTATTGACCTTTTTCTTATTGAAATTGACACATAAAAAAGGCTACTATCATCTGCAATTACTCATCATGGGTGCGCTCATGGCCTCTATCGGTTTCTCTACTATCGGTGTGATTATCATACGGGCTAATGCCGATACACCAATCAACATGAATGTCCCTAGTGACGCGACTAGGGTACTACCCTACCTCAATAGAGAGCAATACGGTGAACGTGCCTTGCTATACGGACCTCATTTCAATGCTAGGCCAAAAGATCTCACTAAGGAAGACCGTCTCGGCATCGTTGGTGACAAATATGTCAAGGTCGACGAGAAGCTCGATTATAGCTATGACAACAAAGACAAAATGGTTCTCCCTCGAATAGGACATACAGAAGGATCACGACCAGCACTCCATAAACAATGGTATAAAGCCCTGATGGGCAAAGAACAAAAAGGTAGACCTAGCTTCCTATACAACATCAAGTTTATGATGAAGTATCAGATGGGCTGGATGTACTGGCGATATTTCATGTGGAACTTCTCAGGTCGACAGAATGCTAAACAAGGTTTTATGCCTTGGGATGTCAGTAGTGGTCACTGGATATCAGGGTTTTCGTTCATAGATGATATGCGGCTGCATAACACCAAACATCTTACAGATACCATGAAGGCGCACAGAGGAACTAACAAGTATTACTTCTTGCCACTCATCTTTGGCCTTCTTGGTCTATTTTTCCATTTCAGACACAGTAAAAAGGAATTTATAGCTGTTATGGCGCTCTTCCTGCTCACTGGACTAGGTCTGATTATGTATTCTAACCAGCCGCCGAACGAACCTCGAGAGCGGGATTATGTTCTGGTAGGCTCATTCTTCACCTATTGTGTTTGGATAGGTCTTGGGGTACTAGCAATGTGTAAGTTCTTTATGACTCGACTTAAGTTAGGGTCTGGTGTCGCACCTCTACTCGCAGGTGGACTCGCCTTAGCCGCTCCAGCGATTATGTGCTTCCAGAATTTCGATGATCATAGTCGCCTGGGCCATTATGGTTCGCGTGATTATGCGGCTAACTTTCTTAACTCAGTAGATAAGGATGCAATTATATTCACTTATGGTGATAATGATACCTATCCACTCTGGTATGCCCAGGAAGTAGAGGATATCAGAAGAGATGTCAGGGTCGTCAATCTCAGCTTAATCGCTGTAGACTGGTACATCGAAAAACTCAGAAGAAAAGTCAATGACTCAGCACCACTTAAGCTGACCATCCCCTCTGAAGCGTATCGAGGGAATAAGAGAAATCAAGCTTTTTTCTATAATCCGCAGGACGAAAGCCTCAGTAGACCTATAGATGCTCGGACAGAATTGGCCTTCATCGGTTCGCAGACTCAGGATCAGACTATCATCAGATCCAGAACGCTAGCTTTACCGATAGACTTGAATCAGATGATAGGAAAGGGACTAATGTCTATCAAGGATACCGCGAACATGGTGCCTAGAATAGATATCAAATTCCCAGGTAGCGCATCCTATATTACTAAGGATCAGCTCGCTGTACTGGATGTTGTTGTATCTAACATCTATGATCGGCCGATCTATTTCGCGGTGACTTGTAAGAACGAAAAACTAATGGGCCTCAACGACTACATGCAGATGGAAGGACTGGGCTTGCGCGTTATTCCTGTCAAAACAAAAAGCATCAGAGAACTATCCATTTATGGTAGCGGTCGAGTCGCCACGGATAAAGCCTATGATAATATTGTGAATAAGTGGCAATGGGGTGGTTTTGATACCAAGCAAACTTTCATAGATGAAAGTTATGCTGCCGAGATCCAAGCTATGAAAATCATCATGATGCGAACTTCAGAGAGCCTATTGCGAGAAGGTCAAAAGGAGAAGGCTGCAGAAGTGGCTCTAAAATACTTCGAGGGTTTCCCTCATTTTAATTTTCCTTATGATGACAGTGTCATGCCTTTCATAGAGACCTTGCATGAATCAGGAAACAAAGAGGAAGCTCAGAAGCACATGGCTATTCTAGCAGAAGAACTATATCAGCGACTCGTATTTTATGATTCTCTAGATGATGATGATATCGAAAGCTTCCGATCTGATAATGCCTACGCACTGAGAGGTGTATCTGAGATTATGCAAAAGATTAATATCCTAGGAGACTCACCTCAAGCAGAAGAGATCAAGTCTAAGCTCGCGAGTTATGATATATCTAAACTCAGACAATAACTTATGAATATCGTTATAGGTTCAGATCACGCTGGTTATGCGTACAAGAAGTTCTTAGTGAAGAAGCTAGAGAGCTGGGGACATAAAGTGTCTGACTTAGGAACTGATGGATTAGAATCTGTGGATTATCCAGATTTCGCTCATCCCGTCGCCGATAAAGTTGCAACCAGCTCTCGACATCGATTCGGGGTGCTGATTTGTGGCAGTGCAAATGGCGTAGCTATGACAGCCAATAAGGTACAGAAGATTAGAGCCGCTATTTGCTGGACCAAGGAAATCGCTGAATTAGCTAGGTCTCACAATGATGCTAATATCATCTGTATCCCTGCCCGATTTGTAAATAAGAGAACAGCTGCTGCTATGCTAAAAGCTTTCTTAGCAACAGAGTTCGAGGGTGGCCGTCATAAACGAAGAGTTGGAAAAATTGCGTGTATGTAAGCGCTCAAGCTAGGCGCTACAATAGATAAAACATATTCTGCGTGTTTTTTCGTGCACCTAATGCATATTGTTATACAGCACTATTCTACTTAATCCTTTAAGTTTGTAGAAAATACAGACTTAGCTTTATGAGAATCCTAATTCTTCTATCTCTTTCCCTTCATTCTGCCTTTCTTTCAGCCCAATTCGTTAGCGGCATCACTTACCCAGACACGACCCAGCAACTTATCGACGATGTCAATGATGTTTCTGTCGCACTTGCCAATACAATAACCCAACAAGATCTAACTGCACATCTAACGATCCTTGCTTCTGACGAATTCGAAGGTCGCGAGACCGGTGAGAAAGGGAATGAAATGGCTGCTAATTATATTGCAGAACACTTCCGAGACTTAGGACTGCCAGCAATAGGAATAGAAAATACGTACTACCAAGGGGTCGCATTCAATAAGACTTCATGGAAGAAGAACTCACTGATTGTCAATGATCAAGAGTACAAGCATCTATGGGATTATCTGGCTTTTCCCTCTATGAATGAAAATATCCCCACCTTAATATCAAATGAAGTTATCTTTCTTGGGTACGGCATAGATGATGCTCATTACAGTGACTATAAGGGTAATGACCTCCGAGGCAAGATCATCATGATCAATGAAGGAGAACCTCTCGACGTGGACGGCAATTCATTTATCACCAGCTCACAGACACCCTCAGAATGGCATGATAACATCTATAAGAAGCTAGAAGTCGCTAAAAAGAATGGTGTGAAGTTCGTCTATGTCATCTCCAATGAAATCAAGAAGTTCTTAGGTGAGAATAGAAAATATCTCATCACACCGGGTCTGGAATTAGGAGACGGTCAGCATCGAAGTGCCTTTGCTAATCATGCCTATATCTCTCCAGGCATAGCGAAAGAAATCATCGGCAAGAAAGCCAAAAAAATCAAACGCTGGAGAAAAAAGAACAAGAAAAAAGGCAAAGCCTGTGACATCAAACTCAAGCCTAATCTTACCATGAATCTGGATAAGGACATAGATGTACTAGATGGCCATAACGTACTCGGTTATATAGAAGGCACAGATCTGAAAGATGAATTACTCATTATCTCAGCACATTACGATCACTTAGGTAAGAGAGGCAAAGACGTCTACAATGGCGCTGACGATAACGGTTCTGGCACAAGTACTGTTATGGAAATAGCTGAAGCTTTTGCCAAAGCCAAAGAAATAGGTGCGGGGCCAAGACGAAGTGTCTTATGCCTCTTGGTCACTGGAGAAGAAAAAGGTTTGCTTGGTTCACAGTATTACGCTGAGTCACCAATCTTTCCAATTGCAAATACCGTTGCTAATATCAATATCGATATGGTCGGTCGCGTGGATAAGAAATACGCTTTACATCCGAACTATATCTACGTTATAGGGTCTGATAGACTAAGTACACAATTACATGAAATCAATGAGAAGATGAACCAAAAATATTCTCAGTTGATTCTTGATTATAAATACAACGACCCCTCTGACCCTAATAGATACTACTTCCGTTCAGATCACTATAATTTCGCGAAAAAAGGCATACCTGCAATCTTTTACTTCAACGGTGTCCATGACGATTACCATAAAATCACTGACACGGTAGAGAAGATTAACTTTCAGAAAATGGAAAAAGTAGCTCGACATTTCTTTCATACCGCATGGGATCTCGCTAATCGAAATGATCGAATCATTGTCGACGGCAAGGTGGAATAATAGCCCACGCTCTAATTCTTAAATATCAGGTGGAATTGGACACCATCATTTCGATCATAGGATAGTGCTGGCGCTGGCCATTTAAAAATATCTAAAACCTCTAGTGCTTTTTTTAAGACTGGTTGATTGACCATAATTCGGCTGAGGTTATAGTCTATAGCCATAACCCATTGCCCATATCTAGGATAATTATTGGCAGCTAAGACATACGTTTCTTGTCCTGATTCCCAGCTATTACCAAAGCCGCCATACAGATTCTCTGCACTGTAGCCAATGGCTAGATTAAGCCATTCAGGCCAGATTCCATTCTTACTGAAAGCTGAAATATCAACTGAAGCCCAGATCGTTTGCCCATTATAATCCTTGATAAATCGTTGAAATACATTGGAGCCAAAGAGCTCAGTCGACCGCTCCTCTAATGAGCTTTGTCCTACCCCGCTTACAGAAAGTATAGTCCCTCGGTCATAACTTTCTGGCCAGTAGGACATTTTCATTTTAATCCTTTGTTCAGACCATATTCTTTGTTGCAGATAATAGGTAGAGGTCCCTATAAGGTTATAGCCGACATCACTTAGCGAAAATCCCCATCGATCAGAGAAGCCATCCATGACTTCTATGGTCATCTGAGACAACAGACTGGTGGCGACTCCTAGGTGTAAGGCTTGCTTCTCACTGTATCCAGACCATCGAGCTAAATCATGCACAATATCTGTCTGAATATAGGCGCTATATCCATGTCCCAGCTTATCCATATGCTGCCACTCTCCATAATCATCGAAAAAATGAAAAGACCGCTGGTCATAGGTCTTATACCAAGCAAAATAAAGGCCTGTAGCAATCGTTGTATAAGCAGAAAGTCCAGTAACTAGAAAGACCTTTTGCCTTTTTCCCACATCAATATCTACAGAATCCTTAATTATTAGGAGCTGGTCTGATGCATGGCTTCCTTTAGCGGAAGCAAGTAAGAGGATAAGACATGATATAAGCAGAACTGACATTCTCACTAGAGCAATTTACTTGAAATAAGGTCAAGAAACCATGCACTTAGGGCAATTTTGCATCACTTTGGGGTACTGAGAAGATTATTTCATTTAGAATTTTTAAAAAGTTATTTTTAACGATTAATGCCTAAAGGAATCAAGAGTTGTTTCTGGCGCTTTTACGAGCCTTCTTCATTGTTTCATAAATTATGATTCGGGATTAGGTGATTAAGATAACATAGAGATCTTCCATATGAATTTCAGACCATTAATTATTGCTCTTCTTATTACAGCAGCTACAGGCCTGTGTGCCCAAGATTTTCACAATAGTTTCCATCAGTTTGCTCCGATGACCATTAATCCAGCGTTGACTGGTGCCTTCTATGGCAATATGAGGATTAATGTCATCGGCCGTGACCAGGGCAGACCTATTACAGAATCCAATAACGAGTTCCAAGATATCAGCTTAGCGGTAGATGGGAATATCGACTTCGGTCTTACTGAAGGTGACTGGGTATCTGGTGGTCTTAATTTCGTCAGATCTCAGGCTGGAGAAGCAAATTTCAGAAGACAATTTACCGGCATCACTGCGGCTTACCATTTGGCTTTCGGAAAGAATCAGGATAGAGTATTCACCCTAGGCGGAAAGTATGGATCATATACGACAGGGCTCAATGATATAGTCGGTCTACGATCACCATTCACAGAGGCTAACAATATAGCTAGTGACTCTGATATCCAACAACTTACCCCTACCGCATCAGGCGGAGAATTAGTATACCCCTCTAAATCGTCTAGTGATTACATGCTCGGAATGATGCTAACTGCACCTGTAGGTAAGAGTTCAGACATCCGAATTGGCATTTCATCTGACCACTTGTTTGAACCACGATTAAGTTCGCCTAGAGTTGATACAACCATGAATCCAAATCCACTTCCGGGTGGGACTCAATTCGAAGAACTTAACAGACGATTCAATGCTTTCGTCTTTTACTTTGCTGGGATTAGTGACAAACTGACCTTCAATCCTAACATCGTTTATCAGAAATCAAGTGTCTCAACTAATATACTTTTACAAGCCCTATTTCATTACCATTATGATGATGCGAAGGGTATCAACCTGATCGGGGGCCTTGGTGTCAGACTTGTTAACAGTACGGACATACCTATCTATCTTGGTGCAGACATCGGATCATGGCGTGCAGGTATCAGTTATGATGTGAATATAGGTGGGCTGAGACCTTCTACTAATACTTTCGGTGCCTTGGAAATCGGACTCTCCAAGATACTCTCTTGGAATAAAAAAGCCGTCGTTAAGCCTGTTTTCATCTGCCCAAGACTCTAATCCAAAACGAAGCATACAATGATTCTAAGACAACTTTACATTACTATACTTCTCTTGTTCCTTGTTGGTATCGCTTACGCACAACCGATCAGGTCCAACTCTCTGCAACAGATGGTCGAGGCAGCTCAACTTGCTGAATCTCAGGCCAATTATGCTGGTGCTCTAGATTGGTACGAGAAAGCTTACGATGACATCAAAGAAAAAAGCAGAAAAAGCAGAGGCAATCCGATGGTCAAGGAGTTTGCACTCAAAGTTGCTGAACTGAACTATAAAGTCAGAGACTACGAGAGGGCTGTCAAATCATACGAAAGGGTCCTCAAAACTGATGATGAAAACATGTTTGCAGAACACCGATTTAACTATGCTAAGTCTCTCAAGGCCCTCGGCAAATATGATGTTGCTCTAACTGAATTTAAGAAGTTTGCTAACTTCACCGAGGACCTAGAAAGCAATAAAGCTGCTGCGTTCGAAATCGAAGGTATCGAGCTCATCAGAGTCCTAGAACAAAATATGGATGCAGCTATCGTGCCTCTCAGTTCTAAGGTCAACTCGGCCAGCTCGGAGTTCTCGCCTCGTGAGAATGCTGATGACGGCAATCTATACTACGGTTCATTTAATAGAAGCAAGAAAATAGAGCTAGAGGAATCAGATGATTTCCACTCTAAGATTTATGTGGCAGCTAGAGATGATGAAGGCAAATTTGACAAAGCAGAAGCGCTAGACAAAACAATTAATCGAGAAGGTTTTCATAGTGCCAATGTCGCATTTAGCAGAGATGGAAGAACGATGTATTTCACTAGAGTACAGACAGAAGGGACGGAGATCACCTCTTCTATGATTATGATGAGTCGTAAGTCTGACACTGGCTGGGGTGCTGCTTATCCATTGCCTTCTATTAATGGAGAATGGCATAGTAAGCATCCAGCACTCGGTCAGTTATTTGGGAAAGAAGTGATTTTCTTTGCATCAGACATGTCAGGTGGCGAAGGTGGTATGGACATCTATTATGCTAATATCAACAGCGACGACTCTTTCTCGACACCTGTTAATCTAGGTAAAGGCATCAATACAGCCGGAGAAGAGATATCACCATTCTATCATGAAGGAACACTCTACTATAGTACAGATGGCTTGCCGACGATAGGAGGTTATGACATACACTATACTGTATGGGATGGCGTCAACTGGTCTAACTCTGAGAATCTCGGACTAGGATTTAACTCCGCTCAAGATGACATGTACTTTGCTATGAATAATGATGGTAAAAGTGGCTACCTGGTTTCTAATAGACCTACAGAAGAAAAGAAAAGACTGAAAAGCAAAACTTGCTGTGATGACATCTTCCATTTTAATATCAAGGAATTAGTGATTGATTTACTAGCCATCGTCGTCGACCCATCAGATGGTGCACTTAATGGCGCTACTATAAAACTCAAGAACCTAACAGATCCATCAGGCGTGCCGACGGATACAAAATATAATGCGCTAGGCAATGAATTCCAGTTCCCACTCGATGCTGACTTCAAATACAGAGCAGTCATAGAAGCAGAAGGGTACTATCCTGATTCCATAGAATTCAATACTGCTGGTATCCTAGACAATTTCACTGTTAAGAAAAAAATATCTCTGAACCCAGTACCAGTCGAAGAGCCAGAAGAAGAGGTAGAGATTGTCTCTATGAACCAACCAATTAGACTCAATAACATCTATTACGATTTCGATGATACCAAGATTCTGCCTGCTTCTGAAAAAGACCTGTATACACTACATGATCTCTTACTTAAGTATCCTGATATGGTCATCGAACTATCATCTCACACAGATGCACAAGGTCGAACTAACTATAATGAAGATTTATCTCAGAGGCGTGCGGAATCAGCGACTGATTGGTTACTCGATAAGGGCATCAATAAGAAAAGGATCAAGCCCGTTGGTTATGGCGAATCT
This sequence comes from uncultured Saprospiraceae bacterium, assembly GCA_937944095.1. Taxonomy (GTDB): domain Bacteria; phylum Bacteroidota; class Bacteroidia; order Chitinophagales; family Saprospiraceae; genus RFSX01. The sequence continues at coordinate 24,473 of CALEAC010000222.1, forward strand.
ATTATACTGAACCACTGTAAGAATGGTGTTAAGTGCAGTGATGATGAGCATAGACAGAATAGACGAACGGAATTCAAAATTATTGCTGGGCCTAAGACCATAGAAATCAAGAAAGAAGTAAGAAAAAAGACACGATAACTGTCATTTAACTAGAATTCCTATTTTATTGACTATATATGAGTGGTGGATCTTTTCCGCCACTCATTTTTTTTTGAACTACTCTAATTGCCGTGAATACTTTATTTTTGCGGTGCTTTTCTAAAATTAACAGTTTGTTAGTTTTATTCCTATCCTATCTCACGTTTCCAGTTATATAAATTATCTAACTAAAAAGCAACAATGAAAAATTTATTCAAAATAGGTTTCCTAGTAATAGCGACCGCTTTCTTTTTTACAGCTTGTGAAGTCGATCCGGCTGGACCTGGTACGGGCGGACCCGGGACTGGGACTGGTGGCACCGAAGATGCTCCTGAGATTGCCTTTGTACAAGAAACAGGCTTCTTATCTGCAGATGCTCAAGTCGCAGCAGGCTCTACTTTTTTTGTAAAATTAACAGCAGCAAAAGGTGCAGCTGACCTAAATGGTATTACCATCAGAGAAGATGGTGTCAATATTTCGGATCCTGCAACAAGAGTAACGATAGATGGTGCAGCCGCTCCATCAGCAGCAATTGGTACGCTTGATTCAGAAAAATCTGCATTGACTTGGGAAGTAGGAATCGTCGCACATACGGATCTATCAACTAGAATCTACTCATTTACTGTACAAGATTTAGACTTAAATACGGATGTAATAGATATCGCTATCGAGACCACTGATGACGGTGGTGGTGAGGTGATAGAACCGACGATTAGCCTGTTAGGCTCTAGTGATAGAAACGCCAACCCAGGAGAGAAGACTTGCTACAGATATAACATGGTTGCAGGTAATCCACTCCTTAAAGAAATTGCAATCTTCGGAACTGATGCTATGGGAGAGACCGTTTTGCTCGATCCTGCTAGACTTTGTTTCGGCGCATCTGGACAGGAACTAGAGTTCGTTAGCAATCCATTACCTCTTGCAGGTGGAGATAAGGAATCTTTTGAGAAGAATATATGTATCAGAGCATCTACAGCTCAAGGTATAGCAGCATATCAGGTTGTTTTTGTTGACGAAGCTGATAACCTTTATATCTCTGATGTCACTATTAATACAGCACCTGCGGGTAATCCTGTAGAAACTTACGTTGGTATATTATGGAATAGTGGTGGGCCTGCTGGAAAAGGTGGACTGGATCTTGATTCTGGGGCAAGCACAGGAAGTAGCGATACAGCGGCTGAGCTCAAAGACGAAGGTCTAGATCAGTCACAGACAGCAGCTAACAACTGGATCCAAAGGTTCTCAGGTGCACAAGGCACACAGGTCAGAAGACTTATTCCTAATATGAATGGGCTTCCTGAAACTTTTACTTTTGCTAGTGTAACGACTGATATCCAGATTGCAGAACTCTGGAATAATGGTGTAGACTTCAGTGCGATTAATTCTAATGGCGAAACTGTAAGTAATTTTGTTCAGGCAGGAGACACTTATGTCGCTAGAAGAGATGGCAAGAATTTCCTTTTCGTCATCACTGCCGTTAATGTGACGCCAGACAACAACGATGACAACTATGTGATGGATATTTCTTTCTAAGCATTATCATAAATAAAAATCACTTATAAGGTCAAGGTTCCTAAGAGCCTTGGCCTTATGTTTTTCTATGGAAGCTTCTATTCATCACTTTTATGTACCTGGTGATATTGTCTCCATTAAAATAGGCATTAGCTGGATAATGCAAGCGATCTACGGGCTGGACTTGATTGCCATTCCAGCTATACACCACAAACCTCTTACGACTACTCCACTTCAGATGAGGTACAGAACCATAAAATAATAGATAGATATTGTTCTCTATATCTAGGATATTTTCTTGTATAGGGGCTTTGTTAATATCAAAGAGCGCATTGTAATCTTTTTCTTTTAATATCTTATCAGAATCCGACTCATAATAAAAATAGACCTTAGAAAAATCATAGTAAACTTTCATAGCTGCTATAATCTCTTGATTTTCTTTGTCGACTTTTTCTTGTAAAGATGCTGCAAGTTTGTCCTTGCCCTTTTCTTTTAGAAAATTAATTCTTTTGGAATCTGTATTCAATCGAACAAATAAATAGCCTGTCTTAAGTGCCTTCAGATGCTGACGTGCGGTCAGAAACTTCTCAAAAAAGTACTCTTTTTCATTTTCTTCGAAGGTTCTAGTGCCGTCTGTTATTTCTTCTTGAGCTGTTAACTCAGGTTGATAAATACCAATTAGACAGAAGATGAGGATACCTGCAATTTTTCTCATAGCCAGCAAATTAATCTTTTCAGCAACATCACAGTTAATTTAACCTCATTTTAAGCCCTAAAAGACCTCGTATATATATAGATTCCGATACTTTTACAGTTTCTATTTTTCAGCTATAACAACCTATCTATGCAAGCATCTTTAGATATAGAAGCTCTAAATCAACAGATACAACACGATAGTGCATTCTTAGATGACATCACAGCAGCGACTTCTAAGATTATTGTCGGACAGGACTACATGATACAACGTCTACTCCTAGGCTTACTCGCCAAGGGTCATGTATTGCTGGAAGGTCTACCAGGCTTAGCTAAGACGCTTTCGATAAAGACCTTAGCAAGTGCTGTCAGCGCGGATTTCAATCGAATACAATTTACGCCCGACCTATTACCTGCAGACATCGTAGGTACCATGATCTATAACCCAAGTAAGAATGATTTCACAGTCAGAAAGGGGCCTGTCTTTGCCAATTTCATACTCGCTGATGAGATTAATAGAGCACCAGCTAAGGTGCAGTCTGCATTACTAGAAGCCATGCAAGAAAAGCAAGTGACCATCGGCAAAGAAACGTTCAGATTAGAAGAACCGTTTCTCGTCTTAGCCACGCAGAACCCAATAGAGCAAGAAGGCACCTATTCTCTACCTGAGGCGCAAGTGGATAGATTTATGCTTAAAGTCAAAATCGATTACCCACAAAAAGAAGATGAGAGAGAAATAATCAGACGTGCTATTAGTGGTCAGACAGAAGACGAAGTTACCAGCGTCGTAGACACCGCAACCATCCTCAAGGCTCGAAAGTTGGTCTCAAAGATTTACATGGATGAGAAAATTGAGAGCTACATACTCGATATCGTATTTGCAACACGTAAACCTGAAAATAGTGGGCTCAAAGATCTAAAAAGCCTTATTAGCTATGGAGGGTCACCTAGAGCCAGTATCAATCTTGCCAAAGCAGCTAAAGCTTATGCCTTTATCAATCGTCGTGGCTATGTCATCCCAGATGATGTCAGAAATATCTGCACCGATGTACTAAGACACAGAATAGGACTTACTTACGAAGCTGAAGCAGAAAACATTACTCAAGAGGATATCATAACTAAGATTATCAACACCATAGAAGTACCTTAAGTCACTCTATCTATGGATGCAACAGAAATACTCAAAAAAGTCAGGAAAATAGAGATCAAGACGAAAGGTCTCAGTAAACAAATATTTTCAGGTGAATACCATAGTGCATTCAAGGGTAGAGGTATGTCCTTTTCGGAAGTCAGAGATTACCAGTATGGTGATGACGTCAGAAATATCGATTGGAATGTTACTGCGCGTACCGGCGACCCACACATCAAAGTCTTTGAAGAAGATAGAGAGTTGACCGTAATGCTCATCATAGATATTAGTCGATCATCCAGTTTTGGGTCTATTAAGCAATTCAAAAGTGAACTGACTGCTGAGATTGCTGCTGTCATCGCCTTTTCGGCTATAACTAACAATGACAAAGTCGGCGCTATCTTATTTACAGATCAGGTAGAAAAATATATTCCGCCTAAGAAGGGGCGTAAGCATATTCTAAGAATCATAAGAGAGATTATCTACTTCGACCCTGTATCTAAAGGTACTGACCTTAACACGGCTTTGGTTTATCTAAACAACATTCAGAAGAAAAAAGCCATCTGTTTTATTCTCTCAGATTTCATGACACAAGGTTATGAGCCGGCACTCGCTATTACTTCCAGACGTCATGATGTCATAGGTCTCCATATCTATGACCAGATGGAAAAGGAGTTGCCCAATATAGGCTTGATTAACAGTTACGATGCAGAAACTGGAACAGCTGTCCTGTTAGATACTTCTTCAGCCAAGGTTAGAGATAAGTATACTTCTTGGTTTAGAGAAAATATTGAATACTTTGACGCCGTATTTAACAGGTATCGATCTGACCATATCAGTATCATGACCAGCGATGATTATGTAAAACTCTTACTTCAATTCTTCAAAAAAAGAGCGGCCTAGTGAGAATCATGCTGTTCATCCTATGTTCCATTACTATTCATACTGTCAGTTATAGTCAGCTTATAAGCTCTATCACTTGTTCTGCAGATAGCATAGAGATTGGTGACTCTTTCGAGATATATTATAGATTAACCCTACCACCAGAAGTGAAGGTCTCGCAACTCGACTTCACACCCTTCTACGAGATGAGTTCGCTTGCAGTACAAGACACAACTCTCAAGCCCTACTACGCAGAGATAGAGTACAAAGCTAGATTTCAGGATTATGAGAACCATCGTGTACCTGCTCACCTTTTTAGGATCAGCGATTCTCGAACAAAGAAAGAACTGAGGGATACATTTCATTGTATCGCTTGGGATATCGGGGTCTATGCCATTCCGCACCCTCTAGTCGAGTTAGATACGAGTTACCTAGGCCAAGAGATTAGAAATCTAGAGCCCCCTTTGCTATATATTTTTCCGCCTAGAGATGTCATTAATCAGGATACGACGACAGCCATACTTCCTATCAAGGATATCATACTGACCAAGCTTACATGGAAGGAGCGGCTTCAGAAATATTGGCTGTTACTCGTTATCCTAGCACTGAGCGCTTTGCTGTTTCTGCTCTTTAGAATTAAAAAACGACAGGAGACAACTGTTATCGTAGAAGTGCCCAAGGAGCCTGCTCATATTATAGCTCTACGCCAGCTAAATCAATTACAAAAAGAACAAGGCTGGAAAATCGGTCAGGACAAAGAACATCAAACTAAACTCACCTATATTATTAGGGCATATCTAGAGGATCGGTTCGGCATACAGGCACTAGAAATGACGACAGATGAGATCACAAAACAATTAAGAATAGAAAAACTTTCTATCAGCCAAGAAAACGAAGTCAAGCAAATTCTCCAAATTGCTGATCTTGTCAAGTTTGCTAAAGCCAAACCAGGCGAGGATATTAACGAGCGCTTTATCGAGAAAGCTAAACAATTCGTACAAGAGACTAAAGCTGTCATTGTAGAACCTGAAAACAATGAGCTCAATGGGTAGATACGAATTCAACGATCCATGGCTCCTATTACTTTTACTCGCCCTACCCCTAATGTGGTGGTATAAAAATAAATATCAATCTGGTCAAGAACCAAAGATGCGCTTTCCGCATGTTAGTTCTATACAGGATATCACCACTTACAAGTCTCTACTAGCTAAGTATCTGCCGATACTTAGATATTTAGGTCTGACACTACTGATCGTTTCTGTAGCCAGACCAAGACTAGCGCTAAAGGAAGAGGAAGTCAAAGCAGAAGGCATAGATATCATGATGGTCATGGATCTGTCGAGCAGTATGCTCGCAAGAGATTTTACACCTGATCGGTTGACTGCCAGTAAGGAGATGGCTAAGAAATTCATAGACAAACGAGAATATGATAGGATAGGCCTGGTCGTTTTTGCAGGCGAAAGCTTCACTCAGAGTCCCTTGACCACGGACCATCGGATACTCAAAGAATTCATGTCAAGTCTGGAATCTGGAATGATGGAAGATGGCACTGCAATTGGTATGGGTCTGGCCTCTGCGGTCAATCGTCTCAAGGAAAGTGAAGCTAAGAGTAAAGTGGTCATCCTGCTAACCGATGGT
>CALEAC010000223.1 GCA_937944095.1 uncultured Saprospiraceae bacterium
ACACAATGACTACTCTTAGGAAAATCAGAATTCAATATATCTTTAGAAAAAACACCTGAACCATTATTGAGGTACAGTTGATCCTTTAGATGAGGAGAGAAACTAGAGTGCTCTACCCCACCAGCTGCAAGATATAAGTCCAAGTCTCCATCAGAGTCAATATCAAACAAAGCAGCAGACATATGTTCTGGCTCTAGAACCTTAGACAAGATGGGTTGCTGTGTTTTACGAAACTGCCCACTTGCAGAACCTAACCAAAGCTCGGTCTCAAAGCCTTTAGCTCCTGGCAAAACGAGATCAGCAATTTTGTCTCCATTGAGATCACCAAAGGCCATCTCTGCACCTTCGTTATTCCGCATCAGATAAGATAACCTTTGCTGATTAAAGTCAGAATATTTTTTCTCTTCTTTTCTGTAAGCTATTACTTGGACCGGCGTAAATAAAGAATTATTATTCTCTTTGACTATTTCTTGGACCTCTGTCGCTTCTGATTCAAATACTTCAAATGAAGTGTTTGCAGATATATTTCCTTTTTTATACACTTTACCAGACGGCCAGACAACTGCTATATCACAAAGTGTCGCAGAGCCCATTCCGATTGTTAGTCGTGGCTCTACAGAAGACTGGAAACCCTTGCAAGTCATGTTCTCATAGACTAGTGTATCCGTTTTGGTATAAACATGGACTCGCGCGCCGACACCAAATCGATTCGATTCGTTCCCAACAAATGACAACTGGATAAAATTATTTCCTAAACCAGTGGCCTTGTTTTCATAAACAAAACAAGGCATATTTATGTTATTTACAATTAGATCGAGATCACCATCATTATCCAGATCAGCATAGGCTGAGCCGTTAGAAAAGCTCTTGTGTGACAAGCCCAACAGCGAATCTAAATCAAAATCCAGTCCGCCCTTATTCCTAAAGGCCATATTAGCGACCTTATTAGATGGGATGATATCTATAAGCTCCTTATAGTCAACGCCGTCATCTGAAACAATCTGTTCGATGACTGATTCATTAGCAATATATTGCAGGTAATCCTGATCCGTTAAGTCTTTATATATACCATTGGCTACAAAGAGATCTTTATACCCATCATTATCCATATCAAAAAATAGCGCACCCCAACTCCAGTCAGTTGCTTCTACTTCTGCTAGTCTAGATACTTCATCAAAGCGGTTACCGCCTTGATTAAGCTGTAAGACATTTCTGGTGAATTGATGGTGATACTGATTCTTGATATTATAACTGTACTTATTCCAATCCTCAAAGGTTGCAACTGACTTAAGACGACTATAATCATAAGGGAGCATATCTGTCACAAATATGTCTGTATAGCCATCATTGTTAATATCTGCAGCATCGGCACCCATAGAGGCACCACTAAGGGAATGAATTTTTTCTGTCAGCACTTCGCTGAAGGTGCCATCTTGGTCATTGACATATAAGTAATCTCTTTCGAAGAAATCATTAGAAATAAACAAATCTAACCAACCATCATTATTGAAATCACTGACTGTCACACCTAGACCGAAGCCTATTTCACTACCATAGATTCCAGCAGTTTCGCTGACATCTACAAAATAGCCGTTATCATTACGCATCAACTTATCTCCACCCAGTTCGTCTCGTACCGTTCTCTGGTTCTTCCTCAAATTAAAACTACCGATTGCTGTATAGGAATTATTGAGTATGTAGACATCCAAATCGCCATCTCGATCAAAATCAAAAAAAGCGGCATGCGTAGAATAGCCCTGATCTGCAAGGCCATATTCTTTTGCCTCTTCGACAAAGGTCGCATCACCTTGGTTTATAAATAATTCGTTGGCCTTATTATCACCTTTGATATCACCAGAATTACAGACATAGATATCAAGAAAACCATCATTATTGATATCAATCATACTGACACCAGTAGACCAGGCTTTGTCCCCTGCGACACCTGCTGCTCGTGTCACTTCTTCGAATTGGAGGTCACCCTTATTTAGATACAACCTATTAGAATCTTGATTAGCAACAAGGTACACATCGGCTAAGCCATCATTATTGATATCACCGATAGCGACACCACCACCATTATAGAAATTTCGATATTTATAGACATTGAACGCTTTAGTAGAACTAAGTTTATTGCTGAAAGTCATACCTATCGAGGCGTTATCTTTAAGCTCAAACAACTTCGATTGCACAACGGCCTCTTCACTGCAAGAATACAGTATCAGAATAGTTAATAGATATAGCACACAAGTCCTCAATTCTTAGAATTTAATAAGAAACGTAAATCATGGAACTTTACTGCAACTTGGCTAGCGGATATAGGATATAAGACGATACGTCTATTTTTATCGACCTTGACCTTAGCTGATACCTTATCATCCACCTGTAAGTCAATAAATGGGTTACCAGCAAATTCATCAAGAAAATGTTGCTCCATATAACTTGCTAAATGGGTACTTGTAAGTGTCTTATTCCAGGGCGCCCAGTTGACAAATTCTAGTTTCATGTCCATACCTCTCATCGTATCTTGTGCATCGAAAATACCATAGAACAAGACCTTGACCGTTTTGAGTGAATCTGCAGGGTGCTGAGGCTTTAGAAAGTACTGCGCATATTGATTACCCGGCCCTTGGCTAATAACTTGATTCTTATTGAGTTCCCAGCATCTTTGGTAATAGGCTTTCTTGGTTATACCATTTTCTAGACCAAGGAAGACTTCCTTGTTATCACCCTGTAAGGACAACTCATGAGCGACTAATTTATCATATTCTGATTTACAACCAGTAAGGATAATTGCAAGTAGCAAGCTTATATACAAATAGACCTTCACTTCACAGATAATTTAACAATATCAGAATTACATCTAGAAAATAACAAGCCATTATCATAGGGCAAGATAGACCTTATCTCTCCATTGACGCCCAGTGAAGTGACTACATATTCTAAGCCGATGCTATCAGATCTGAGGTCTATACTCCATACAGCTGAGGCGTCCTCTCTACCAAACTGAGGCTTGACTTTATAATGATTCCCGCCTAAGACTAATTCCTTCATACCATCAGCATCCCAATCATGGTAGATAGAGGCATGTATACTAGAGTACTGGACCTCGTTAGGCAATGCTACCCTTTCGAAACGCTCACCTCTGTTCAATAATATGCAACTCTCCGTGATATCGAGTGTCAGCTTGCTAGAACTATTGACTACTTCTTTAGAAAACATATCAGATATACTGGCTCTAGAGTAATCAGCGTATTTAATAAATTTCTTTTTAAGCATTGGTAATTGGGAATCGATTTCATCTTTGTCTAAGATAGGGTAAAGTGCTGAGCCATCATTATAACAAATGATATGCTCTAAACTGCCATTGCCATCGAAGTCATTAATTAGCATAATATGGCTCTCCGTAAGACTTGTGTTAGACCCACAGTTTCCAAGAAAGATATCTGGTTGTCCATCATCATTAAAGTCATCGACAAGTAAGTCGGACCAGAGGCCATTGAGGTTATTTAGACCAAAAGCAGTTGACCTATCTTCATAGCCACCAGCAGTACCAATATATAGTCTGGGAGACATCCATTCACCTGCAATTAGTATATCTAGTATCGAATCTCCATTGACATCTAGAGTTTCCATTTCGGTAACAACACCAATATCTTCAAAGACGGGCATATCTACCTTTCTGAACTCAAGTTCTGAAATATTTTCAAATAACCATAAGCCCCCTTTACTGCCATAGCTAGAGCTAAATCTATTATCAGCAAGCAATAGATCATCTTTCCCATCTTGATTATAATCTACAACTACCACAGCAGATGTCGATATACGATCTGTAAACTGGAATGCATCGTGACGCTCTACATAGCCATTATTTGTATTCTCTAACAACACATCATCTAGGGCTTTTGATTCTGCTGCAAAGGCAGAGCCGCCATGTGCAATATAGATATCCATATCACCATCCTTATCTGGATCGAACACTACAAAATCAGTTGCTTCTGATCGAAAGTCCTGGAGCAATGAAGTAAACACATGCGGCCCTTTTTCGATTTTGATTTTTCCAAAAGCATTATTCTTAGAACCACCCCAAAGCAAGTCTCTGCTACCAGCGACATACTTCAATACAGGTGCAATGCTACTATTCATTCTTGGCAACAAGCGTTCACGATCGAACTGATTAAAATTATCAGTGGATGCTTCGAGTGTTATGGTGTCAAGTGCGTAGGTCAGAATTTTTTCAGGCGGTGCCACCGCACTAGAGCCATTGCCTTGTTCTATCGTATTGAGCTGATTCACTGTTGTATGACTATATAATTCTTGCTGACCATTTGGCCAAGATACAATCACACTATCTACTAGCTGATGCTTTCCCAAACCAAACGATAGGCGGTATGGCATGCTAGACATGAAACCTCTGGATGGATACAGCTCTTGAGTTAAGGTTATACCTGCTATATAGACATCTACCTTAGCACCAATGGCTTTTTTATTCCCAACTCTGCCTCTGAGATCAAATTGAATAAAATTAGGTGCATCGATTGCCTCATCTAACTTGTTCTCATATAGAGCAGAAGGCATATTGACATTACTCACTAGTAAATCTAAGTCACCATCATTGTCTAAGTCCGCGTAGGCACAACCACTACTAAAAGTCAATTGTCCAAGTCCCCAAATACGAGACTGATTCTCAAACTTCAGATCACCAGAATGTGAAAACATATAATTAGCTAAAGGCGCCGACGGCATACTATCGATTAAGGTTGTGATAACCTGACCTTCCGCTTTGATTAAGTTACTAATGTAATTATCATTAGCGATAAAAGCCAAATAGTCTCTATCCAGCAACTCCTTATAGATACCATTCGTCACAAATATCTCCTTCCAGCCATCGTTATTAAAATCTTGTATAAGGCAAGACCAACTCCAGTCGGTCGCAGCTACTCCAGCATATCTTCCGATCTCGAGGAATTGTCTGCCAGACTCATTGAGTTGCAAGGTATTACGAGGAAATTGGTGGGCATACCCTTCCCTGACCGAGACCTTATACTTATTCCAATTCTCATAGATGGCCTTGGTCTTTTTTCTTTCTAAGGTCGACGGCAACATCTCACTAACCATGAGGTCAGGCCATAGGTCATTATTCAGATCACCTGCATCGGCACCCATAGCGCCCATCGGTAAAGCAGCAAAATGGTGATCGCCACTTTCGAGGAAAGTTCCATCACCTTGATTGAGATAGTAATAATCTTTTTCGAAAAAATCATTAGAGATATATATATCTGGCCAACCATCAAGATTAAAATCACTTATAGTAATACCTAACCCAAAACCGATCTCACTGCTATATATTCCAGCTGACGTTGTGACATCAGTAAACACCCCCTGGTCATTCCTAAGCAGCTTATTGCCATTAGCACTAGGGAGGTCACGTCGGCTCTGCTTGAGATCCAATCCACTACCGATTGGTTCAGTCGAATTATTAAGTAAGTAGCAATCTAAGTCACCATCTCTATCATAATCAAAAAAAGCGGACTGGATGCTTAGACCTGTTATATCTAAGTTGTACTGAGCTGAAACTTCAGAGAAAGTCAGGTCTCCATTATTGAGAAACAATTCGTTATGTCTGTTTGGGCCTTTCGGATCCCCTCCTTTACATATATAGATATCTAAGAGCCCGTCATCATTAACATCAACCATATTCGATCCGGTGCACCATGACCCAGCACAGCGAATTCCCGCTGCGAGAGAGATGTCCTCGAACTGAAAATTGCCCTTATTAAGAAACAGTTTGTTATCGACTTGGTTGCCCGTAAAGAGCACATCGACAAGCCCATCATTATTGATATCACCGCAGGATACACCTCCTCCATTATAGAAATTACGATACAGATATGGATTAAAGGACTCTGTGTAAACCAGCATATTGCTGAATTCTAAGCCTGTATCTTCTCTAATAATGAAAATAGGCTTTTCCTTTGTATCTCGGGTACAAGAAGCGCTTCCTATACACAATACAATACCAAAACAGAAGCTATATAGATATCGGAATTGAGACATGAACTAAATTAAAACAGGGGGAATTTACTAATAAATTCCCCCTGCTATTAATTCTTAAAACAATATATTTTAATACCCTTCATTTTGGGTTAAAGTTCCACCTGCTGCCGTAATCTGAGCATTAGGTATCGGGAATACATTCACATGATCAGACGGATCTGCTGGCTTTTCCCACCAAGAGTCATTGTATCTTCCGAATCTGATTAAGTCTACTCTTCTAGAGCATTCCTGGAACATCTCTCTACCTCTCTCTGCTAGGAACTCATCCGCATCTATACTAGAGAAATCCGAAACACCAGCTCTTGCTCTAAGGACATTGACATCATCAAGACCTACATTCCAGTCACCTGCCATTCTAGACATTGCCTCAGCTCTATTCAGATACAATTCTCCTAATCTGACGATTGGGAAATCGTTATCCATATTGTCTCGACCGAACTGCTTGAAGCTGAACTTTCCTGGTCGCGCTCCTGCTTCTCTTAGAGAGTTAGGTGCTAGCTCATTGATTGATGGATTATAACTCAATACTAAGTTACCATCATCAGATGCATAATCCAATACTGCCGAACCACCGAAATCTAATTGATCTCCAACAATAAAGTTGGCTGTCTTACGAGCATCGTTGTCATCGTATGAATTATAGAACTCTTCTAGAGTTGCATATCCATTCCATGGCTGTGAGTTGAGATTCCAAGTGAATTGACTAGAATAGTGCAGATTCATCTGTGAGAAATTCATTCCACCACCACTTACTTCATCATACTCTACAGAAAAGATATGCTCAGAATTACCCTCGTTATTTGGTGCGAATACCGCAGCATAACCAGTTAACTCGTCAGGGTCAGTGTCTACAGCAGCTCTCTTACCGAGATTAGTCACAGAACAACCTTCACCACATAATTGATATACACCGCTATCGATAACATATCCAGCAGCCATCGCCGCTTCACCCCATCTAGGGGTACCTGTATACACTTCCGAATTTAGATATACTTTAGAAAGTATACCTAGAGCACCATATTGATTGATCTGATAAGTATTGGGATCAGTCGATAATGGAGAACTAGATAAGTCCATAGAATTACTTACTTCTGATATCCCAAGAACAGCCAATAATTCACTTTCCACGAAATCAAATACTTCCTGACGCGAAACTTGAGGTGCATCAGAACCAGGTGTCGTGATTAGTTTAACCCGGCCATAGAGATCCATCAACCTCCAGTAATAGTATGCTCTCAGCGCTCTTGCTTGAGCAATCTGATTTTCATCTAAAGACGTATTAGCTACTGCTTCGTTACATGTATTAATTGCACCATAGGTTTGGGTCCAAGTACCGTTAACCATGTCATGTACAGAAGTGTAAGTATGCTGATGTAGTTCGATAAGTATACCACCATCGAACCAGTCACCACCCTTAGCACAGATCGCCATCTCATCCGTAGGTATCTCCTGTATAGAGTAATAGCCACCATGATTAGCCGTTCCCGCATCTCTCAATGAAGCATAAGCTGCGCTTAGTGGTCCTCCAGAAGAGCCTTCTCCACCAGTACTAATACCCGGTGCAGAAATATCAGTTGTAATATCTCCTACTAGATCCTCTTCCAAATTTGTACATGCAAATGGCAAGGAGAGAACCGTCAGAGTAAATATGTATTTATATATATTTTTCATCTTACTTCTCTTTTAAAAATTAATTTGAACGCCTAGGGTAATTGACCTAGAGCTGAAATAATTATTCCTTCTATCTAACCCTGGAGCGAGTACATCACCGAAACCAACATCACCATCAGTTAATCTCTCACCATTATCCTCTGCACCACCATCGACTAGACTTGGCTCAGGGTCAGTTCCTGTATAACTAGTGATTATAATCGGATTCCTTAGAGTCAAAGAAACCATAGCTGAATTAAGTGCACCAGAACCTAAGTCGATGTTACGACCTATTGTCAGGTTATCTAACTTAATAAAGTCTGCTTTCTCTACGTATAAAGAACTGAATCTTGCTGAGGTCAATCCATCTACTTGCTTAGACGTATTCACATAATTATATGAAGACTGCGTAGAAATTCTTGGCTCGTAGAACGCTCTGAAAGTATTCACAAGACTGTGTCCAAATGCACCTCTAAAGAAGGCATTGACATTCCATGCACCTATATTAATCTGATTACTCCAACCCAACTCTAAGTCTGGAAGGCCGTTTCCTAAAGTTTGGAAATCACCATCTGGGTTCAAAGCCTGATCCTGAGATGCGATAATCGTACCGTCACCATTTAAATCCTCAAAAAGAGGGCTACCATCTTCTGCAACACCTGCGAAAACTGGTCCCCATATCTGGCCTAATTCCTCACCTACTGCCACTTTGATAACATTAGTACCATTCTGACCTGGAGCACCTAGATTACCTCTTGTTTCTTCATCATTAACATACTCATCTAGAGTAGTTGTATAAGTACTCAGTACTAAACCTGTATTCCAACCGAAGTTACTTCTGCTAAGTACATCATAATCAAGTGCTAATTCTAGACCTTGAGTACTTAGTTTTCCGACATTTTCAAAGCGGGTATTCACACCGAAAACGGCAGCATCCACTTCTCTAGAAAGAATGAAATCAGATATATTCCTTGAATAAAGGTCTAGTGTGATTCCTAATTTGCCTGTTGCTGCTTCAATACCAATATTGGTCTCTGCTTTTTCTTCCCACTTCAAATCAGGATTACCTGCTCTAAGTAATTTTGTAGAAACAGAACCATCGCCACCATTGACAACTTCTCTTATCTCTTGTGACAAGCCCCAGTCACTTGGCAATGAACCTGTAACACCATATCCAGCTCTTAACTTCAGTCTATCAAAGATGCCAATATTCATTACTTGTGCTAGGTCAACACCAGCACCGAAGGCTGGAAATAATCCCCATTGATTTTCAGCTCCTAACTTAGAAGAACCTTCTCTTCTTAATGAAGCATTTAAGAAGTAAGTATCATTTATATTAAGATTTGCTCTTCCAAAAAAGGCAATAATTTTTTGATCAGGACTTACTTGAGAATTAAAGTCTATAAATCCTGCATTATCTCTATCCTGAGAAGCTTCGATAATATTACCGAAATCAAAATCATTATTTGGGAAGTCACCTAGACTAAAGAAAAAGTTATTGTAATTCTCCTGCTGGTAACTGTACCCACCTGTCAATGAAAGATTAGAACCATCTAGGTCTATAAGATAAGTAGCAAAAGCTTCTAATAAATCAAAAGTTGTATTCTCCTCGAAAGTTTCAGATAAACCTTTTCTAGTCGGACTTGTCGCATTACCGTTAAATAATGAAGTCGTCGGATAATAGATTCGATTAGCAAAATCAGTATGCTGACGTCCTAATCTTAAGTTTACCTTAAGTGCATCTGTTAGGCTATAGCCAAAAAGAGCACCTAAGTTCACTTCTCTTTTCTCGCCATTATTTCTATTCTGATTAATTAGAGAAACGGGGTTGAAACTATCGAATAGTCCCAGTGTCTCAAAGTATCCACCAAATTGATCTGCGTTAAACTGGAAAGGAGAATCAGCTCCTAATACAGGTGCAGTCGGATTATAGAGTACAGCATATCTCAAAGCTTCATCAAAACCATTTTGCTGATTTCTATTAAGTAGAGATGCATTGACATCAATAGATAATTTATCATTAAGAGCTAATGAAGAGAAATTCAATCTTGTGTTGAATTGATCAAAACCACTATTCTCAAGGATACCTTGAGCATCTCTCACATTAGCTGAGACACGGAAAGATGATTGATCACCGATTCCACCAGTAGCAGAAAAACTATGATAATGACTCAATGCAGTTCTTGTTACTTCATCGACCCAATCAGTTCTACTCCCTAAGTCGGTACCACCTGCTGCTGCAAACTCTTCGCCTGTCATGATATCGACACTATTAAGTGGACTAGATGAAGCAAGTTGTCCATTGTAGGAAAATTTCACGCCAGATCCTGGCTTACCTTTCTTTGTTGTGACTATAATAACACCAGAAGAACCTCTAGAGCCATATATGGCCGCAGCGGAACCATCCTTGAGTACATTGATATTCTCGATATCATTAGGATCCAAATTCTGTAAAGATGCACCGATGATACCATCTATAACAACGAGTGGTTGAGAATTAGCACCTACGGAAGAGATTCCTCTTAGTCGGATAACACTCTCTGCATTAGGGTCACCACCTCTGTTATAGACTTGGAGTCCGGCAACTTTACCTTGCATTAGTTGCGCAGCATCTGTGATGTCACCTTGATTAAAGTCTTCATTGTCAAGCTTGACAACAGAGGATGTGATTTCCTTTTCGCTTTGTGAACCGTAGCCTACTACGACCACTTCATCTAGCAGTGCTCCTGCATTGAGCGAGACGTTGTAATAGGATTGGTCTCCAAGGTTAATAATCTGGTCTGAATAACCAGCATAAGTAATAACTAAGCGTTCAGCTCCTGCTGGGACACTGAGATTAAAGCTACCATCTATGTCTGTGATAGTACCTATATCAGCACCGTCGACTAAGACGCTTGCGCCAATCATGGCTTCATTAGTTTCTCCATCTGTAATCACACCACTGATGTTACGCTGAGCATGTAAGCTCGACCCAATCAAAATTAGTGTGAACGCAAAGAGAACCTGTGTAAACAGTTTTTTCATTTGAAGTTCGTTTGGTTTAACAAATTGAATTCTGCAAAATGAGAGAAATCCCACCTAACGGCATGAAAATACAATCATAATTTAGATTTCTTTAACATGTGATAGATAATCACCCCCAAAAAACTACGTAAACGATGCCGATTGTCCACATAGCTATCATTTAGAACTTTAACATCACTATATTTCCGTAAATTACCGTAAACCATGAATGACAGTATTGGACTAAAAGACATTGCCATGGCGCTTAATGTGTCCATCACAACCGTATCTCGTGCACTCAATAATAAGCATGACATCAGCGAAAAAACACGCCAACTAGTCATTGAGAAAGCAGATGAACTCAACTACAGGCCCAATGTCCATGCTGTCTCTCTCAGAAAAAAGCAGTTTTTTGCTTTGGGAGTCATCCTTCCAGCAATCGACCATTATTTCTTTTCGACTGTTCTCAAAGGCATCATGAACAAGGCCCACATGGCTAATTATCTGGTCTTTGTAGGAGAATCGACACATGACTTAGACAAGGAGAAAGAGATCATACAGCAGTTTATCTCCCATAATGTCACCGGTGTCATTATATCCCCATCGAACTTAAGTTCTTACAGAAACAACATAGGCTTACTCAAAGCCAGGCGCATACCATGTATTATAGTAGATAGACCTCTTGATAAGAACACTGAACATATTGTTAGATATGATGACGTAAATGGTGCTTTTCTAGCGGTAGAACACCTTATCAAACAAGGCTACAAAAGAATCGCTTTTATCAAGGGTTTTGATTATTGTGTCATATCTAATGCGAGATACAAGGGTTACAAAAAAGCACTAGAGCAATATAATATTCCTCTGCGAGAAGAAATAGTCAGGAGCATCGTCCATATAGATGGAACCGAAGATGGCTACCACCTCTCTAAGCGCATGCTACTAGAAGAGAATAAGCCTGATGCATTTTTTGCAGTTTCGGACAATGTCGCTTCGGGCATCTACCAGACTGCGATGGATCTAGGTCTTAGCATTCCTGATGACATCGGTATCGTCGGTTATAGCAACTCCAAAATCTCTAAATACCTCTCACCTACTTTGACAACAGTAGAACAACCTGGGATAGAAATGGGCGAGCAGGCCTTTGATTTCATCCAACAGATCCTGATCAAAAGAGATTCTACAGCACAACTCAAAAAGACCTTCGAAGCTCGATTAGTCATACGTAAATCAAGCATCAGATCTGTTATAGTATCCTAGAGTAGGCAAACAATCATAGTTACGCCCGAATAAGCACCTATATCTACCACAAATCACATCGACCATGTCATATTGATTAACTTTACTTGGCAATGGCCTCGCAGTATAAAATAACAATTGCGGTGTTCTCGATATGCTTTTGATGGGTTCATTTAAAAGCATAAGTCTTCAATTATAAAACTTGCCTTCTAATCTATATCTCAATCTATAATCCGATATCAATTGAATGAGTTGGTCATAGCCTGCGATATTGGTAGATAGCA
The DNA here is from genome assembly GCA_937944095.1 of uncultured Saprospiraceae bacterium. Taxonomy (GTDB): domain Bacteria; phylum Bacteroidota; class Bacteroidia; order Chitinophagales; family Saprospiraceae; genus RFSX01. The sequence goes on from CALEAC010000223.1 coordinate 12,234, forward strand.
ATTCTTGTAGCCATTCCTGAGGTGGCACTGGTCCATCTATCCCCAAGATAATACGCAAGGCACTCAAGGTGCTTTCAGGTAGATTCATTTTCGTAACCAACTTATAACCCATCTGCAAGGAACTGCCTCTTGCATTAACTTCCTCCTTACATATTCTTACGCCATCACCTGAGATGGCTTCTATCTTGTACTGTATAATCTTCTTCAAGCACACATTTTCATTGGCCATTCTACTTGTTTCGGTAAGTCGATTGGGAAGCCCTCCCTGATCTCTAATCGCAATTCGTCCCATATCATTTTGTTTTTTTGTGTTTTAGGAATAGTACTTCTCTCAAAGGTTTTGCCATCTTTAATTTCCTGGATAGCTTGGATAATTTCTTTTCGGTTCATAGGTTAGACATCTATTTTTCTTAATGATGACTCAAAAGAAGAAAACACCGTGCAATTAACAAGCACGATAAATAAAGACATGCCAACTATAATAGAAAATCCTACAATTGAAATCGCACCAGACCTACTAGCCGAGCTAGAACATCAGGTGGACGAGCAAGGTCAGGTCATCGTGCATTGCTTGCACGCAACCACAGTGACAGCCTACATCAGGATATGGCCGACGACTTATTTATACGATATACATACTGACCATGTGAGTGATTTGGTGCATGCTGAGAAGATCAGTTACTACCCTATGTGGCAGGAAGTAAGGCCTGGGAAGGCCTATTTTACTTTAATTTTTTCTGGGCTTCCCAAGTCATGTACAGTCTTCGACCTCCACGAACGATGTGATAATGAGCATGGCGCATTCAGGGTTTTTGGTATCAACAGAAACAAGACGGATGTCTACTTTGTACAGTTATAATCCCGGATAACATGCTTCGAATAGATCGCTTATTTCGCCAGACAGGCTATAGAACTTAGAGCTCTTTTTGCAACAAGACTTACATCTAACTAAGAAGTCATCTTGGTAATCATATTGTGAGATTAGAGAGCTTGCTTTACGATAACTCTCTATACATTGGTTATAAACTGCCTGGGTCGTTCTGCTCCTTTTGCTAAGATATTCTAGTGACAATTCTGTTACAAAGAGATATAAGTCGACAGTCTCATGCGTAAAGACGGCATTCTTTTCCATCGTCTTTAGCAGGCTTTTAACTTTCTGGATGCGTGGTCTCTTTCGAGCGATGCCTCTGATATAGTATAAGTTACTAAGGTCCTTTTTCGTCTTGTCGTAGACCTTCTTGCGCGCTTTCTCATCACCCAGTTCCATCGTGTAATGCTCTTTGACAGCACTGACCTTTGAGTAGAGCATGACTAACTCAGCTCTGAGTTCTGCCTCACCTATAGACTTGAGAAACTTATTGAATTCCGCGCGATTCACTCTTCTTTTATATGCTTGTAAAAGTATAGAATAATGATGAGGTGTAAGCGTTCCGAAAATGAATGCTGAGCTACACGTCACAGCTAGTATTTATTCTATCAGGTACCTATACCATTGACAAAACAAAAAAAAGAGGAGCAGGACCGTTGGCCCTACTCCTCTTCATAATTCTGAAAGTCAGAACGCTTAGAATGTCATTCCCACTGCGAATGTCAATCTATTCGCACTTTTGTTAAGTCTCAGATTATCATTTCCGATACCGAATCCATCAACAATTCCAGAGAATCTGTAGATGTACTTCATATCGAAATGAATCTTACCTTTTTTGTAACCGATTAGACCTTGGAAACCACCATTAACTTTATTGGCTGTGTCTTCATATCTAGAAATCGACTCCAACTCACTTTCTTTGTCTATAAGCACTTCCAATACTGGACCAGCACCTAATTTTACATTTCTGTAAGTCATACCTGCAGAAACAGGTACTTCGAATATGTAATTCGTTTCAGTTAGTTGCTGAACACCTGCATCACTTCTAGCATATCTGTTAAGTACTGAAAATTCTAAATCATACTTAGTACCTAAAGCTTCTATTTGTAAGAAGCCAGGTCCTATCTGGTTGTATAGCATAAATCCGATTGACTTAACACCATTACCCCCTAAAAATGTCATTTCCGGTGGCAATTCGTCAGAATGCGGTATGATTCTGATTTCTTGCTCGCCAGTTGCGACAGTTCCAATTGCGACTCTCGGACCTATTGACCATTGACCAAATGACGTAGCTGCGATTGCTGTGAAGCAAGCAATTGAAATAATAGATTTAATTCCCTTAAGCATTTTTATTTGTTTAAAAATTATCTGTTTAAAAAATTTTCTAAAAGTTGAAAGACATTATTGAGACAGAAACAAAACATAATGACACTATTCATCTCAATTGATTACTAATATTTTGCAAGCTACTTGCTAATAAATCACCATCTTACACTCTAGTTAGACGTTCTGTCGCTCTTTATATGCCACAGAACAGGTTCAATTAACTAAGATTTATGAAAAATGAGTTCTATTTCTTAGCATTACCTTAAATTAATAGCACTAGTAAGTTTATTATAAGAGCTAAAAAACCTACCTTTGCACCGCTTTTATAAAAAGATAATATGTCCAGAGTATGCCAATTAACGGGAAAGAGACCTATCACAGGTAACAATGTCTCTCACTCGAAACAGAAGACAAAAAGAAGGTTTTTGCCTAATCTCCATAACAAGAGGTATTACATTCCTGAAATAGACAAATGGGTTTCCCTGAAGCTATCATCATCTGCAATGAGAAACATCAACAAACTAGGCGTCTATGAATATCTCAAGAGACAGGAGAAGGCAGGGTTCGATATCGGTATAGACCTAACTAAGAAATAGTCTAAAAAATCAAATAATGGCTAAGAAATCCAAAGGCAATAGAATTCAGGTTATCCTAGAGTGCACAGAGCACAAGCAAACAGGCTTACCTGGTACTTCTAGATATGTCACACAGAAGAATAGAAAGAATACGCCAGACAGAATGGAACTTAAGAAGTTCAATCCTGTTTTAAAGAAGTATACTGTTCATAAAGAAATCAAATAGTTATGGCAAAAGTAAGTAAGAACGCAAGAGTTGCCCAAAGAGCTGCAAACGCAGGTTCTGGTAGGGATTATTGCAAAGTCGTCAAAAGTGTCAAAGACCCAGTTACTGGAAAGTACTCATATAAAGAGGTTATGATACACAAGGACAAACTGAAAGAGTTCTTCGCACAGAAGTAACCCTTCAGTGGAACAGAGATATCAACTATAAAAAAAGGCAGAGTCAACTACTTTGCCTTTTTTTTTAAATCTACTAGCTAGGACAACCTATGGGCCTCTTCAATAAATATTTCGATAGAGACAAAAAGAAAGATCTAAATGACGGTCTAGACAAAACCCGTAAAAATCTTTTCGGTAAGATAGCAACCGCTATTGCAGGAAAGAATACAGTAGACGAGGAATTCCTAGATGAGCTAGAGGGTATACTTATCGCTTCTGATGTAGGTCTTGACACCACTGTCAAAATCATAGAAAGACTGGAAAAGAAAGTCTCTGAAGTTAAGTATATCAATGCGAAGGAACTTAATTCCATACTGAAGAGCGTCATCGTTCAGATTCTCAGTGAGAATAACACAGAAAATCTCGAAGACTTCACCTACCCCGATTTCCATATCCCTTATGTCATGCTTGTTGTCGGCGTCAATGGTGTCGGAAAAACAACAACTATAGGCAAACTCGCCTACCAGTTCAAAAAGAAAGGTAAAAAGGTGGTTCTCGGTGCTGCCGATACATTTAGAGCAGCAGCGGTCGATCAGCTCAAAATATGGGCCGATAGGAATGAAGTCGATTTCTTCAGCAAGGGAATGAATACGGACCCTGCTGCAGTTGCCTACGAAACAGTCCAATATGCCATGAACAATAATATCGATCTCTGCATTATAGATACAGCTGGTCGATTGCATACTAAGAAGCACCTTATGGAGGAATTGACTAAAATCAAGAACTCCATCAATAAAAAGCTGCCTGGAGCACCTCACGAGGTCATGTTGGTTCTAGATGCCACGACTGGTCAGAATGCGATAGAACAAGCCAAAAAGTTCACCGAAGCAACAGATGTAACCTCTCTGGCCCTCACTAAGCTCGATGGGTCCGCCAAGGGAGGTGTGGTTCTAGGCATATCTGACCAATTCAAAATTCCTATCAAATTCATAGGTGTAGGAGAAGGCATAGAACAATTACAAATCTTCAATAAGGAAGCATTTGTAGAGACACTCTTTTCTTGAACGAAATACTTGTCGCAGCTTGTAATTAGTTAGAGATGCGATGTATCTTTATATTAAGATCATTTCTAAATCATATAGTACATGAAAAAGAGCTACTTCATAGGCCTACTTGCATTAATAGCAAGTATTGCAATAATCACCTCTGCATCTAAAGATGTCAGTACGTACGCTTCGTTTTCAGATGCACTGCAAGACCACAGCAGAGTGAAAATCGCTGGAGAGATAGACCTGTCTGAAGAAATCATGTATGACCCAATCAATAGTCCTAACAGCTTTGCCTTTCTCATGAAGGACAGTAACGGGGAATCAATGAATGTCATCGTTAAGAGACCACTACCACAAGACTTTGACCAATCTGAGACTGTTGTCGTTACAGGTAAAGTTAAGGAAGGCGCCTTTATAGCTGATGACATCTTACTTAAGTGCCCATCTAAGTACAAAGACGAGGAACTTAACCTAAGAGCGCAAGTCACGACCTCTTGAGCCAAGAAATCCAATATATTGGAGAACATCTCTGGCCTGGTAGAATAGGCCATCTGTTCATCATACTCGCTTTTACTTCAGCTATATTCAGTGCTATTGCATACAGTAGAGCAACTAAGGCGAAAAGTGGTAATGCGTCTTGGAACACCCTAGGCCGTATAGGCTATTATACCCATGGACTAGCTGTATTCACGATAATCGGTCTCATCTTCTATATGATGACCTCTAAGATGTACGAGTACAGCTATGTACAACAGCATGTTTCCGATGACCTACCTATGAAATACATCCTTTCTGCTTTCTGGGAAGGACAAGAAGGCAGCTTTCTGCTGTGGATGTTCTGGCATGTCATATTGGGTTTTGTGCTCATCAGAACGGCTAAGACCTGGGAAGCACCAGTGCTTATATTTGTCGCACTGGTCGAAGCTATTATGGCATCTATGTTACTGGGCATACATATAGAGTTCGGTGACTTCCTATATAAAGTCGGCAGTAATCCGATGGTCTTGCTAAGAGATGTTATCGCTGCTCCGATATTTGAAAAAGCAGATTACTTAACCTCTATACAGGGCACTGGATTAAATCCGTTACTCCAGAATTACTGGAACACGATTCATCCACCGACGACCTTTTTGGGATTTGCGAGTACGACGATACCGTTCGCTTTTGCAGCAGCAGGACTATACACTGGTCGACACTCTGAGTGGATCCGTCCAGCGCTGAAGTGGGCCCTATTCTCAGGAGGTATCTTAGGTGTAGGTATACTTATGGGTAGTGCCTGGGCTTACGAAGCTTTGACCTTTGGAGGATATTGGGCTTGGGATCCGGTCGAAAACATGTCATTCGTTCCATGGCTAATTCTAGTTGCTGGTATACACACTAACCTAGTCGCTCGCAGCACTGGACGTGCCATTAGAAGCACATATATCTATTACTGTCTCTCCTTCGTATTAGTCATCTATTCGACTTATCTTACTAGGAGTGGTATCCTAGGTGATACTTCCGCCCATGCCTTTACTGAAATGGGGCTAGAACCTCAGTTGATTTTTCTGGTTGGTTTCTTTGCAATCCTCTCATTGGCGCTATATATCAAGGGTAGTCGTGCAATTGCAGTCCACAAAAAAGAAGAATCAATTTACTCGAGAGAATTCTGGATGTTTGTTGGCGCTCTAGTATTACTATTTAGTGGTTTGATCATCGCAGGATCGACTTCACTGCCAGTCATGAACAAGATCATCTCATTGAGTGACCCAGAATTTACTGGTAAGGTCATCAAGGATCCGATACCCCATTACAACAAATTCCAGTTATGGATAGCCATGCTTGTGATGGTCTTATCTGCTAAGGTGATTTTTCTCAGGTATAAAACATCGGATTGGTCAAATAAGCAAAAACTCAGCTTTGTAAAGAGTCAAACGATTCATGCGGGTATTGCAGCCATACTCACTTTTCTATTCAGCTTATGGATAGATTACTTTCATTGGAAGTATATGTTGTTGGCTTTTAGTGCTTTCTATACTATCGTTTCTAATAGCCATTACCTTGTCAGTGTTGCTAAGTTCAATACGAAGATGGCAGCAGCGGTATTATCTCATGCTGGTTTTGGCGTGATGATTCTTGGCATACTGACTAGTGGCCTTAACGAAGATGTCCTGACAACAAATCCATTCGCCATGAAAGGATTAATGAATGAATCTGACTTGGCGACCTCTGTCAAACTAATCAAGAATGAACCTTTCTATGTTAATGAACACTGGATCACTTATGAGAGTGATACTGTCATCGGAAAGATGAGAACTTATAAAGTCAAAATCGAAAGAGAAGACTCACTCAAAGGCAATGTCGATCCATATTACGTCTACCCGAATGTGTTGTATTCTAACGACCAAACCAAAATTGCTGCAACTAATCCTTCGACCAAACATTTTTTGACTAAGGATATTTTCACGAGTATCGTATCGCTACCAAAATCTCAGCAGGATATTAAGTTTGCGCAAGAACAAGAGGATTCGCTAAAGTATGTACAGTATCAACTTAACATCGGCGATACCCTATTCACTAAATATAATTACGCGATAATAGAAGGCATTCACTTCAATCCGACGCACGCAGATTACCTCTCCCACAATAATGACATAGGCTTAGCTGTGGACCTAAGCTTTCGTTCACTGGAAGATGATGACGTACAAGCAGTCGAAACATCTATCGGTGTCAGAGATAATTTACTGTACCAATATCCAGCACAGGTGGACGACTTAGG
>CALEAC010000224.1 GCA_937944095.1 uncultured Saprospiraceae bacterium
AGACTGTCTCGGTACGCCTAATGGAACAGCCATCATCGATGATTGTGGAGATTGCCTAGAACCTAATGACCCAGATTTTAATCAGGATTGTGTAGACTGTCTCGGTACGCCTAATGGAACAGCCATCATCGATGATTGTGGGGACTGCTTAGAACCTAGTGACCCTATATTTAATCAAGGTTGCTTAGATTGTAGTCTATATATACCTAATGTTTTTACGCCGAACGGAGATTCACAAAATGATGATTTTAGAATATACTCTTGTCCAGAACAGGATATAGAGGTCATAGAATTTGGTATTTATGATAGGTGGGGAAGTTTAATGTTTTCTATACAAAACCTAAGATTAAATGATAGTGAATGCCAATGGGATGGCAGATATAATTCTTATGAAGTTGCTCCAGGCGTATATACATATAAAGTTTCTACTCAACTACAATCAGGAAAGATTACGACTCACATCGGGACCGTTTTCTTAATTAGATAAGAGTATATACTTCTGATTAATCGCAGTGCATTAAGTATTCGCCTAAATAGGAAAGAAGAACAGCCTAGACTTTTTAGTTAACGAAAACTAAGTATAAATCAAATTGACTATCACCCATAATAAACGCCCATTAACTTATCTACCCGCGCCTTGAAAAATTGAAAGTCAGTTTCCATCTTCATAAAGAACATCTTTCTGAACTGGTAACCCTCGGAGCTAATGAGCACTGAGCGATTCTTCAGTTTATTAATCCAGGTTGCTGAGAAATCAAAGAAATCAGGATTATGACTGACTATAAATTGGGGGTAGCCATAGCCTAGGAAAGTCGCTTTGTACTTAGAGCTACCATATTGTACAATATTCAAGTAATTCCCAAATTCATTTAAGTAGACTAAAGTCAATTAATTTCTACTCAATGTCTTTGATTTTCTTGGGGCTTCAGGGTTTATGTGGAAAAACAAACATGTCCATTCTCATCATACACATGTCAATATTCCAGGCTTAGACGGAAATCTAAAGGAAAATTCTATGGTCAGAATGTTTCCTCAGACAGAATGGAAGTGGATACATCGCTACCAATATATCTACATGTGGCTACTCTACCCTATCTATACAATTGTCTGGTTACTCACCTGGGATATAAAAGACTTTCTGAATCCAACAATTAGTGGTCGACCTTATCTAAAGATACCGCTGCAGGAAAAACTAAAGATGACTTGTGGCAAGATTATCTTCGTTCTGAGACTGCTAATCCTTCCTGTCGTCTTCGGGCCATTCACTTTTCCAGAAATCTTATTAGGGTTCTTTGTTTTTCATTTAGCAGCTAGTAGCACTGTTGCCTTTGTTTTAGTCTCAGCTCATGTCGGTGAACTCAATCAATTTCCAAAACCAATTGAACAAGGCATTCTATCACACTCATGGATAAGACACCAGCTGGTGACCACTTGTGATTTTTCTACAAATAACATGCTGCTATCTCACTTATATGGTTGCTTCAATCATCACGTGATCCACCATATATTTCCTCACATCAACCATATACATTATCCTGCGCTGACTAAGATTCTAAAAGATTTGTGTAATGACTTTGATATGCACTATAATGAACAACCATCATTAACCAAATCAATTGGGTCACACTTCAGCTTTCTAAAAGCACGCAGTAGAGATGGAGTCCAAGTAGAGTACTTAGAACTCTAATAAGCAAAAAGTGAATTATAGTTTAATAATTCTCTCCATGATATGCGCGTCGCTATTTGTTGTTCTAATGACTAGAAGGTAAACACTAGGAGATAAAAACTCCATACCTATTTCGTCATCTGTCACCATGCCCTCGGCAATTAAGTCACCTTTCAAATCATAGATACTATAATGCAATCGGCTTCCAGATGATCGGCTTCCAGATGAAAGGACTGATAAGATGTCAGAAACAGGATTAGGAAAAATCTCGATTGTAATGTTACCCAATTCGTGTATTGCTGATGGTTCATCCACACCATCGCAATCTTCATCTATTCCATTACCCGCTATTTCGATCGCATCAGGATTTATGTTGTTATCCATATCATCACAGTCCTCATTATTATCTACATAGCCTGATGGCGCTGCGCATGCCTCTATAACCGATTCTTCAGAGCCATAACCATCTAGATCTGCGTCCAAATAATAATTTAAAAAAGTCAATCCCTCATCAATCTCTCCGTCACAGTTATTGTCTATGTCATCACACAACTCCTCACTGCCTGGATATATATTAGGATTGCTATCATCACAATCATCACTATTGGGAACATATCCCTGCGGTAATGAGCAGTTAGAGATTGTGTCACTTTGCGAGCCAAAACCATCTCCGTCAGCATCCAAATAAAAAGTAATAAAGACCAACCCCTCATCGATATTCCCATCGCAGTTATTATCCTGTCCGTCACATGCTTCTGTATTGCCAGGAAAATTATTTGGATCCATATCATCGCAATCATCTTCTTGTGGTACACCATCACCATCCTGATCACCTGCTACTACATCGATAAGATCGATACAAATAGTCTGTGCTATGACACAATCTGAGCAACCAAAAGTATTCTCAAAAGTCTGGCAGAAGTACTCTGGATCATTGAGGTCCTGATTCCATCCTTCAGTATTGAACTGATCTAATGCTGGTCCCAACCAAGGAAAATCTCCCCAATTCCCCTCTGGAGTCCATGGTCCATCCACTAAAACATCTAAGTCATCTTCTCTGAGTTCAAAGTATCGGGTGATTGTCTCTGGTGCTTGCACCTCAATTGTGACACAGGTATTAACGCCTGCTAGAGAATTACAACCATTATCAATTCCAGTTAAACATATTTCATAACTTCCTAGCTCTGATGGTACACAGATACTAGGTATAAAAAAGCCATTACTAACCGTGGGGTCTGAAGATTGCTCACCCTCCCAAGTCGTCCAAGTATAGATAGCAGGTGATTCCTTAGAATAGGAATCACAAGGCGAATTGTAACCTGGAAAAAGGCCAACATCGCCCAGATGTAGAGGTACTAAATCTATACACTCACCTGGGCATACTGTGACCGAGGGCTCTTCTACACATGCTTCAGAAGTGCAGCTAAGGCACAAATCATCACAAGCTCTAGAGACTCTGATGGCATGAGGTGTATCTAGCGACACTTCTACTATGTCCTGTATCGTAATTTCAAAATTACACTGTGATCCGCCGCAGCCATCAATCCATAAGTAATAAGTCGTACCGACATTAAGGTTACCAACAGAGAATGACGTTTCAGATACCGTACAAGTTTCGATTCCACCCAGACAGGGTGCTATTGTAAGAGCGCATTCTTCTAATATGCTGGCTTGTAAACCAATAGTTCCATTTGGAGAAATAGAGCATTCTGAGACATCTAAAATAAAATTTAAGGAATCTGAACTTGCTTTGAAGGTAAACCATGATGGATTAGTAACGATTCTCTCCACTGCTCCACCAGAACACAAATCTGGCGTAAGCCTAGGACAACTAGGGTCTTCGCACGGTGGGGAACAGGTCTTATAACCTGAAGCAAATTCAGAAGGGTCACAAATTAGGCACTCCTCTCCTGACGTTTGACCGCCTCCACAATTACCACAAGCAGAAGAGCTATTGTAATCACATGCAAAGCAATGATACTCTACAAAAAAACGCCAATTGATACTATTCCCACAGGTATCTGATACCATAAATGACACTTCAGTCTGGGTGACAGAACCTAAGCCTGTTGACACTAAATCAGATAATGGGAAGGATGCTTGTAGATTACGACAGGGCATATGACTGTACTCTACGAATACTAATCCACAATTAGTTTCTAGGTTATCTGCACTAAGAGTGACCTCATATTCTAATATTTGGCCGTCTTCTTGCAGATCTACCCATTTGCAAGTGTAATTATCACCATCACAATTCTCATCAGTCGAATAATAAACAATCGTAGAGCCATTAGGAGGGAAGTTCTCCATATTCTGAAAGCTTAACTGAGCACTCAATCCATAGCTGAAAAGAACCATAAAACAAACGAGGTATCTAAGTATCATGATCTCTATATTTTCTTATAGGATAAACTTATCTAATATTTGGCTCTAATGCTAAGATGATTTAAAGAATCGCCATGAGTTAACTCATAAAGTCAGCTGTACGGTAGCAATTCCTATAACTTAATAATCCTCTCCATGATATGCTCTTCGCTGTTGGGTGTCCTTATAACCAATAGATAAACACTAGATGACAAATATTCCATATCTATTCTATCATCTTCCACCGTACCCTGAGCAATAAGTTCACCATTGAGGTCATAGATATTATAGTGCAATCGGCCACCAGATGAAAGCACTGATAAGATGCTAGAAACTGGATTAGGAAAGATTTCTATTGTACTGTTATTCAATTCATAGGTTGATGATTGCTCATCTACCCCATCGCAATCCTCATCTATTCCATTGCCAGGAATTTCTGTAGCAGCAGGGTTGATTTCAGGATCACTATCATCACAATCAGACGCATCATCGACATAACCGCTCGGCGCAGAACAAGCACTTAAATTATCTAAGGGGTTACCATACCCATCCATATCTGCATCGAGGTAATATGTCGTGAATGCAAGCCCTTCGTCCACCTGTCCATTACAATTATTATCGATATCATCGCAAACTTCAGCGTTACCTGGAAATGCAGTATCATCAGAATCATCGCAGTCATCGCTATTGCTGGCATATCCAGCAGGCTGCGAGCAAGCTTCTATAGACTCAGCCAATGATCCATACCCGTCACCATCTGCATCTATGTAAAAAGTCTGAACGACAACATCTTCATCTATTATGCCATTACAGTTATTATCACGCTCATCACACGATTCCACATTACCGGGATAGTTATTAGCGTCGTTATCATCACAATCTGTATTATTAGAAACATAACCCATAGGTTGTGAGCAGTCCTCAATCTGGATATCAGGATTCCCAAATCCATCCGCGTCATCATCTAAATAATAATTCTCTAATGTTAGACCTTCATCTATTTGGCCATTGCAATTATTATCTCGGTCGTCACAAGTTTCTGTATGACCTGGAAAGTTATTAGCGTCGTTATCATCGCAATCAGAATTATTAGCGACATAACCAGTCGGTGCAATACACGCAGTTAGCTGATCTGTAGCAGAACCATAACCGTCTGAATCCGCATCCAAATAAAAAGTCTGTATAAC
>CALEAC010000225.1 GCA_937944095.1 uncultured Saprospiraceae bacterium
GAACTGTCATAGTGCCATAGCTAACAGATATTGTCGATATTAGTCCTGAGCTGTAACCCAGCTGTTGATATAGCTTGTACAACAAATCCGAAGTGGTTGTTTTGCCATTCGTTCCAGTAACACCTACAACCGTCATCAGACTTGATGGCTGGTCAAAGAAATTAGCAGCGATTCGGCTAATAACGTCTCTAGCATTCTTCACAAGTATGTAAACTGCATCAGTCTGACCGAGATAACTAATGTCATCTAACAATACGACTGTTGCGCCATTTTCTACTGCCGATGCAATAAAATTGTGACTATCTGTATCAGTACCCTTATAAGCTACGAATAAACAACCAGGCTTACAAACTCTAGAATCAATCGCTAGATCAGTTACAACTACCTCAGTACCTGAATAATCATTCAAGACTAAAATAGACTCTAGTATATCTTCCAGTTTTTTCAAAAATTGACGATATCACTTTTGATAAAGTTGGTATTCATATTATTTCAAATAAATTTTGACTCTTTTCTTCTTACTTCCATCAGGAGAAACCACTGTCTGCCTATACACTTTTCCATATCCATCAACCTCGACAGACACCCCAGCTTCTTCTAGGATAAAGAGGGCATCTCGCAATCCTTTGCCGCGCACATCAGGCAATCGCTTCTTATCTTGCTCTACAGAACTAAGCTCTAACTCTCCATTCTTCCCTGACATCTGCGCCCACTTACCCTCGCCTTCATCATTATATTTCATACCGATGAATTCGAGTACTCTTTTTAGATCAGGCTTATATCCTTTATTAACCTTTGCAAAAGCAACTTCTCGCTTTTCTGACTCAGGCGCAATGACATTCTGATAACTCGTCAGTCTCTGCATGATCCCTTTGAATACTGGTCCTGCGACTTTGGCTCCATAATAATCATGGCCTTCCGGCTCATAGACAACAACAATGACAGAGTACTTAGGCTGTTTTGCTGGAAAGTATCCAACAAATGAAGCGTTGTAATTGCTTCCATCATTCTCCCAATACCTTAATTTCGTCGTTCCTGTCTTACCAGCAAAAGTCAATCCTTCTACTTTCAATTTTCTAGCAGTTCCACTTTCAGCAACTGCTTGTAATAAATCCTGCGCTTTGAGAATAGTTGCAGGTTTTGCTATTTGGCTCCTAAGCACTTTGGGCTTAAACACTGTTTTCTCTCCACTCTCTCCCATAACTTCTGTCACTAAATATGGCTTCATCATCTTACCATTATTAGCCACTGCATTATAGAAATTAAGAACTTGCAAAGGCGTCATCTCTAATTCATAACCATGTGACATCCAAGGCACCGTCGTTCCTGACCAATTAAGAGGATCATTTTTTTTCCTCTTGGATGGATTCTTAAACTTAGGTGCTGGCTCTCCGAAAATTTCTATGCCGGACTCATCCATCACACCCAACTTATTGAGGTCAGAGTAGAATGACTTCCAGCCATCTATATTTTTTCCATAATGTTGGTATGTAGCATACGCGATACCGACATTAGAAGAAATTTTAAATGCCTCCTGAAAAGTGCCTGTACTGATTCCATGTTGCTCAGAATCATACATGACATCCTTGTAGAACTGCTTCTTGCCGCCGAACATAGACACTTCCGTATCCAAATCAACTGCACCTCTATCCATAAGTGCGACAGCAGACATAAGTTTAAATGTAGAACCTGGTTCGCTTAACGAACCGATACCATCATTATATTCTTCCTGATAGCCACCGACACTAGAAGACCTTAGATTGACCAAAGCCTTGATCGCTCCTGTCTCTACTTCCATTACGATTGCGACTCCTTTCTGAGCTTTATTTTTAGCTAGAACCTTTTCTAACTCATTATGTGCAACATCTTGTATATGCATGTCCAGCGTCGTCACTATATCACTACCTCTCTCCTCTATCATAACTGATGGATCATAAACAGGTAGCCATATATCACCAGGCAACCTTCTCATCAATCGCTGCTCAGCACCACCGGACAATATCTTATCATAGGTTCTTTCCAGTCCGACCTTATCTGCATTACGCCTATCCTCTCCTATTGTCCTCTGTGCTAATTCCCTAAACGGTCTTTCTCTACGTGTCTTGCGTTCGTAAAGTAAACCCCCTTTATACTTCCCTAGATTAAAAAGCGGAAAAGTCATCAAAAGATCCAATTCATCTTTGGTCACTTTATTCATCAATGGATAATAACGCGCAGAAGAACTTTTTCCTAATTTCCCTTTTCTTCTCTCTTGGGTCAAAGTAGCTTTCCACTCTGATTGTGTCTTTCCGAAATGCTTAGCCAGCTTCTCTGACAAACCATCGATATGAGTATTAAAATTGGCATCCGTGGATGTCAACAAATCGATTTTTATATCAAAGTACGGTAGTGAAGTCGCTAGTAAATTTCCTTTCGCATCATATATATTCCCTCTCTCTCCAGCTACTTCTACCCACTTGATATTCTTTTGTCCTTGCGAGCGCCATTTGTCACCATCTAGCAGTGTGGTCTTTACCACCTTAGTTATAATCAATCCAGAAAAAAGGACGAAGGCAAAAAATATAAGGTACACCCTAAGTAACAATTCATTCTTTCGTTCCATCTGCTCTGGCTTCTTAGCTATGATCTGCTTCTAGCTGAATAGGGGTCTTGATATTTCTCTTCAGTCCCTTTTCTTCTAGAATCTTTGCTAATTGACTCTCCGTACATCTGAAATTGATATCACTTTTGACTTTCTGATATTCAGACTTAGCATCTTCTACATGCTTTTTTAACTTCGCTATCTTTCTTAGCTTTCTATCTGCACAATGCCTATTATATATATACGTCACACTCAATGCCGTTAGCAGCATTATAAACCCCGTATTTTTTAAAATAGACTTCATATATAATCGAACTAGATTTCTTTCTTTACTACAGTTTTTCTCCAACTCTCATCTTAGCACTTTTTGACCTAGAGTTACGCAACTGTTCTTCTTCGCTCGGCAAAATCAACTTTCCAAGCATTTTTACCTGTGATACAGTTCGCCCATATTCATCTTTGACCAATTTCCCCTCTACAGATCCAGTCTTTAGGAACCGTTTCATTATCCGATCCTCCAACGAATGATAACTGAGTCCAACTATTCTTCCTCCTTGCTTCATCACGCGCACACTATCAGTCAACATTTGCTTTAAGGCACCTATCTCATCATTCACTTCTATGCGTAGTGCCTGGTAGACCTGAGCAAAATACTTGTGTCGCTCTCCCACTAACACTTCATCCAGCAACTGATTCAATGCTCGAGTATCCTCCAAGCCAATCTTTCTCTGCCTTCTAGCCAGTATCGCACTAGCTAACTTCTTGGAGTTCCTGACCTCACCAT
>CALEAC010000226.1 GCA_937944095.1 uncultured Saprospiraceae bacterium
CTTAGAGTTGCGTAATAGCAGTGCTAAGGACTTCAGTCTATCACAGAATGAGCCAAATCCGTTCAGTGAGCAGACGACGATAGGATATAGCTTACCTGAGAGTTCAGCGGTGACGTTGACCCTATATGATGTGACAGGTAAGGTGATGAGAGTAATGAGCCTAGATGGCGAGAGAGGTGCTAACACAGTTAGCCTAGATACTAAGGGATTGACAGCTGGTGTCGTTTACTACAAGTTAGAAGCAGGCGCACACACAGCTACTAGACATATGATAGTGATTGAGTAATCATTTCTATATGAGTTGGAGTAAGTAAGCTCAGGTGAGATCGAGTTTAAAAAAATCACTTACTCCAAAAATTTTAATTCGTCAAAGACCAGTTGCACAGGCAACTGGTCTTTTTTTTATTTAAGACTAAATAAAAAAAAAGGTGGCCATTAAGACCACCTCTTCCGGGATTATAATTTTGAGTATTCTACATGAATATGCAAAACAGATCCTGAAAAAATGATTTATCCCAGTCCGAGCTATGGAAGGACAAATCAAAACCAACTAAATACACATTTTATAACTGTCTGGTTTCAGAAAATTACAACTACAAAGTCGACCATATATTGACCTTGCCGAATGATATTCGACCAATAGCTCATATTCTTCGTCGGAGTAGCTAAATGCCATTGCAGTCAAATTTGATCATAAACTATCTAGGATTAGTTGTTCTATGTTACTTTTAGAGTCTATGCTTAGGATCTTATCGTGGAACATTAGACAAGGTGGCGGCAGTCGTATACAAAAACAGGTGACTGCTCTTGAGTCAGAGGGGCCGGAAATTGTCATTCTATCTGAATTCAGGAATAACGATTCTGGGTCAAAGATTAGATTGGCACTCCTCAAGGTTGGTTATAGATACCAAAATGTAAGTGCAGCACTTACTAATGATAATAGCGCAGCGATTTTTTCTAAACTGCCTTGTAATCAACGACTCTTTCCTAAATCCGATGAGATATTTCCTCATAATGTGGTCTGTAATGACTATGATGCCTTCAGTGTTTTTGGCATGTACTTACCTCATAAGAAGAAGCACAGGCTTTTCGATTTTCTACTAACTGAGGTTAGCCAGGGTAAACCAGCCATTCTTGCTGGTGACTTTAACACAGGGAAGAATCATGTCGATCAGAAAGGGAGTTCCTTTTGGTACGAGGAAAAGTTGTTCGCCTTAGAAAAACAAGATTATGTAGATGCTTTCAGGTATAAATATGGCTCAGTCCATGAGTACTCCTGGTTTAGTCATCAAGGGAATGGATATAGATACGACCATACCTACTTGCATAAGAGCCTTCTTCCCATTCTAACAGATTGTGTGTATCTGCATGATTGGCGAGAGCAAGGGCTTTCTGATCATAGTCCTATGATGTTGAGTCTTGGCTGACATCTTTAGTAGGTTCTGATTTTACCTTGCCATGCTTTGAATATAATTATACTATCTTAATTGATTCAAGCATGGACTTATGAAATATACACTTGTGTTTTCCCTATTCCTTTTTTCTATTGTTTTGTCAGCACAGAAGCAACAACTTTTTACTAAGGAGCAATACCGAGATAAATTTAGCCTAGTGGACTCGTATCCTTTAGGCTTGACGACCAGCAACTACTTTATTAATATGGGTACAGAAATGGGCATATCTGAGCATACAGAAATGGTCTTAGCTCAGAGCACTATGGGTCGAAATGGTTATAGGCACCATAGATATAAATCTACATATAAAGGACTACCAGTAAGAGGTGTTTCCTATAACCTCCATGAGCTAGCTGGCCATATCGTAACAAGTAACGGTAGTTATCTTCCTCTTTTAGACTTAGATATTAGACCACAGCTTACAGCTAAGGATGCACTCACAATCGCTATGATTGACTTGCCTGCTGAGAAATATAGCTGGGAGAATGAGCATATTACTGGGGTCTGTTCTAAACGTCATCATAAGCCAGTAGCAAGCCTGTCAATCATGGATATCGGCTTGCCGGAGTTCTCTGGAAATTATGCTTTATGCTATTATTTAGAATTATTTAGTGAAGAACCACATGATGGCAACGCCTATTATATAGATGCAAATTCAGGTGAAATAATCCAGAAAATCACGATGCATCATAAGCAAGCTGTGCCAGGTAAGGGTAAGACTCGGTATTATGGCGAGCAAGCATTTATAGTGGACTCCTTGGCTCCTTCAGAGTATGTATTGCATGATCCTACTAGAGGCACTGATGGTATTAGTATTTATGATGATGAGATGAATTCATTCACAAGTGAATCAAGCTGTTTTGATTTAGCAAATGAAGACCTAGATGAGGTCGCAACAGATGCACACTTTTGTACCAGTAGATTCTATGATATCCTTAGAGATGAATTCGACTGGTTAGGCATAGACAATGAAAATGGTTCGATGAATGTGGTTGTACATGCACGTGGAGGAGGGGACCTTGTCAATGCATTTTGGAATGGTGAGTTGGCTTCCTTCGGTAATGGAGATTGTAATAGAGGCCCATTAACAACACTTGAAGTTGTTGGTCATGAATTCATGCATGGGATAACGGACTACACCTCTGATCTAGTCTACAGTGGTGAGTCAGGTGCTATCAATGAAAGTCTATCTGATGTAATGGGAAAATTGCTCGAATGGAAAGTTGATCCAGATAATTTTTCTTGGTTATTGGGACATTCAATTTTATTCAATGAACAACTAGATGTCTTTAGAGATCTTAAGGATCCAGAAAGATTGAATAAGCCGTCATTCTACAAAGGCGAAACCTGGCGAGACGGTTCTGGTGTCCATACCAATAGTGCAATAGGTAATCTATTTTTTGTATACCTGACGGATGGTGCTGTCGGTACCAATGAAGCTGAAGAACCCTTTAATGTTGTAAGTATAGGGCTAGACCAAGCAGCAAAATTTATTTTTCATACGAATCGATTTTATCTTTCGGAAGACAGTGATTACAATGCTTATTACGATGCTTCGATCCTTGCAGCTGAAGAGTTTTTTGGTGGAGATACTGAGCAAATAGCTAATATCAAGGAAGCTTGGAAAGCAGTTGGTCTTCCATATGATACACCAACTGATTACTACGATCTCAGTATCGATAGTAGAAATTATCAGGCTACCTGTGGTGCAGGCGAATATGAACGAGTAGAGTTGAGAATAATCAATGAAGGTCAGACACCTTATTTGCCTGCAAGCAACGGAAGAGTAGAATTGGAATATACTGCAAATGGAGAACCTGTGACTTACAGTATCGAATTAGATGAGCCCTTATTACCTGGCGAAGAGCAGCTAATAGAAGTAGACGATTATCTCAAACTAGAGGTTGGAACTGTTCTTCTTATACAGGACCTGATACTCGCAGATGATAATTTAGATAATAATTCTGCCATAGCAACCTATGATGTCAAAGCCCATCAAGCGTCTGATTTAAGCCTAGAGTTGGAAGTAGATTATGCAGATTGTTTCTCTGATGAGTATCTATTCAATCTAGCCATTGTGAATGAAAGCTGTGATATTATCCAGGAAGGTGCAGAAATGGATTTGTTCATTTATGATGCTGTTACTGGAGAAGAATTGTTGACACTGGATCTTGTTCTGGGAAGAAACTTATTTACAAATTCTACTTTTAGTTTAGATACATTTGGAAACTTAGATATTACAGAATCACGAGAGCTTTCATGCTATCTGGATTTTGCCGGTGACCCTGATATTACTAATAATGAGTATCTTATTTCAGCTGCTAAGCTGAAGCCAATTACCGTAGATTATCAGAATGGATTTGATCTTTCAGAATTCGGTGATGAACTATTACTCACTTCTATCAATCCTCAGGAAGTGATTACCTCATTTGCAGGTGAATCTATGTTCTTTACGACTGGAAGGTTTTCGAATGCGTTTAGGCCCTTATGCTATTTTACAGAAAGGAATTGGGATCGTGAGCCTGGAGATTTTTCTGGACATGTTTCTGCCCGTATGGACCTTTGTCTAGATATGGAAGGACAAGATGAATTAGCTGTCATGTTTGATATGGCTCAGTTTAGGAATGATATGCTAGAATTCACCTCTGATTTAAGTAGTGCTTTGAGAGTGTCCTGGTTAGGGGGAGAGGCAATCATTAATGGTGAGACGGAAGGCGAGCTCAATAGCTACGAAATCGTTTTGCCCTCTGAGTATAAGGGTAGGTTAACTTTTCAGTTTCTAACTCAGACGGGTAGCTCTCAGTATGAGAATGACTTCCTAGATCATGATGTCATCTTTTTTGATAATCTACATTTTGATTCAGTAGTTGCAACTGAAGAGAAAGCCCAACTATCGACTAGACTATATCCCAATCCAACAACTGGAAGATTATTTGTGAGTTCTTCATTACAGTTCAGAAATTATACCTTATGGGATATATCAGGCAGGCTAGTCCAACAGGGTAATATTGATGCAGCTCAGTTAGATTTTGTGGAGTTAGTAGACGGCTTGTACTTTATTGATTTAGAAACTGATTCTGGCCAAGTATTTAGAGAAAGAGTCCTGGTTATAGCTAATTGATTTTAAGCTACCGCTTAGTCCAGTTTTTGTTGACAGAAGAGTGCAAGTTGGATTGATAACTGATCGGAAATGGCTTTGTCTTTGAGGTTGTCAAAAAACTTAGTAGAACCATACTTAATATTCCAATCGGTCCGATCTATATTAAAGTAGTTGGTAGCGACTCGTAGATGTTCCCAGTGCACATCGAATATTGCAGGAAAAGTTATTGATTTAGTAATCCCTTTAATGGTGAGATCTCCAGTAACTAAAGTGTTTTTAATATTTGTAATTTCAAATGTGGCAGTAGGATGATTGGCGACATCGAAGAAATCTTCTGATTTGAGATGCCCTTCTAGTTTCTCTTTTCCTTCACCAGCTTTTAGGTCTGTGTTGATAAGAGAATTCATGTCTATTATGACCTTCCCGCCTACAATCTTATTATCGATGACTTCTATGACACCATCTACAATATCTAGCGTGCCACTATGTTGTTTTTTGAACTGAGAACCTGTCCACTTGATTTTTGATCTGGCCATAATTGAGTAAGGCTTGGCCGTTTTCGTCGACTGGGCATCAGTCTGTTCCTTACTTGTGTTGACTTTTGTAGATGTTGGCTCAGGCACTTGCGAAGGTGCTGTAGTAGCAGAAGGATTTTGACAGGCACAGATAACTATGCAAATAAAACAGAATAATAATCTAGAATTAAGATTCATAGTTGTTTAATTTTAATAGCTAAGATGCAAATAAAAATTTGAGAAGTAAGGGTTGTTTGATAGAGGTCTTTATTAAAAAGACCGAGCAGTATCACTACTCGGTCTTTTTAAATTTTTTGGCCAGTTGGTCACTTAGCTAATCTATTTTGCAGAGAGGCTGACTTTTAGTGAGACCTCATCATTAATCGCTTTATCTTTTAAGCCATCGAAGAAACTAGCAGAGCCGTACTTCATGCCGAAATCAGTTCTGTTTATTGTGAAGTCTGAGCTTTCGACTTTTACACCTTGATCGGTGACCATGATGTTAGCTGGGAATGTGATAGACTTAGTGACACCCATCATAGTTAGGTTTCCTGTCACAGAACCATTAGCAACATTCGTAATCGTAAATGTGCTGGTAGGGTTAGCAGCTACATTAAAGAAATCTGCAGATTTCAAGTGACCTTCTAGGTCTTCTTTGCCTTCTCCAGCTTTTAGATCAGTAACGACCATACTATTCATGTCAATCGTGAATTTTCCACCAACGACTTTACCGTTGTTGACCTTGACATTACCATTAGAAACAGCAAAAGTACCCATATGCTTACCTGCTATTTTCGAACCTGTCCAGCTGACGAGTGAGCCAGGTGCAACTGCGAATGAGCTGGCTGCAACTGCTTTTTTTACTTCTTTAGCAGCATTGACGACGGCCTTTTCTCCTTTTGGGGCATTACTACAAGCGGTATACATGATACCCAGTAGTGCTATTAAGCTAATAAAAAATACATTTTTCATTTTGTGTGTATTTGAAAATATTAAGTGAATAATTATTTTTTGGATCTGATCCTGTCAAGCAAAGTATTCAGAAGCTCTATCTCTTCTATAGTCAGATGAGAGAATATCTTAAACATCTTCGCTCTCTTGTGATCAATTTTCTTCAGTAAGTCTAGCCCATCTTCAGTAAGACTCACGTCAACTAACCTTTTGTCAGTTTTACAACTTTTCTTTATAACTAAGCTTTTTGTCGAGAGTCTTTCTACAATTCTGGACACATCAGCGAGCTTTTCTATTAATCTTTCTCTGATAAATGAATTTGTTACAGGTCTATTGGCACCCTTGAGAATTCTTAGTATGTTATACTGTTGACCAGTGATGCCATGATTCTTATAGAATTCTTGCATTTCTCTGATGAGCCAGCTGTTCGTGTATAGCATATTAACAATGGCTTTCTCATATGGATTCTCGAAAGGCTTCGTTTGCTTGATAGCTTCTTCTATATTCACACAGCAAAGATAACAATGTTCCAACATCAATGTTGCAACATTGAATATTTTATTTTCTAGCCTTATATTACATATTTAGAAATCAATATGAAAGTACTCAGTTTAACCTCCGCCTCACTGCTCTATTTAATCGCCTTTTTTAGCTGTAATAGACCATCTACGCCATTAACAACAAATTTGGTTAGAGGTGAATCCCTTACTCAGCCTGACACAATCACTCAGCTTGATCAAAATTCTCCAGAGGCACATTATGCTGAATTCTGTGCCAGTTGTCACGGTAGCACGATGGAAGCGTTCGTCGATCGGAAATGGAAGTATGGCTCCTCTAGAGATGAAATCATAAAGTCTATAGCGATGGGAATTACTAAGGCTGGCATGCCTAGTTATGATACGACTTTTACAGCTGTCCAGTTAAGCTCGCTAGCGGATTATATTATGAAAGGCATTTCTGATAGAGCGAGTTATGATCCAGTTAGTAAGGTGACACCTCAGTATTACACGACAGAAAAAATGACCTTGGAGGTGGATACAGTCGTGGGAGGATTAGAAGTGCCATGGGGTATTAAGGTGACAACTGATGGAACGGTTTACTTTACAGAAAGGAAGGGCACTTTCAAAGTCCAGTATCCAGATAATAGCTTGGTGGAAATAAAAAATGTGCCCACTGCATTATCATTTGGTCAAGGTGGTATGATGGATGTCGCTCTGCATCCTGATCATGAGTCTAATGGTTGGATATACTTGAGTTATACTAAGGCGGGGGAGAATGATACGAAGACAACAGCCGTTGCAAGAGGAAGGATTAATAGTGGTAGCTGGGTTGATCATGAAGACATCTTCGAAGCAGTACCCTATGTCGATACAAGATATCATTTTGGATCAAGGCTGATTTTCGATAAGCAGAACTATCTGTATGTGACTGTCGGGGACAGAGGTAAGAGAGATGACCATCCGCAGTTCCTAACTAATTCTTGTGGTAAGGTGCATCGATTACGTGACGATGGTTCTATTCCAGAAGATAATCCATTCTATGATCAGACAGAAGCAATTAAGTCTATTTGGAGCTATGGGCATAGAAACCAACAGGGTATGGTTTATGACAAGAAGCATGACCGGATCTGGACTCATGAGCATGGGCCACGTGGTGGTGACGAACTTAACCTTATCCAACCAGCTCAGAATTATGGATGGCCTATAATCTCATATGGCATTAATTATAATGGGACAACGTTCACAAATCTGACGGCTAAGAAGGGTATGATTGCACCTACCAAATATTGGATTCCATCCATAGCACCAAGTGGAATGGCCATAGTAGAAGGCAATCGATATCCAGGCTGGGAAGGGGATATCCTTTCAGGCTCATTGCGATTTAATTACCTAAGTCGTATAAGTCTAGATGATCATATGACTGTCACCGAAGAGCGCATACTGAAGGACATCGGTCGGGTACGCGCAATCGAGATGGGCGCTGATGGGTACCTCTACATCGGTGTAGAAGAGCCTGGCCGAATACTTAGGGTTAAACTCAAAAAGTAAGTCTGGTATATTATACTATACTTAACCTAATTCTTTATAAATTTCTTAGTTAGGACATTGGAACCATCTGTCAATTGTAAGTAATAATGGCCAGGTACTAGTTGTGCTATTGGGATGGCCTGATTACCAGAATGATATTTGTGCTGAGCAATAAGTTGACCATTCGAATCATATATTCTTATTACTGAATTAGGCGTATATGTGCTGCTATGTTCTAGATAGATGACCTCAGAAACAGGATTGGGATATAAGCTCAGATCTGATGATGACAAGAGGTCACGAGTTGAGATCAGCATAGATTCTAAGCCGAGACGTCCAGATACTTCTGTGCCAATAACCACACCTAAAGAATCTATAACTTCCGTCTCAGAAAACTCGGCTAAGCTATATTTCTGATCCGCTCCTATGAATCTATAGGTTTCGTTTATCTCATTACCAAAGCCAAACTCACCTCCTCCCATATCTCCTAATAGATCTGCTAGATCTAGGGTCAGGGGGAAGCCGAACACATCCAGTACCACAGCAATAGCTATTCCGGTAGAATCTGTTTCCAGTACTTGGAGAACCTCATGCTCTTCTCCATCCAAGGATAAGTTACCCCAACCGATCACCTCTTCACTTCGAAAGTTAGATATCGTAGCAACAAAAGAACTGATAGTTGCGCCTGGTATGCCTAGGTCTATAGAATCAATACCGGGAATAAATTCAGTCCCAAATACAATTTCCACGTCGAATTCATCTGAGTACTTTTCTCCATATACTATTGGTGTTTGTCGCAGGGTATAAGGTCTAGCTAGAATGGATAACATACTGCCCATACCAGTTAAGTCTGGGTTATTTATGGCTAGAATCTCTATGGCGTTTTCGTTCCTAGTCCCGTAAGCAGTTAAGCCATCTAGCTCCAGGTATAGATTGGCAGCTGGAATAGTATCAGTTAGTTCCGAATCCCATATAGCTGCATATACTTCTTCGCTGGTATCAGCTATTTCGAAGTCTTTGAATTTCCAGAGCTGGTTTTCGCCCTTTTTCTTAAAAGTTGTATCGGGATAATTGTCGAAGAGCGCATAAGTTAGAACTTCACCGATTTCTGGCAAGGTGTTGTTGTCGATTGTAATC
The DNA here is from genome assembly GCA_937944095.1 of uncultured Saprospiraceae bacterium. Classification (GTDB taxonomy): domain Bacteria; phylum Bacteroidota; class Bacteroidia; order Chitinophagales; family Saprospiraceae; genus RFSX01. The sequence continues at coordinate 9,185 of CALEAC010000226.1, forward strand.
TGACCAGAAATTTGGATGGAGAATATCAGGAGTACTAATAAATTAATCAGAGATTTCATATTCACTGAGAGTTTTTAGAAGAAACTGGAAATTGTATTTGATTACATGAACTTACAGAAATATTTCTGTATTAGATTACTCTGTTAGGATTAGTAACGAGGATATGATGTTAAAGACATTTAGCTACCTTTGCGCGAATAAAAAAAAAGAGAATGTCAGCAATAGAAAAAATAGACCCAGCCTTAATCAACATGGCTATAGAGACAGCCCAGTTTGATAAAGACATGGACGTGTGTATACACACTAACAAAGGCGATATTAATATGACCCTATTTGCAACCCAAACACCCAAGACGGTCATGAACTTCCTCGAGCTTACGAAGGCTGGTTATTACGATGGCTTAGTCTTCCATAGAGTGATTCCTGACTTTATGGTTCAAGGGGGCTGTCCGCTCGGAACTGGAACTGGTGGCCCAGGGTATAAGTTCGGCGATGAATTCCATCCTGACCTTAAGCATGATGCACCAGGGATACTTTCTATGGCCAATGCAGGTCCGGGGACGAATGGGAGTCAGTTTTTTATCACACACTTAGAGACTCCATGGCTAGATGGTAAACATACCGTTTTTGGGAAAGTCAAGACAGAAGCTGACCAGGACGTCGTTAATGATATTCGTATGGGCGATAACATCATTTCTATTGAGTTATTGTAAACTATAATTCTATGCCCACCACAACTATCGTGTTTGACCTAGGAGGGGTTTTAATTGATTGGAATCCTCGGTATGTCTATCGACAATTATTGGAGTCAGAAGCAGAAGTCAATCAATTCCTCGAAGAGGTTGCAACGATGGATTGGAATATCCAGCAAGATCGGGGTCGAACCATAGCAGAAGGGACTAGACTGCTTATAGAGCGTCACCCTAATCATACTGAATTAATCGAAGCTTATTATGGTCGCTGGACTGAGATGCTCGGTGGACCGATAGCTATGACTGTCGAGATGCTGGATGAGCTAAGACAAAATGGGAAGTATCGCTTATTAGCGCTGACTAATTGGTCTGCAGAAACTTTTCCTATCGCACAGAAGAGGTATAAGTTCTTAGGATGGTTCGAAGGGATCGTTGTCTCTGGCGTAGAGCAGTGTATTAAGCCAGAACCCCAGATCTATCAAATCTTATTTGAAAGATATAAGCTAAATCCAGTTGACTGTCTATTTATAGATGATAATGAGAACAATGTAACAGGGTCTATATCAGCAGGTATGCCAGCTCTGCATTTTGAGAATCCAGCTCAGCTGCGACAAGAATTGGTCTCAAGAGGTATATTGTAATCAAAAAAAAAGAAGAGGCGGCTTACTCACCAGCCGCCTATTCTTTTTTCTTTATATTCTCTAAAAACTATTTACACCCAAGCATCCAAGAGGCCTCCCATTAGTGCAAAAGTGATGACCCAGTAGATGGCATTGAGTATAATATTCTTAGCCGTGCTTCGCTGGAAAAGGCCTAGCGTGACAATCACTGGAAGGACACTCATCAGACAAGCCATTGCGCCATGTAAGGCGCCATGCTTAAAACTATGGAAGCTGCCGAATACAAGCTCACCAGTATTCGAAAGTTCTTTATGATTAAGCTCAATGTTGATTTTCAAATAAAAGGCGAGGATAAATGCCATGACCAGTGCTAGCCCATAGATTACGGCCATATTGCCGCCTTTCAGATCGTCTTCTGTGTATCCCAAGCTATCCATCCATTGCTTGCCGAAAATTGGGCCATAATAAAGGGCTCCTACAATCATAGGTATAAGAGCAGCAACAGCAATAGCTAAAAAATTGAGTTCTGGAAACATTTTTTTTGAGTTTAGTTATAAAATTGGTTTCGTGTTTTCTTTTTAAATATAACAAGAGAATTCTAGGATTATAGAGCTGCAATATATTTCGAGTTATAATTCATAGATCATCTTTTTATAATGGTCTTGCATTATTTTGAAATCTACTTTATTAAGAAATGAGGAATAGGCCAAATAGCTTAATAGAAATCTAATATCTTTCAGCCAGGGTGGTAGATAAGTGGGCACTTTGAGTAAGCCCATTTTCTGGAATTGGATCATCTCACCTATATCACCGATGTCTAATTTACCAACGAATAGAAGTGGTAAGATGTCAGCTCTGCCGTCTGCGACTACAGTTCTTAAGAAATTATGAACATGTTGTAAGCCATCCAGGTAGACGATATCTTTTGTGAATGGTGCACCTCCAGTAATGACGCCACCTCTATATACGCGTCTGGTATTCTCAAATGCCTGTTCTTTATTCTCAGTACGTTCTAAGAAGAAGCGATAGACTTCTATAAAGTCAGCACCATCGATTGCAGACTGTATCGCAATGATTCTATCAGATAGGCGTCTCAGCCTGTCTAGATCTAGATGCCCTGTAATATACTCTGCGAATACAGCTAGACCTTCTTGGGTCTTGGTGGTTCCCGGATGACTAGCAGCAAGAATCTTGAGGTCTTTCTGTGCATGACCGTTGATAGAAGTGGCCACGTGGATGAAGGCTTCGTGATGAATCAGCTGATCGATGTCCATATCGGAGAACAGCGCATCATGCCGTATTCTTATACGTCGTCGACCTGCTATGACCTTTGAGGAAACATCCTTATCTATAATTACTTCTGGCGCGTCAGTTCCGAACATTTCTTTGACTTCTACCAACATTCGGGCCTGGACTTCCTCAGCAGTAAGTTCAGCGATAGAGCTAGCATCAATATCTAACCGCCCTATATGTTTATACATATCTTCGAGATAACTAGCCAGCTCTAGAGAGTTGCTTTTAGCATCTGGTAGTACATCCTTAGGGGAACCATAGAGCGCTTGAGAATAATTATAGAAACTGGGTTTGCCAAGGTTAGCAAGTAGCAGGGCACTGTTCTCTAGTGTATCGGCTATGCCATTAGCCCAATTTCTAAATCGGCTATTGTCTGGTATAAGCCGTCGCGCTTTTTCTATTTGTTTCAGGGTGTCCTTAGGATCGATTGATTGATAGTTGACCTCTGGTAATTTTTGTGCTTTCCTCCGAAAGAAATCTTCTCGGACAGCTAAGGGCCAATTGACATTACGAAGTATTCTAATACTTTTAGATGCCTCGTAGAGTTGGTCACTGATAGCAATGATATGTTCTTTCTCTTTCTGAGCCACTGGTTGGTCGATTATGAGTCGAAAATAATTCCTTTATCGAAGAATCGACTTGTTTAGTAGATATATCCGACTGACTTTTAAGGTTTCTGTAACATCCTTAGGGTCGTGCCGTCATCCATTTGTAATCATTAGTGCACTGAATATTTATTGAAAAAAAATACTTTAACAATGAAAAACATATTAATCCTAATAGTAGCAACTCTGACTATACAACTAGCAACCAGTCAGGATATTATCGAACAGCACTTTTCACATTTAACTGATAGAGATGATGTCACTCACATCAATGTAACTGGTAAGATGTTCGAAATGATTCATAGCTTAGATATAGAAAGTGACGATGATGAGGTGCAGGAGATGAAGGACTTTGTAACCTCTATTCGTTCATTCCAACTCATTACTTGTGATAACCTCACCAATGCAACGAAAGAATTCAATGCCGGTGTGCGTAAGATCAACAGTGATTATGAAGAACTCGTCAACGTCAGAAGTGATGATGGTAATTTCAAATTACTAATAGATGAGCATGATGGCACCGTGAATGAAGTGGTCGGCATCGGTTCTAGTAAAAACGACCTCATGGTATTTTCTTTACTAGGGGAGCTGCGCTTAGATCAGGTTGGTAAGATTGTAGAGCATATCGATGGAGGGAGTATGATTAAGATGAGCGAGGTCAAAGACCTGTCAATAGACAAGGTCAAGGTCTTCCCTAATCCAGCCAGATCAAATAGTAACCTTTCGTTAGAATTGCCTGATGAGATGACAAAGGCTAATGTTACTTTGTATGATCTCAAAGGCCAACAAATTAGAACTTATAATGCTGTATCTTCTAAAACAGAATTGGACTTAGATGGTGTAGCAGCAGGTTCTTATGTTCTAAGTATCGATAAAGGTGGTGTAGAAGTCAAGAAAAAAGTCTTAGTCCTAGATTAAAGCTATGGCAAAAACAGACTTGGAGCAGCCCCAGTATATCAGGGGCTTTTTTTTTGATTAGTACCTATTTAGGATGTCGGCTGGAGAACTAAGTCGTCTCTTAGAACCTGCAATCTTGCAATCAACTGGTAAAAGGTATTACTTTGAATCTGATATCAATTCATTTACACACTACCTAAATCATATTTTGTGCAACGAGTAATACTACTATCGCTTAGTCTAATGATCAGCACGAGCATGATCGGACAAAAAAGAGTCGTCATAGAAAAGTTCACTAACATATTTTGCGGTTCTTGTCCTAACGCTAGCATAGAAATAGAAAAGCTTGTGGAAGCGTATCCAGGTACTATATGGATGAAACACTTCAAGCCCGTGGACTTCGAAGAGGTGCCATTAGAAAATGAGCAAAGCTTGCAATTGTGGAATGACCTAGGTGTATTCGGTGTGCCTGGCGCTATGGTAGATAGGACGACCGTAGGTGCTAGTCCGGTGAGCTATAACATAGCCAGATGGAAGACTTTGTTAGAAGAGCGATTAGCAGAACCCGAGTATGCTCAGATCGACATAGCAGACGTCAGCTACGATGTAGACAATCGATTATTAGAATTTAAAATTAGGGTAGAATTCAATGAACTACCACCAGAGGGGGCGCTGCGAATATCTGCAGTAATGTTAGAAGACTCAGTTAAGAAGAAGCAAAAGAGTTATTACAATGATGTTGCAGGACATCCTCTAGAGGGCTTAGGTGAATATATCTGGGATTATATACATCCTAACGTTGTGAGAGGCATACTCAATGAGGCCTGGGGGACTGCAGGTGTTATACCAGAATCACCCAGTGTAGGCGTACCATATGAGGAAAGCTTCAGCTATATAATAGAAGATACTCATAAAGTCAAGAATATGAAGATTGTGGCGATGGTCTCTCAGCATGAGGCTGCGATTACTTCGAGACAAGTTCTCAATGCGACAGAAGTGAAACTAATTGATTCTGGTCTGGTATTAAGCTCTACCGATGACAATGCCCTTTCAGCATATTCAGGACTCACCTTGAGCCCTAATCCTGTGGTGTCTAGGCTGGATGTATCCTTCGAGACAATCCCAGAAGAACTATATATGACTGATATACAAGGCCGCTCTGTCTTGCACTTTGGACGATTAGAAAAACAGTTGTCGTTAGATCTAAGTGAATTGGCTCAGGGAACTTATTACCTTACTGGCCGAGTAGGAGAACACTTTTTCAATGAAAAGGTGATAAAAAAATAAGCAGCAGCAGTAATAGTATAAATCAGGAACAGATTAAAATGAAAAAAGCCTCAATCTGATTAGGATTGGGGCTTTTCTTATAGTTATTTGATTTTTAGGAGACGTAAAACCTCACTTAGGGGCAAAAAAAATGGTCGCTCCCCAGCGACCATCTGCAAATTATAATCCCATGAACATATCCTTAGTCAAACTAAAAACACTGAACATTCGATATTTTTTATGAAAACCAACTCATTAAAAAAATACAAAACTCAATCTCGTTTTTTTAAGATAGACCCCTAAGGAAATTTCAGTCTATCTTATTTTATATCAGCTTATCAAGGCCGATAACAGTGCTTTCACTTGATTACAATACAAATATAAGGTTGAACCAAGGTTTTGACAAAGACAAAATAGACTCATTGTTATATATTTATTTTTGTAATATATTGTATTTCCTTCGCCGATTATAGTGAATATGGCTGCTTGGTCAATGAATATGGGATAAATTTGTAGTAAGAATATACACTTATGAAAATAGTACAATTGATTCTCGGTGCTATCTTATTATTAGGAGGCTTCCTATTAGGTAGTACCTATGCACCATCTGGCCAAACAGATTCATATACGCAAGTCACTGATAATCAACATAATAGTGATGATGAAGCTCTGGTAGAACAGGTAGAAACACTCACAGAAAAGGAGGCAAAGCGACCTATACAACCCACAAAAGGCTTCGGCCCACATGAATCTGCTGTTATAGATCTTTTCGAGAATGCAGCACCGTCTGTGGTATTCATTACAACCTCGAGCCTTCGTCAGGACAGTTGGACTATGAATGTAACTGAAATGCCTAAAGGGTCAGGAACGGGTTTTATGTGGGATAATCAAGGGCATATTGTGACGAATTTTCATGTTCTAGAGGGAGGCAATAGATTCATAGTGACACTTTCTGACCAGAGTAGTTATGATGCAGAAGTGGTAGGGTACGAACCTAGTAAAGACTTAGCGGTACTTAAGATCAAGGCCCCAGATAAATTAAGTCCATTACCAATTGGTCGATCTAATAATCTAAAGGTCGGTCAGTTTGCCTATGCCATTGGAAATCCTTTTGGTTTTGACCAGACACTCACAACAGGTGTCGTTAGCGCTCTAGGCCGTGAGATTGTTGCTCAGAATGGGAGGCGCATTTATGACGTGATACAAACTGATGCGGCGATTAATCCTGGTAATTCGGGCGGACCCTTGCTTGATTCTTCGGGTCGATTGATTGGGGTTAATACGGCTATATATTCACCTTCTGGCGCTTATTCAGGGATTGGATTCTCTATTCCAGTGGATGTTGTGAATCTTGTAGTACCTGATCTCATCACCTACGGAGAGATTAATAGACCTGTAATGGGCGTCGTACTCATGAATCCAGCATATGTTAAGAGGAAAGGCGCAATGATAGGTCGAATCGCAGAAGGTGGGCCAGCTATGAAGGCTGGGCTGAAAGGTATTATTCGAACTAGAGATGGACGTCAGCTTGCTGGTGATCTAATAATACAGGTGGATGAGCAGACGATCTCATCTAATGAGCAGCTCATAGAAACACTCGAAAGCTATAAGCCTAACGATATAATCACTGTAACAGTGGATAGAAGAGGTGAGATGCAGCAGTTCGAAGTCAGATTAGACAGCTCACTGAATAATTGATCGTACTTTTATGCTAACTAATAGCAAATAACATGTATCCCGATTTATCATATGTCCTCCACGACCTCTTAGGCACAGAAGTCGATAACTGGACGAGTATATTCAAGACTTTCGGGATTTTCCTTGCCTTGGTCTTTGTGGTGTCATTTTTTGTGATTCGCTCAGAACTTAGACGTAAGCATCAGGAAGGCCTATTGCCAGCCTTGAAAATCCAACAGGCAGCATCCTCACCGCTAAAGGAAGGTATTTTCAATGCAATTTTCGGATTCATCTTTGGATTCAAAGCGCCAGCTATATTTTATAATTTCGACGCTTTCAAAGCCGATCCTGCCTCCGTGATTTTTTCATCACAAGGCACTATGGTTATCGGTGTCATAGTCGGTGCGCTATTCGGAATCTATTTCTACTTCATGGCAGCTAATAGACCACCAGTACCTATAGGCTATGCTGGTATGGCTCCAGAAGCAAAAGCAGGAGACATCATTCTCATTGCTGCGGTATTTGGCGTCCTAGGTTCTAGGCTATTCTCTATTCTAGAAAACCTCGATGCGTTCTGGGCAGATCCGATGGGACAGCTATTGTCAGGTAGCGGTCTAACTGTATATGGTGGACTGATTCTAGCCTTTGTTGCAGTATTCCTGTATGTCAAAAAAATAGGGATTCCGCCAATCCATATGATGGACATTTCAGCGCCAGCCTTACTTATTGGTTATGGCGTCGGCCGAATGGGTTGTCAGTTTTCTGGTGACGGGGACTGGGGTATAGAAAATACAGCAGCTAAGCCAGATTGGTTCTTCTTACCAGATTGGGTATGGGCTTATGATTACCCACGTAATGTGGCTGATTTCTATCAGAAGGGGCAGAAGATTCCGGACTGCATCGGTAATTTTTGCACACATTTGGATCCGCCTGTATTCCCAACGCCGATATATGAGATAGCCATTGCTATCATGAGCTTTCTTATCCTATGGTCTCTTAGAACTAAAATTAAGACACCAGGACGCCTATTCTTTTTATATCTAATCATGAGCTCATTTGCCCGTTTCTGGGTAGAATCCATCAGGGTAAATCCAAGATACGACCTCTTCGGCCTAGATTGGTCACAAGCACAATGGATTTCTGTTGCCCTATTCCTTATAGGGCTAGTTGGATATTTTCTAATTGGTCAAGGTGGTGACAGTGGTAGTAAGCCAGATTACACGATTCCTGATCTCACAGAAGCCTGACCAGGCACAGTCTGATAATTAATATAATAATAGTAGAAATTAAGCACAGTAGATGCTGATTTGAAATTCAGCAACTATTCTTCTTAACATATTATAAATATTATTATACTTTTACCAGGTGTTTGGATAGATAAGGGTGAAAGCTATAACAAACCATATTTTAATATTAGTTCTTTTGGCTAACGTATTCTGCGTTGAAGCCCTGTCTCAGAACACGCCACAATTAAGTTTCAATTCTATAACAACTGAGGATGGCATTCCGAGTAATTATATTACCCACATAGAAAAAGACCACAAGGGGTTTGTCTGGTTTTCGACCTCAGAAGGTATCGTCCGATATAATGGCCATGAAAGTTTCAGAATATTTAATTCTGATAATACCCCAGCATTAAAAGTAAGCTACGTTACTGGTTTTGCAGTAGACCATGATGGCATTATATGGATAGGGACTAAGTTAGGTGGACTAGTTCGATTTGACTCTGACTTAGATGAGTGGACCACATATCTAAATGATGTTAATGATCCCACCTCCCTTAGCAATAATGAGATTCTAAGTATTACAGTTGATTTCAATAATGACATTTGGGTCGGTACAGAAGATGGAATTAATATATACAGAAGAGAAACAGATAATTTTGTTTCTTATAAAATGAGTAAGGATGACTCACTAGGACTTAAGTCCAAAGCGATACTAAAAATCTATGAAGACGACAAAGGATGGATTTGGTTAGGTAGCTGGGGAAGCGGCTTGTACTTAGTTTTGGGTGATGATATTAATTCATTGAAATTCAGACAGTTTATTCCTGATGATCAATTAGGGTCTAAGAATGTATGGAGTGTCATACAAGATTATAAAAATAGTTACTGGTTAGGAACTCATGAGGCAGGTATATTCAAATTCGAAGTTCCTTTAGATGGGACAAATAGAGCAGATCAGCAGGATTGGCAAACTAAATTCAAAAACTTTACCAGTAACTATGATGACGCATCTTCGATAAACTCCAATACCATATTTCATCTAAGTAAGGATAAGGATAATAGTCTTTGGTTCGCAACTACTAACGGCATCTTTAAGCTGACCAAGGAAGTAATAGAGGCGTCAGAGACTTCAAGTTTACTCCCAGGTATACATAAGTATTTTTCCAATTCTAATGACCCCACAAGTATAGCTGGTAATGACGTTAAGCATATTTATCATGACAAAGATGGTCTGGTCTGGATATCAACTTTCGGAGGCGTCACAATTTTAAATCCTTTTAATAATCAATTTGAATCCGTATTATCAGATGTCAATGTAGCTTCCAATTGTCAAAACATGGCGGTTATCGGTAATGTCCTGTGGTTAGCACAGAGTGAAGATGGACTTGTATTCTATGATTTAAATAGAGAAGAAAAAATTGAAATAAGTGGACTAACAAATCAGTTTGGGGAGACTCGAATGAATGGCTTGCTTAAGCTCAATGAAGAAGAAATTGTTTGTACCTCGAATAACTCAATTTATAAGTATAATATTGTTAATGGGGCTTTTGAGCGCAAAGAGATTCCAAATAGCATACTATCTAAGTATTCGAACTTTCTTGCTAAGTGTATTTTTAATGATGATCAAGATCGGTTATGGATAGGTACAGAATTAGGATTGTTGCAACTGGATTATAAGACTGACGAATTTAAGATATTCGAAAAGAATATCAATGATAGAAAGCAGTTGACTGATAACTCGATCACCAGTATACAAAAGGGTAAGAATGGAAATATATGGATTGGGACTTATAATGGACTGAATGAATATGTAGAGACAGAAGATGATTATTATTTTATCCACCATAGACACGACCCTGAGGATACGACTAGCATAATATCTAATACAATCACAGCTTTGAGTTCTACGTCCGACCATTTAGTGATAGGAACTCATCGAGGTATTCTTTTATATGATTATCAGCAACAAGAATTTAAGTATGATAACACCTCTGATAATCGGATGTACGCCCATGCGATTATACCGCTCTCTGATAGTATAGTTTGGCTTTCATCTAGAGGTGGAATTTACAATGTGGAACTTAATGATTTCAAGACACATATCTTTGATAAGTCCGATGGCATTAATGATCTTAATTTCAATATGGCTTCTAAGACCACAGATGACGCAGGGAGAATGTACTTTAGTAATTATGCAGGAGTTGTTAGATTTCATCCCGATAAATTAGTGCTTAATCAGAGTCCTCCTATAGTTCATCTGAGTCAAGCAACAGTCCTTAATCGTAATGGTGAAAGGAGGACTATTAATTTAAGTGAGAGGAATGAGCTCAACTTGAATTATAATGATTTCTACTTAGAAATTTCTTACGCTGGCCTTAATTATTCTAAGCCCGAAAAGATAGAGTTTGCTTATATCCTTGAGGGTTTTGATGATGATTGGCGCCATTCTTCACGCAGTTTGCCATTGACTTATACTAACTTGGAAAACGGCGAATATACCTTGCGGATTAGAGCTGCTAATGAGAATCGAGTATGGACTGCTGAGGACAGAAGCTTAACCATTAATGTGATTCCAGCAATTTGGCAGACACTATGGTTTAAAATTATAGGCCTATTACTTTTGATTTCTCTTATAGCAGGCTCTTTCTTTTTGTATACTAGAAGAGTTAAGAGAAATAATGATTATTTGAAATCCCTTAATAGTCAACTGAATGGTGAAATAGAAGCCAAGAATAAGTACGAAGCAGATTTGCTGAATAGTGAAATTGAACTTATGCGTATTAATAGGGATCTGTCGCGTTCTAATGAGGAACTAGAACAATTTGCATATGTGGCTTCTCATGACCTCAAAGAACCTCTGAGAACAATAGGCAGCTATACAGGTCTGATAAGAAAAAAACTTGCAGATAGTGGGTCTGATATAACGAAGTATCTAAGTACAGTCGAAAACGCTGTCAAACGAATGCATGAGCAAGTAGACAATGTACTCACCTTTTCTCAAGTAGGACGACAAGACCTCAACTATACACAGGTGGACATGAATCAAGTATGTCATAATATTATTCTGGGTTTAGGTAAGAAAATAGAAGAACAAAAGACTATTGTCGAGTTTAATGAACTGCCCATAGTATATGCAAATGATGAGCAGATGGGAATGTTATTCACGAACCTTATTTCTAACGCAATAAAATTTAACTCATCTGAGAATCCAATAGTTAAAATCTATCAAACTCAAGATGATTCAGAGAAATTTTGGCATATCACCGTTGAGGATAATGGAATAGGAATAGAAGATGTACATCAGAAGAAAATTTTTGAAATTTTCAAAAGGTTGCATTCGACACAAAATTTCGAAGGAACTGGCATCGGTCTAGCCCTTTGTAAGAAGATCATAGATTTACATCATGGGGATATCCAGATCGATTCCAGAATAGGGGAGTATACCAAGTTTACCGTTATACTCCCCAAAGAAATTGCGAATGCCTAGCTGGGATTATTATAGTCTTTATAATTATATAGCTTATGGGACAGCCAGAACAGATTGCAGATAGATTCCGAGAAGTGTTTGTAGATGGGACTTGGATTGCTAATACTAATTATCAGGAACAACTCAGTGATCTTAGTTGGAGAGAGGCCACTCACAAAGTGTTGCAATTAAATTCGATTGCAGCACTAAGCTTTCATGTCAATTATTACTTAGCGGGTGTTATCGAGGCTTTGGCTAAAGGTGTTCTGGATATTCGAGATAAGTATAGTTTCGAGATGACTGAAATATCTTCTGAAGAAGCTTGGCTTAGCCTAAGAGATGAACTTATGTCTAATGCTCTAAAATTCGAATTGATAATCAGGGCATTGCCAGATGATAGCTTAGACTCTATTTTTGTTGATGCGAAATATGGTACGAATCGACGGAATCTAGAAGGTATAATCGAGCACAGCTATTATCACTTAGGCCAAATCGTATTGATTAAAAAAATGATAAGAAGTAAACAAGTATGATACAACTTGTAAAGTGCTATCAGAATCTCAACCTTATACCCATGGTGTGCGATGAGATGCTTGTACTAAGGTCTGCCTGTCTGTGGATACTTTCTAGTCCTGACATAAAATCATAGGTTAATCCTATATAGCGCATACCTGATATAGGCACTCTTAGTTCTAAGCCAGTTGTAAGATAAGATAGGCTATGATTGATAGTTTGCTGATTTTCGGTAACCATAGTCTGGTTAGAAAAGAACCTGTTATCATTAATCTCTAATCGGGTAAGATTATTTCCTATGCTTATAAGATGCTTCATACCTAGGCCAGCCTTGAGGTCTAGTACGAGCCCTTTGGAAGTCGGGATAGTATATACAAGTTCAGAAGATAGATCCAGAAAATCTAATTCATGCGCATTCTCTAGACCTAACTCAAGTGTCGTTTTGTCTTGGGTGACGGCTTCTGTAGCTTGTATGAGCGCCTCTCCAGAAATGAATCCAAGTGGTGTCGCCATCACTAGAGTGACTGTATTGCCACCAGCGGTTTCTGTATCAGCTATGTAATCGACATTGGAGTTATGTCCTGAGGTAAATTT
>CALEAC010000227.1 GCA_937944095.1 uncultured Saprospiraceae bacterium
TACTGTCTTTGATTTACTCAAAGATAAACTGAGAAATCTCGACAATAAGACCAGAGATAAAAGAGCTGCGAAAGGCAAATCACCCGAGAGTATCCTAGATCTAATAAAAAGGGAAATAGAAGGTGCTAAAAGCCACAATAAGAACGATAGTAATGTCCAGACAGCGCCTAAGTCCGTATTCAAGGATATTCTACGGAAAGTAGAGGAAAGACCCCAAAAACAAGCCAATAAAGGCATCACAAGAATAATCAATGAATACAATCTCGACGTCAGAAAAGTCCCTCAGAAAGTATTGCTCAAGATTCAGAAACAATACATCAAAGATCAGAAGAAGTTCGATGAACAGTATGCTCAAGCTATCTATGATTACGCACGGAAATACAGCTAACAATCAGTAGCTGGGTATGACGAGATCATATCCAGCTATTGTCCATCCAGTTCTTCGACTTTCTTTTCTATACGGTCCTCGATTTTCGTCTTCAAGGCTTCAGTTTTTTTGATTGTCTCTACAATTTTGGTCTTTGCTTCAGGATCAGCTGTTTGTTTAAGCTGTTTCTTCTCCACTTTAATCTTTTCCTCTATTTCAGCAAGTAATTCTTTCCTTTTCTCTATGCCTTCAGCTTCTTCTGCCTTATCAAAGATGACCATCTCAGGCGTATTCTCCTCTATGTCTGTAGTTGCTTTAGTCCTCAGTTTCTTAGGAATAAATATGGTATCCCCTACCTGTTTTTGATTCATAAAAGTTGGAGAAACAATCTCAATTTTGGCGTCATGCAGACTATCGATGACCATCGCTGTCAATTTTGATCGAGCACTGACAATAGACTTAACCTCTCTGAGCAAGCCCTGGATACGGTAGACAATCGAGAAATCACCTAAGGAAATAATATGAACAAAAGGGTCCTCTAGGCCAGCATCGTTGGCTGCCTTAAGTAAAGCCTCCTCTATCAGTAGTCTATTGACATCATAACCCAGCGAACACTCTACACTAATAAAAGTGCCTGACGACCGCGTCACCTTCACAGCGTTAGTTGCCAGTGTCATATTAGGTAAGGTCGTGAGGTCACGATCGACTGTTTGTATCTCTGTATGAAATAAGCCCTGCTCTGTGACCCTCCCAAAGATATCATCCACTGTGATAAAGTCACCTGGCTTGATATTACGTCTCAGCTTCAATGCAATCCCAGCCAATGCATTACCTATAAAAGTCGTAGAACTCAAACCCAAAACTGCTGATAAAACAATTCCGATCAAACTCGTAATTGAACTCTTCTGATCAGGGCTCATAGGTAGCGCAAGTATGACACTAATGAAACCAATCAGGACGATGGTGAACAAAACTATAGACCTAATCAAGCCCTTATCAGTATGTCCTTTAGTCTGTCGCTCCATCAGTTTCTTCGAGATGATATAAATGAAGTAGAAAAACAAGGCTGTCAGGACAGTCGGCAACCAGTTGGACAGAATAGTCTTAAGTATATCCATAAGTCAATAATTGAGGCATCAATTTACAACATAACCATATAATCAGCTCCAAATTTAAGTTACCTTCCACTTAGAAATGAAATTCTATTTCAAACTACAATACACACGTTTATTAAGATGGCTTAATAAAATAGGTCTCAATCCAATTATAGGGCTTGTCCTAGTGCTTGCACTTTTCTGCATTATATCTGGGCTACTATTTTCTAAGTCAGAATACGCTAATTGGATCTATTCGGCTACTATGATTTCGGTGGTCATCAAATTGAGTGCTAGTAAGCGCAATAATGAACTAAGAAAGACCTTTGCACATAAAGAATACCAGTTACTAAGACTTGTTGAGAATAGCATGGTTGCTTTACCTTTTCTAATTTACTACTTGTATCAAAAAGAGTTTCTTCCTTTATTATTAGGGATAATAGTGACTCTTGCTTTATCATTATTCACATCCAATTATCAACTAAACAAAACAATACCCACTCCATTCAAATCCTATCCATTCGAATTTATTATTGGTTTTAGAAAGGCATTTTGGATAATTGCTATTGCCTACTTTTTGGTTATAAAAGCCATTGAGGTTGGCAATTATAATTTGTCTCTTTTCGGATTTCTGCTGATATTTTTTATCAGCATATTTAACTACCAAAGTCCGGAATCAAAATACGTTGTATGGATTCATACATCAAGAACAAAGGCTTTTTTGTTATCAAAACTGAGGACCTCGATAATCTGTGTTTCTATCTTAGCTGTGCCAGCCTTGGTTGCAATCCTTTTCGCTTTTTCACAAAATTGGATCATTACTGTAGCTGTCTATCTATTTGGCTATATCTTAATTGGCACCATGATACTCGCTAAGTATTCAGCCTTCCCACAGGAAATGAATGTTCCGCAAATAATCTTACTCGCAATAGGAATTTTATTTCCACCGATGTTGCCTATTGCTATCTGGATCTTCTATTCACAAGCTATAAAAAGACTAAATCCAATTTTGGAATGTTAGAATTAAATAATCTAAGTAAACGGTATGGTAACCTAAAGGTGCTGGAGGATATAACTCTTAATTTTAGCCCAGGCAAAATTTATGGTATCGTAGGTGAAAACGGTGCTGGAAAAACAACCATGTTTAGGTGTATTGCCGGGCTAGAATCTCACCAAGGAACCATATCGTCTCCTTACCTCTGCCTACGAAATCACTTAGGCTACTTGGAAACAAACCCAATGATAATGTCTCTAATAACTGGCTGGGAATACCTGAAGCTACAGTGTATCTCAAAGAAAATAGGAGCAGCCAATTTCGAAGCACAAAACATATTCAATCTACCGCTAAATCAATACGCTGAAACATACTCGACAGGTATGAAAAAGAAACTGGCTTTCATGGGTGTGCTACTAAGAAAGAATGACATCATTATTCTAGATGAACCCTTCAGTGGGGTCGATATACAGAGTAATATAATAATCACTGAAATGATAGAGGAAATGAGAAGACTAGGTAAGACTGTGCTCATCTCCTCACATATTTTTTCTACACTTAGTGACACCTGTGATGAAATTATATTACTATCTAAAGGAAAAGTCTCTAACACAGCTCAAAAGGACGGTTTTGCAAACTTAGAATTGAGTATGAAGCAGAACATACTAGGTAACAAACTAAAAAAGCTCAATATCCAATAAGTGGTATAAGACTAGCCAACATTATATTCAACGCAATCACTACAAAACGATACTAATGACCATTGACTATCTCTCCATAAAAAAGAAATTACTTTCTGAATGCGGCGCACTCATCCAAAATAAGATCAATACAAATAATGATATCCTTGCCAGATTACAAGAATCATTGACTTCAGAAACTAAAAGTAGTGCAGGTGACAAGTTCGAGACTTCACGTGCGATGTTACAAGCCGAAATAGATAGGCATAAAGTCATCGTGATCAAGGCCAAAGAACGTGCTTATCTACTACAGGGTACGCCTGTTACAACTACTATTATCATAAAGAGTGGCTCTCTTATTCTAACTGACAAAGTCACTTATTTTATCGCTGTAGGCTTAGGAAAAGTAACCTTGGATGGCAGTACCTATTATGTAATTTCTACAACTTCACCTATCGGTCAACAGATGTTGGGCAAGAAGGCTAACGACACCATTACATTTAACAACAATAGCTTCGATATACTAGCAGTGTACTAGGACCCTAAT